>NZ_JBEZMO010000006.1:0-345135 GCF_040652655.1 Streptomyces sp. NPDC048191
GGCCGGTGGCTCACGGCCTGCCCAGCACCTCCGGCAGCCCCCAGCGCCGCAGCACCTCGGGCACGGTGACCGTGCCGTCGGGCCGCTGGTGCTGCATAAGTTAGCGGATCCGGGAAGAGCGCGGCGGCATCTCTGATACTTCTCTGGGTCTTTGGGGCAGCGGGCGGGCTGCGGACCACGTCCCACTGGCTCTGCAGCCCGGCTGCGGCTGGGCGAAGGCCGCGTCCGTGGCGGCGCCGTCCCGTGCGCCGGCGGGGGTCGGACTGGTCCTCACGCTCCCCGCGGGACCGGGCTCGGCGGCACTGCCGGAGCCGGTCCGCTCTGGAGCGGGCGTCAGGAGCCGCTGTGAAGGCCGGTGTAGAGGAAGTGGCTGGCCTGGTCGACGGCTGCCTTGGCGGCGTTGGTGTGGGCGAGGGCGTTGAGCATGGCGAAGTCGTGGATGGTGCCCTGGTAGCGGACGGTGGTGATGTCGTTGCCGGCGGCGCGGAGCTTGGCGGCGTACGCCTCGCCCTCGTCGCGCAGGACGTCGGCCTCGTCGGTGATGACCAGGGCCTTGGGCAGGCCTTCGAGCTGGTTGAGGCTCGCGCGCAGTGGCGAGGCGAGGATCTGCTTGCGGTCCTTGGCGTTGGGGGCGTAGGCGTCCCAGAACCACTTCATGGCCTTGCGGGTCAGCCAGGGTCCGTCGGCGAACTCCCGGTAGGAGGCCGTGTTGAAGTTGGCATCGGTGACCGGGTAGAAGAGCACCTGCTCGCGCAGGGCAGGGCCGCGGCGCTGCTTGGCCATGAGGGTGACGGCGGCGGTCATGTTGCCGCCGACACTGTCGCCGGCGACGGCGATCCGGGAGCCGTCGACATTGATCTCGTCACCGTGCTCGGCGACCCACTTGGTGGCCGCGTACGCCTGCTCGATGGCGATGGGGTAACGCGCCTCGGGCGAGGGCGTGTAGTCGACGAAGATGACCGCAGCGCGGGCGCCGTTGGCGATCTGCCGCACCAGCCGGTCGTGGGTGTTCTCGTTGCCGAGGACCCAGCCGCCGCCATGGAAGTACATGACGGCCGGGAGCTTGCCGCTCACTCCGGCGGGACGGACGATCCGGATGGTCACCTCGCCGGTGGGTCCCACCTTGAGGGTGCGGTGGCTGATGTCCGCCGGGAGCTTGTCCGCAGGGCCGGCCTGGGCGCTGTCGAGTGCCTTGCGGGCGTCGCCGTAGGACAGGGTGTAGATGGGCGGGTTCTTCGCGGCCGCGTCGGCGAACGCCTGGGCGTCCTTTTCCAGCACCGGGGCGGTTGTGGTGGCGGACGGTGCAGCGGGTGAGGCCGACGCGTGGGCGGTGATGGTTACCCCGGCGATGAGGGCGGCTGCTGCGGCGACTGCGATCTTGCGGTTGATTCGGACAGGTGCGGTGCGCATGGGGAACTCCTGGTGCGCGGCGCAGGGCGCACGCCACGCGGGTACGGAGGCGGGACCCGGGCGGTCCGGCCGGGTGTAGTGCGGGGGTGTTACGGGCGCCGGATGTGGCTGAGCGCGCTCAGGCGGTGCCGAGTGCGGTGCGCAGTGTGTCGATGGCCTGGTTGATGGCGGCTTCGGCGGCGTGGGTCTCGCGCAGGGCGTTGAGCATGACGAAGTCGTGGATGACGCCCTGGTAGCGGACGGCCGTGACGGGGACGCCGGCCTGGCGGAGCTTGCCCGCGTATGCCTCGCCCTCGTCGCGCAGCACGTCGGCCTCGCCGGTGATGACCAGGGCCGGGGGCAGACCGGTGAGCTGCTCGGTCGTGGCGCGCAGCGGAGAGGCGGTGATCTGGGCGCGTTCGGCCGCGTCGGTCGTGTACTGGTCCCAGAACCACTGCATGGCGTCCCGGCGCAGGAAGTAGCCGGTCGCGAACTGGTGGTAGGAGGCGGTGTCGAAGCTCGCGTCGGTGACCGGGTAGAACAGCACCTGCTGCACCAGGGGAACGTCACCGCGCTGCTTGGCCATCAGGGTCAGCGCGGCGGCCATGTTGCCGCCCACCGAGTCCCCGGCCACCGCGATCCGGCTGGCGTCCAGGCCCTTCGCCGAACCCTGCTCCACGACCCAGCGGGCGACGGCGTAGTTCTGCTCGATCGCGACGGGGTAGCGCGCCTCGGGGGAGAGGTCGTACTCGGGGAAGACGACCGCGGCGTTCGCGCCGACGGCGAGTTCGCGCACCAGGCGGTCGTGGGTGTGGGCGTTGCCGAAGACCCAGCCCGCACCGTGGATGTAGAGGACAACGGGCAGCCGGCCGGCGGCGCCGACGGGACGGACGATGCGCGCCCGGACGGTGCCGGTGGGCCCGCCCTGCACGGTCACCCACTCCTCAGCGATCTCGGGCTTGGCGATGTCGCCGGACTGGACCTCATTGACCGCCTTGCGGCCCTCGACCGGACCGAGGTCGAACAGATACGGCGGGTTGGCGGTGGCCTCGGCGAACGCGGCGGCGGCCGGTTCCAGTACGGGGCCGGTGATGTTCTCGGGCATGGGGACTCCTTGGGCTGATGCCGGGGCGGCAGCCTCGGCGAGGGATGTGTCCGGCCGTTCGGCGGTCACGAGAACACCGTAGCGCTCGATTTAGTCGCGCACAACTGAATCGAACAAGACATAGTCGAGGACGCTTGGAATGGGTAGGATGTGCCTGGCCGATCACCAGAGGTAAGGACGGCGCTCATGGGCCAGAACACGCGCGACGACGCCGCAGTAGGTTCGCTGCTGCTTCAGGACCAGCTCTGCTTCGCCCTGTACGCGGCCTCGCGGGCGGTCACGACCCGCTACCGTCCACTGCTGGACGAGCTGGGGCTGACCTACCCGCAGTACCTCGTCATGCTGGTGTTGTGGGAGCAGGGCTCGGTCTCCGTACGGGAGCTGGGCACGGCGCTCCAGCTGGAATCCAGCACCCTTTCGCCGCTCCTCAAGCGCCTTGAGGCCGGTGGCCTGATTCGCCGCGAACGACGCGCCGAGGACGAACGCTCCGTCGCCGTACGCCTCACCCCAGCCGGCGCGGACCTTCAGGAGAAGGCCCGCGCCGTCCCGCTGGCCATCGGCGAGGCCATGGGTCTGACCCCCGAGCAGGACGCCACCGCAAAGCACTTGCTCCGCCTGCTCACCGAGAACGTCACCCACGACTGAGAACAACACGGCCGAGGCTCCGGCCGTGTGGAATCCGGCCTTCGCCGACGCCGATGACTGCCTGCTGTTCGCGGACCAGTGCGTGGTCCGCGAACAGCACTACTTCGTCAAGGACATGATCGAGATACCGGTCATCGGCAGTGACGAGGTGTTCTCCTGGGGCGTCTGGGTCTCGCTTAGCCGCGAAAGCTTCTCCAAGACTGCGGACCTGTTGGACACCCCCGGCCGCGAGGCTGAGAAGCCGTGCTTCGGCTGGCTCACCACCGACCTACCGGTCTACCCGGCCACCCTCAATCTGAAAACGCACGTGCACACCCGCCCGTTCGGTGAGCGCCCCTTCGTCGAGCTCGAGCCCACCGACCATCCCCTCGCCGTCGAACAGCGCACCGGGATCACCCTGGACCGCGTGCGGGAGATTGCGGCGGCTGTGCTCCACGGCGGCTGACTTGCGGGCGCGGATCTGAGCAACTACTTGGCCAGACGGGCCAACTATCGCGCTCAGTCACACCGGCGGCCGAGCACGAGCAGCAGGGCACCCACCGGCACGTTGACCAGGAACACCGGCCGCCAGCCGGTGCCGAACAGATCGGCACTGACCAGCAACCCGCCCACGACCTGCCCGGCCGCCGCGCCGACGGCGAGGACCGCCGCGTAGCCGCCGAGCGCCCGGGCCCTGGCCTCGCCGGTGAAGGTGCGCTGGATCAGGCTCAGCACCTGCGGGATGGCCAGCGCCGCACCGGCGCCCTGCACCAGCCGGAAGACGATCAGTTCGGTCGCCCCCTGCGCCAGTCCGCAGGCGAGCGAGGCCGCGGTGAACAGGGCGACGCCGGCGAGGTGGACCCGGCCGTGGCCGAGCCGGTCGCCGAGCCGGGCGCCGGTGATCAGCAGCACGGCGTAGGAGATGGTGTAGCCGGCGACGATCAGCTGCAGGTCGGCGCCCGAGGCATGGAGCCCGGAACCGATCGTCGGGGCGGCGACGTTCACGATGAAGGCGTCGAGAGCCGACATGAACAGGGCGGTGAGCAGGACCGCGAGCAGCAGCCGGGGCCGGTTGTCAGTGGCGGGTGCTTCACTGTCCGTGATGGATGAATCGGGTCGGCCGGCGGTCGGTCGGTGACTGTCAGTGGCAGGTGCTTCACTGGTCGCAGGGTTCGGAACGGGCTCGGTGCCCGGCCCGGTCCGGGATGTCGTCGTCATGCCAACCGAGCGTGACGACGGTCCGGTACCGGTGCCGAGTGCCCGTCGATGCTGGTACTGCCAGCACCTGGCAGGGCCCGGTCCGGGTGCCGACGATGAGGACGGGACGACGGGGACGGGGGACGGACGATGACGACGGACACGGGGAACACGACGCACAGGTCGACGCGGGCGGCGAGCGCCCAGCGCCGCAGGCCGGAGCTGGCCGCCTTCCTGCGCAGCAGGCGCGCCCGGGTGACACCGGCCGACGTGGGGATGCCACCGGGCCTGCGGCGGCGCACACCCGGGCTGCGCCGTGAGGAGGTCGCACAGCTCTCCGGCGTGGGCGTGACCTGGTACACGTGGCTGGAGCAGGGCCGGCCGATCAACGCCTCGCCGCAGGTGCTGGACGCGGTCGCCCGCACGCTGCGGCTGGACGCCCCGGAGCGGGAGCATCTGTACCGGCTGGCGGAGGTGGCCTTCGCGCCGGACCGGGAGTCCCTGACCCGCCGGATCGGGCCGGAAGTCCAGGGCATCCTCGACGCCCTGAACCCGCTGCTCGCGGTGGTCTACAACGCGCGCTACGACGTCCTGGCCACCAACGCGGCCTACCGCGACCTGTTCGTGGTGCCGGAGGCCCTCGGCATCGGCCTGCCGAACGTGCTGTGGACGCTGTTCACCCTGCCGGCACACGCCTGCCCCGTGGTGTGGCGGGAGCGTGAGCTGCCGCTGATGGTGGCGACGCTGCGGTCGGCGTACGGCAGACATGTCGGCGAGCCGGCGTGGGAGGACTACATACGCGCCCTTTCCGCGGCGAGCCCCTGGTTCGCGGAGCTGTGGGCGAGCGGTGAGGTGGTGCTTCCGGGACCGCGGGTGAAGACGTTCCGGCACCCGGCGGTGGGCGAGATGCGGATGACCTCGCAGTCGCTGTCCATCGACGGGATGCCCGAGTGCCGGATCGTGGTCTACACCCCGGAGGACGAGGCATCGCGCGAGAAGGTCGAGCTGCTGCGGGAGCGACGGGAGCGGCTGTGGCCCCCGGCACACGAGGACGAGGAGGCAGAGGACGTCATCCGCCGCTGGAACACAGAAAATCCCGCCCCCTGACGGGGACGGGACCTTCATCACCGATCTTTGACAACTCAACAGAGTGTCGACCAGTGGAGCTAAGGAGAATTGAACTCCTGACCTCCTGCATGCCATGCAGGCGCTCTACCAACTGAGCTATAGCCCCTTGCCATGCAGCGAAGCCGCATGGTGTCTCGCTTCCCGCTCGGCGGGGCGAACAAGAAGAACTTTAGCCTGTGACCTGCCAGAAAGTGAAATCCGGGGGCCGGTGAGCCTTCGAAGCTCAGTCGTCGTCGCCGAGGACGGGCTCCGGCAGGGTGCCCGCGTTGTGCTCCAGCAGCCGCCAGCCGCGCGCGCCTTCGCCGAGCACGGACCAGCAGCAGTTGGAGAGGCCGCCGAGGCTCTCCCAGTGCCGGGCCTCCAGGCCGAGGAGCCGGCCGATGGTGGTGCGGATGGTGCCGCCGTGGCTGACGACGACGAGGGTGCCGTCCTCGGGCAGCTTCTCGGCGTGCCGCAGCACGACGGGTGCGGCACGGTCGGCGACCTCGGTCTCCAGTTCGCCGCCGCCGCGGCGTACGGCCTCGCCGCGCTTCCAGGCGGCGTACTCCTCGCCGTAGCGGGCGATGATCTCCTCGTGCGTCAGCCCCTGCCACACGCCCGCGTACGTCTCGCGCAGGCCCTCCTCGCGGGTGATGTCGAGGCCGGTGAGGGTGGCCAGCTCGGCGGCCGTGTTCGACGCCCGCTGCAGGTCCGAGGAGATGATCGCGTCGGGCCGCAGGGAGGCCAGCAGCCGGGCGGCGCGGCGGGCCTGGCCGATGCCGGTCTCGGTCAGCGCGACGTCCGTGCTGCCCTGGAAGCGACGCTCGACGTTCCAGGCGGTCTGCCCGTGCCGCCACAGGATGATCCGGCGACCACGGTCCTTGCGGTCGGTCACCTCACCGGTGGAGCTCATCACCACTCCCCGCCCGGCTCCTGCTCGGCCTCGGCGGCCTGCAGCCTGGCGTGCTCCTCCGCCTTGCCCCGGGTGGCCTTGGCGTCGGCGGGCAGCTCGAGCTCGGGGCAGTCCTTCCACAGCCGCTCCAGGGCGTAGAAGACGCGCTCCTCGCTGTGCTGCACGTGGACGACGATGTCGACGTAGTCGAGCAGGATCCAGCGGGACTCGCGGTCGCCCTCGCGGCGCACCGGCTTGGCGCCGAGTTCCTTCAGCAGGCGCTCTTCGATCTCGTCGACGATGGCCCTGACCTGGCGGTCGTTCGGCGCTGAGGCCAGCAGGAAGGCGTCCGTGATCGACAGCACGTCGCTGACGTCGTAGGCGATGACGTCGTGGGCGAGCTTGTCGGCCGCCGCCTGGGCGGCGGTGTTGATGAGCTCAAGAGAACGGTCGGTGGCGGTCACTACGAAGCTTTCGGTCGGCGGTCACTGGACCTCAAGGGTCTCACGGACCGACCGGCGCACCCCACGCGATAAGAGCGGCACGTGGGGTGCGCGGGCCCGGTCAGGAGACGGCGGGCTTGTAGTCCTGCCCGAGGACGACCGAGACGTCGGCTCCGGAGGTGACCGTTCCCTTGGCCACGGAGCCGGCGGGCAGACCGAGGGTCTTGGCTACCTCGGCGGCGTCCGACTTGTGGGCGGCGTCCGAGTAGACCACCTTCGAGGCGGCCTGGGCGCCGGAGGCGCTACCGCCCTCCAGGAAGGTGAAGCCGCCGTTGAGCAGCACCACGCGGGCCTTCTCGGTGTCGTCCTTCACACCCGTGGCGTTCTGCACGGAGACCCGGACCGCGGAGCCGGCGTCGGGACTCTTGGCGGTGCCGCCGAGGATGTCCTTCACCACGCTGTCGCTGGTCTTCGCGCTCAGGGTGCCGTCGGCCTGCACGGGCAGCAGGGCGGTCTTGTAGTCGCCGGTCTTGGCGAGGTCGGCGAGCCTGGCGAGGAAGGTGCCCAGGTCCTTGTCGGTGAGCGGCGGATCGAGGATCTGCGCGAGGGTCTGCACGGTGGTCGTGGCGGACGACGGGTCCGAGGACAGCTTGCGCAACACGCCCTGCATGACCTGGCCGAACCGCTCCAGCTGGGCGTTCTGGGCCTCGCCGGCGGCGCGGTACGTGGCGTAGGCGACGGCCATCTTGCCGCTGAGGGTCTGGGCGCTGCCCTTGTGGACGATGGGCTCGCTGCCCTTCTTCTTGGCGTCCGGGTCGGGCACGTCGGTGTTGGTGTCGACGTCGATGTTTCCGACCAGGTCGACCAGGTTCTGCAGGTAGGGGGTGTCGAGACGCCAGGTGCCCTGGATGTTGGTGCCGAGGACGGTGTCGAGCTGGTCGCGGGTGCCGGAGGCGCCGTCGTCGTCCACCGACTTGGCGAGGGTCGTCGTGGAGCCGTCGTCGTCGCTCAGTGCGAGCGAGTTGGGCAGCAGCACGGTGCTGCCCTGCTTGGTGGTGGTGTTGTCGACGAGGAGCGCCGTGGAGGTGCCGCCCTTGCCGGTGTTGTGCAGGTGGACGACGATCACGTCGCGTTTCTGGGCGCTGACCGGCGTGGCCGCGCCGGGCTTGGAGCCGGAGGAGGTCAGGCCGGGCAGCTTGCCGGCGTACCAGAGGTAGCCGACGCCACCGACGGCGACGAGGGCGAGGACGACCAGGAGGGCGATGATCCGGCTGCGGGCGCGGCGGCGGGCCTCCTCGCGGCGTTCGGTGCGGTTCTCGGTGAACTTCAGCCAGTCGATGACGTCTTCGGAGTCGCCGTCCGGCTCCTCGACGAACGCGAACTGCTCGGTGTGGTAGTCCCGTTCGCCGTCGTCCCGCGGTTCCGCGGGCCGCGCCGGGGCGTGCGGGTCCTGCGCGGGGCCGGCCTGCTGCGGGATGTGGGCGGTCTGCCCGGTGACCCGGGGCTGCTGCCCGCTGGTCGCGGTCTGCCCGTAGGGGTCGTGGCCGACGGGGTGCTGGGGGCCGGTGCCGTAGGGGTCGTACGGGGCCTGGGTGCCGTAGCCGTCGTACGCGGGCGGCCTGCGGCCGGTGTCGTAGGAGGGAGGCACCGGCGGCGGCTGGCCGGTGGCGTAGGAGGGAGGCACCGGCGGCGGCTGGCCGGTGGCGTACGGGTCGTAGCCGTAGCCCTGCTGCTGGGCGTACGGGTCGTAGGTCGCCTGCTGAGCCTGCGGTGCCTGTTGTGCCGGGACCTGCCGGTACATGGGCTGGCCGTACTCGTCGTAGCCGACGAGTTCGTACGGGCCTGCGCCGTAGCCGGCCTCACCCGCGTCGTATCGGTCGTTCACCGGTGCCCCTCTCGGCTCACTCGCCGCGGTACAGCTCGCGCTTGTCGATGTAGCGCACGACTCCGTCCGGCACCATGTACCAGATGGGGTCTCCCTTGGCGACTCTCGCACGGCAGTCCGTGGAGGAGATGGCCAGCGCGGGCACCTCGACGAGCGAGACACCGCCTTCGGGAAGGCCCGGGTCGGTCAGGTGGTGGCCGGGCCGGGTGACGCCGATGAAATGGGCGAGGGAGAACAGCTCCTCGCTGTCCCGCCAGGTCAGCAGCTGGGCGAGGGCGTCTGCGCCGGTGATGAAGAACAGGTCCGTGTCGGGGTTGAGCGCGCGCAGGTCGCGCAGCGTGTCCACGGTGTAGGTGGGGCCGCCGCGGTCGATGTCGATGCGACTGACGGAGAACTGCGGGTTCTCGGCGGTCGCGATGACCGTCATCAGGTAGCGGTCCTCGGCCGGGGAGACCTTGCGGTGGGACTTCTGCCAGGGCTGGCCGGTGGGCACGAACACCACCTCGTCCAGCTGGAACTGCGCGGCGACCTCGCTGGCCGCCACGAGGTGCCCGTGGTGGATCGGGTCGAAGGTCCCGCCCATGACGCCGAGACGTCGCTTGCCCGTGTGGGCGGGGCCGTGGCCCGGCCGGAACTGCCGGTACCGCGGGCGCTTCACCGGGTCGTCGGCCGTCTCGCGCGCCGGACCGGTAGGCATGTCCTGCTCTCCCATGCGTGCAGACCCTACCGGCCCGGTCTCGGACGTCCGGCCGGGGACGGGGTCCCTGCTCAGCGGTCGCGGTTGAAGCGGGTGGTGATCCACAGCAGGAGGAGCAGGATGACCAGGGCGCTGCCACCGGTGACGGCCGGGTTGAGGCTGGTGTGGTGGCCGCCCTCGGCTTCGGCGAGGTTGACCAACGGGGCTGCGGCGCTGTGAAGGCTCATCTTCGGCAGGACCTAACGCGTGTGGGCGGGATAAAGATGTCGGCTCATCGTAAGCGGGCGGCTCCGCGGCGATCACGCCGACTCCGCCGTTGAGGACGAGCGCTGGAACTTTCGCGGGCCGTCAGTCGTCCTTCCGCTTGTAGCCGCGCAGCAGGAACCATGCGGTCAGTACACAGCCCAGGACCATCACGATCAGGACGATACGGAGCAGATTGCCCGACCCGTGCTGTTGGACGGCGCTCGTCGCGGCCTCGGTCAGCCAGGCGGCTGCGGGGTGGTGCTCCATGACTGGACTCCTTCGGCTGTACTGCCCGTCCACGGTATCTCCGCCTAGGCTGGGCTCCGCCTCGGGGGCACAGTGGGCACTCACACGCACATGGGGGAAGTCATGTCCGACGACGGCCAGCAGCACACGGGGCACGAGCGCGTGCCGAGCAGGCAGCGCAGGCGCTTCCCGGGGATCTCCTCGCGTGCCTACGAGCACCCGGCCGACCGCTCGGCCCTGGTCGCGCTGCGCAAGCTGAGCGGATTCGACACCGTCTTCAAGGCCCTCAGCGGGCTGCTGCCCGAGCGGAGCCTGAGGCTGCTCTTCCTGTCCGACTCGGTGCGCGTCTCCGAGCGGCAGTTCCAGCACCTGCACGACATGCTGCTGGACTCCTGTTACATCCTGGACCTGGAGAAGGTCCCGCCGATGTACGTCAACCAGGATCCGCAGCCGAACGCGATGTGCATCGGCCTGGACGAGCCGATCATCGTGGTCACCACGGGGCTCGTGGAACTCCTCGACGAGGAGGAGATGCGCGCGGTCGTCGGACACGAGGTGGGCCACGCGCTGTCCGGGCACTCGGTGTACCGCACGATCCTGCTGTTCCTGACCAGCCTCGCGCTGAAGGTCGCCTGGATCCCGCTGGGCAACTTCGCGGTCATGGCGATCATCACGGCGCTCAGGGAGTGGTTCCGCAAGTCGGAGCTGTCGGCGGACCGGGCGGGGCTGCTGGTGGGGCAGGACGTGCGGGCCTCCATGCGCGGCCTGATGAAGATCGCGGGCGGTAACCACCTGCACGAGATGAACGTGGACGCGTTCCTGGAGCAGGCCGAGGAGTACGAGTCCGGGGGCGATCTGCGCGACTCGGTGCTGAAGATCCTGAACGTGCTGCCCCGCTCGCACCCCTTCGCCACGATCCGTGCGGCCGAGCTGAAGAAGTGGGCCGAGTCCCGGGACTTCCAGCGGATCATGGACGGCCACTACCCGAGGCGCGACGAGGACAAGGACACCTCGGTCAGCGACTCCTTCCGGGAGTCGGCGGCGAGCTACGCGAGCGATGTGAAGGCCTCCAAGGACCCGCTGATGAAGCTGGTCACGGATCTCGCGGGCGGCGCGGGCGACCTGAGCGGCCGGGTCCGCCGCGGCTTCGACGGCTTCCGCAGCCCGCCCCCGGCGCAGGAGGGCCCGGCGGACGCGCCTCAGGAGGGCTGACGTCGTCACCGCCGCGACGGTGCTCGTCCCACGCCGGCGGGGTCCGGTGGTGGTGCCGCCTTCCCTCCCCGCTCACACCTTCGGCTCGGCCCCGGTGGCCAGCGTCCCGCACAGGGCGGTGGGGCTGTCCGTCTCATAGGGGTCGGTGCCCGCGGGCCCGCCGGTGTGGGCCGTCTGGCCGGCCAGGAGGGGGCGGAGGTAGGCGGTGGAGTCCTCGGCGCAGGCGAGGGGACCCGCCTGGACGTAGGACGTGACCAGCTGGACCTGGTGGGTGCGCAGGTCGTCGCGGGTGAAGCGGAAGGTCAGCTCGCGGCGGACGGTGAACAGGGACACGGGTGCGTTCGCCGCGGCGCCGGTGGGACGCAGCGCGTAGACGAAGGTGTGGTCTGCGGTGACCTCCAGCGCGCCCGAGTCGCTCTCACTGGCGGCGAGGTCGCCCTGGACGCGGATCCGGTCGTCGGCGAGCTGGGCGCGCGAGGGGTCGAGGCGGACCAGCCAGCCGGTGGGGGCGTGCCGTCCGTCCGCCGCCGGGTGGTCGAAGCTCTGGTCGAACTGGTCGAGTTGGTCGGCGTCGAGGAGGGACCGGGCGGGACGGACCTCACGGCCGGTCAGCACCTCGGGGTAGAGCGAGGAGCGGACGATGTAGTCCTTGGCCGTGGTGAGCGCGGTCACCACCTGGCTGTCGGAGAAGTGGGCGGTGCTGCGGGAGGCCGGCAGCGGTATGCCCTCGGCACCGACCTCGAACTGGGCGGCCGGGCTGTGCGCGTACAGGCTCTCGGCGTCGGCGGCGCCCGGCACCTTGCTCGTGGGGGCCAGCGGGATCACCGTCATCCGCAGGGGCTCGA
Source organism: Streptomyces sp. NPDC048191 (assembly GCF_040652655.1). NCBI lineage: Bacteria > Bacillati > Actinomycetota > Actinomycetes > Kitasatosporales > Streptomycetaceae > Streptomyces > Streptomyces sp. NPDC048191. The sequence goes on from NZ_JBEZMO010000006.1 coordinate 11,889, forward strand.
CGGGGCGCCTGGTCTGCGGGGGGCCGTAAGGGTGGCGGACGCCCATGTAGATCGCGGTGGCGAAGGCGACGGCGATCAGCAGGACGAGGATCAGGGCCTGCCGGGTGAGCCCGCGGTGCAGGGGCGGGCGGCGGCGTACGGCGGGCGCGTGGTCGGCCATCCGCTCCTCGGCGGAGTACTCCTGGAGGCGGGCAGCGCGGACGAACGATTCGTCGAACACGACGGATCGGTATTCGTCCTCGCCACCTCCGGGGCCGCCCTCGGGTGTGCCCTCCGGTGGGTCTCCTGGCCCGCCCATACTTTCAGAGTAGGTCTCGCGAGCCCTGGGTAAACGCCCTGCTACGCGACAACTTCTGACAGGTGCTCACCAAGAGCGGGGCCGGGAGTTCAGGGGGTGCGCGGGGTGGCCGAGGCCGCCGGCTGGGAGAACTCGGCGGAGGCGGAGGGCGCGGCGGCGCTGCCCTGTTCCAGGCCGGTCCGGGCGGGCGTGGGGACCCCGTCGCGGGTGCCGGCCGAGCCGCCCCGGTAGACGGCGGCGAAGGCCAGGGCGACCATGCCTATGCCCATCACGACGGCGAGCACCCAGGCCACGGGCCGGTGCCAGCGGACCTGTCGGCCGTAGGCACCGAAGGGGCCGTGACGGTCGTCGAGGACGTAGGTGTCCTCCAGTTCGTCCTCGTCCCGATCTTGGCCGAGATCGGTCCCCTCGGGTGAGTACTTGTCGTCGTAGTGCTCGCTTCGGGCGTGAGCGCGACGGGCCTCCGCCTCGGAGGCCTCGGCTCTGGCCTGCGCGGCGGCCAGGAGGCGCTCGACGGCGGTCGGCTCATGGACCGTGGCCGCCTGCACGAAGGCCTCGTCGAAGACCACGGAGGCGAACTCTTCGTCCGACACCCCGTGGTCGTGGTCGTCGTCGGGCTCCCAGCCGTCAGGGAACGGCGTGCCCCCCACGTCCTCCGGCACGCATCCAGAGTAGACCTGGGGGGTCAATTTGGGCAGACGGTATGGAAATTCGTCTGACTGAAGAGACACCGTTTCGGCCGCCCGCCATCTTCGGGACGCGGGACCGAACAGGTGATCCTCAGGGGCGCACGTGGCCGTCGCCGGTGACGATGTACTTCGTGCTGGTCAGCTCCGGCAGTCCCATCGGGCCGCGGGCGTGCAGCTTCTGGGTGGAGATGCCGATCTCGGCGCCGAAGCCGAACTGGCCGCCGTCGGTGAAGCGGGTCGAGGCGTTCACGGCGACGGTGGTGGAGTCGACCAGCTGGGTGAAGCGGCGGGCGGCCTGCTGGGAGGTGGTGACGATCGCCTCGGTGTGGCCGGAGGTCCACAGCCGGATGTGCTCGACGGCCTTGTCGAGGGAGTCCACGACGGCGGCGGCGATGTCGTACGAGAGGTACTCGGTCTCCCAGTCCTCGGCCACGGCCTCCACGACGGTCGCCTTGGAGTCCTTGGCGTAGGCCATCACGCGTTCGTCGGCGTGCACGGTGACGCCGGCCGCGGCGAGGGCGTCGAGGGCGCGCGGCAGGAACTCGGGGGCGATGTCCTGGTGGACGAGGAGGGTCTCGGCGGCGTTGCAGACGCTGACCCGCTGGGCCTTGGAGTTGATCAGGATGTCGATCGCCATGTCGATGTCGGCGGCCGCGTCGACGTAGACGTGGCAGTTGCCGGTGCCGGTCTCGATCACCGGGACGGTGGACTCGTTGACCACGGTCTGGATCAGGGAGGCGCCGCCGCGCGGGATGAGGACGTCGACGAGCCCCCGGGCCCGCATCAGCTCGCGTACGGACTCGCGGCTCTCGCCGGGCACCAGCTGGACGGCGTCGGCGGGCAGCCCGGAGCCGCCGACGGCGTCCCGGATGACGCGGACGAGGGCGGTGTTGGACTCGTAGGCGGAGGCGGAGCCGCGCAGCAGCACGGCATTGCCGGACTTCAGGCAGAGGGCGGCGGCGTCCACGGTGACGTTCGGGCGGGCCTCGTAGATGATGCCGACGACGCCGAGCGGGACGCGGACCTGGCGCAGGTCGATGCCGTTGGGGAGGGTGGAGCCACGGACGATCTCACCGACCGGGTCGGGCAGCTTGGCCACGTCACGGACGTCCGCGGCGATGGCGCGGACCCGCTCGGGGGTGAGGGTGAGCCGGTCGACGATGGCCTCGCTGGTGCCGTTCTCCCGGGCCTTGGCGACGTCCTTGGCGTTGGCCTCGACGATCTCGCTGGTCCGGACCTCCAGGGCGTCGGCGATGGCGAGCAGCGCGTCGTCCTTCTCAGCGCGCGGGAGCGGCGCGAGGTCGGCCGCGGCGGCCTTGGCCCGGTAGGCGGCCTGGGTGACCGGGGACATGGAGTCGTACGGCGAGAGCGTGGTCATGGGGGAAGGGTAGTGCGCCGCGCGGGACGGTTCAGCTGGTGTCCCATACGGCGAGACACCGCAAAAGGGGTGAACCGCCACCCCGGCGCGGGCCCACGCCACGAGCCCGCCCGGCCAGGCCCTCCCGGCCCGAGCCCGTCGACCCGGCGCGTCCGCCCAGCCCGCCGCACACGCCGCGCCGGCCCGGCCCGCTCGCCGCGGCCCCGCTCACCACGACGCGGTCCCCCGCACAGGGCGTCCCGCACACGGCATGCCGCTCACGCCGTGCGTTCCGGCCCACCGTTCCCGCGCGCACCGGCGCACCCCAGCCCGGCCGCCCCCCTGGGCCGGGCGCGGCCCCCGGCTCAGAACGGATGCACCCCCACCGGCGTGGCCGGTGCCGGGCCGTAGCCCTCGGCGATGCGGTGGTGGTACGTCTCGCGGTCGATGACCTCCAGGCCGACGATCTCCCAGGGCGGAAGGCCGGCGCTCTGCCGGTGTTCGCCCCACAGGCGCAGGGCGACGGCGGCGGCGTCGTGCAGGTCGCGGGCCTCTTCCCAGTACCGGATCTCGGCGTGGTCGGTGGCGTATCTGCTGGTCAGCAGGAAGGGGTGGTCGTGGGCCAGTTGTTCCAGGGCCCGCCGCAGTTCCGGCAGGGGGACCTGCTTGCCGGAGACGCTGAGGGTGACGTGCCAGAGCCGGGGCAGGTCCCTGGGCTCCTCGTAGGCGTCCCCGGCCGCGACGCTCGTCAGAGCGCCGCGCGACGTCGCCCCAGGGCGCGCTCGTCTCACCACGGCCTCCTTCACGCTTGGCTCGCTCGGCCCTCGACGGAACGTGTTCCGGTAACAGTCCCGAAGACAAAGTTGAGCAGGCCGTCGGGCTCCGCGTGGTGGTTTTACGGAACGTCCCCCGCCGGGGGCGTTCCCCACGACCCGCTTACGAGCGGTTTTGCGAGTGTCACGCGTGCAGGAGCACCAGGTCGTCCCTGTGTACGACCTCGCGCTCGTACGCCGGGCCGAGATCCCGGGCCAGCTCACGGGTCGAACGCCCGATCAGCCGGGGGATCTCCTTGGCGTCGAAGTTGACGAGCCCCCGGGCCACCGCACGACCCGCCGTGTCGCGCAGTTCGACGGGGTCACCGGCGCTGAACTCGCCCTCCACGGCGGCGATTCCGGCGGGCAGCAGCGACGTGCGCCGCTTGACCACGGCGTCCACCGCCCCGTCGTCCAGGATCAGCGCGCCCTGCGGGGTGGAGGCGTGCTGGAGCCACAGGAGCCGGTCGGCGGACCGCTTGCCGGCGGGGTGGAAGTAGGTGCCGGTGTCGCCGCCACTCAGGGCCTCCGCCGCGTGCACGGCGCTGGTGAGGACCACGGGGATGCCGGCGGCGGCGGCGATCCGGGCGGCCTCGACCTTGGTGACCATCCCGCCGGTGCCGACGCCGGCCTTGCCCGCGCTGCCGATCTCCACCCCCGCGAGGTCCTCCGGCCCCTTCACTTCCGCTATCCGGGAGGTGCCGGGCTTGCTGGGGTCGCCGTCGTAGACGCCGTCGACGTCGGAGAGGAGCACGAGGAGGTCGGCATGGACGAGGTGGGCGACGAGGGCGGCGAGGCGGTCGTTGTCGCCGAAGCGGATCTCGTCGGTGGCGACGGTGTCGTTCTCGTTCACGATCGGGAAGGCGCCCATCGCGAGGAGCTTGTCGAGGGTGCGGGAGGCGTTGCGGTGGTGGGCGCGGCGGCTCATGTCGTCGGAGGTGAGCAGGACTTGGCCGACCCGGACGCCGTAGCGGGCGAACGAGGCGGTGTAGCGGGCGACGAGCAGGCCCTGGCCGACGCTGGCGGCGGCCTGCTGGCGGGCCAGGTCCTTCGGCCGGCGGCGCAGTCCGAGCGGGGCCAGGCCTGCGGCGATGGCGCCGGAGGAGACGAGGACGACCTCCCGCTCTCCCCCGCTGCGGCTCTTGGCCAGCACGTCGACCAGCGCGTCGACGCGGTCGGCGTCCAGTCCGCCGGCCGCGGTGGTCAGTGACGAGGAGCCCACCTTGACGACGATCCTGCGGGCCTCGCCCACGGCCTTCCTCAGCCTTGCCACCTTGCCCTCTGTTCCCCTCTTGTGCCCTCTTGCACCCGCTCGCGGCCCCGCGCGCGGTTCCGGCCGCCTGTGCGGCAATCTACGCGAAGTGGATCGGTCCGCGCCCACCGGTCCAGCCTCCGGACAGGCGCTGCGTAGTCGTTCGCTCACCATGTGCGTATGGCAAAAAGGTTGTACTGGTTCCGCATAGAAATTAAAGCTGTCACAAACATAAGTTGAATTTTGTGTCACCTAATCGCCCTGTGAAGCGCATTCTGCTGAGATCGGGCAAGAGCCCGTACGACGTCCTGTCCGTCGAGGAGGCCCTGCACCGGGACGTCATCGCCACCAACTCGGGCAACCTGATCTTCAGCGACGCGGCGCACAAGATCCTCGAGACACCGGACACCGAGGTCGTCTCCAACGGCACCGGCACGGACCTGGCCGCGGCCGCCCGCATCAACGAGGAGTACGACGCCTTCGTCGTGCCGCTGGCCAACGCGTTCCGGCCGTCCTTCGAGCGTCAGCTCAACCGGCTGACCCGGCTGATCGGCAAGCTCCGGATCCCCGTCGTGGTACTGGGCGTCGGCGCGCAGACCGGGGTGGGTTACGACCCGGCCCGGCTGAAGCCGATGGAGCAGTCCGTGCGCGAGTTCTGCGCGGCGGTGCTGGAGCGCAGTGCGTCGATCGGGGTGCGCGGCGAGTTCACCGAGCAGTACCTGCGGGACATGGGCTTCCGTGACGTGGAGGTCATCGGCTGCCCGTCGATGTTCCTGTACGGCTCCGCGCTCGACGTCCGCAAGCGGGTGCCCGGCCTGACCGCCGAGTCGCGGATCGCGGTCAACGGTTCGCACAGCGCGGTGCACAAGCAGGGCCTGGACCGGATCATCGGCCCTGCCCACGCGCGCTATCCGCATCTGCGGTTCATCGGCCAGAACCTCAGCGACGCACGGCAGCTGCACTGGCGGGACCTGACGGACCCCAACTCCCTGGTGACCGCGATGCCGACGCACCCGGACCACCCGATGTACCGGGAGGACAAGGTCCGTGTGTACGTCGACCCGGTCACCTGGATCGACGATCTGCGCGGCTTCGACTTCTCCTTCGGCTCCCGGATCCACGGGAACATCGCCGCACTGCTGGCGGGGACGCCGGCGACCGTGCTGTGCGGCGACTCGCGGACGCTGGAGCTGTGCCGCTACTTCGAGATCCCGCACCTGCGCCTGGACAGGGCCGTGAAGGACCCGCAGGCGGCGGACCCCGCGCGGCTGTACGAGGAGGCGGACCTCGGCGGTCTGGTCGGCCGTCACCGGGAGCGCTTCGACCGGTTCGTCGGGTTCCTGGACAAGAACGGGTTGTCGAACACCTTCACGCACGGCGACGGCGGTGCCGCATTCGAGGAGCGGATGCGCTCGCTGTCCTTCCCGCCGGGCATCCGGCCGTGGAACGACACCGACCTCGCCTCGCTCAGCAGCCGGTTCGGCTGGCTGCACACCCGGGTCAGCGAACTGAGCGAGGACAACGCGAAGTTGCGCAAGGAGCTCGCCCGGTCGCGCAAGGCGCAGGGCACGGCCCCGGCGCCGACCGCCTCCGTCTACCGGCGTGCCCGACGGGTGGTGGGCCGGCCGCTGCGGCGGGCGCTGCAGCCGGGCAAGCAGTAGCGGGCCCAAGCCTGAGTGACGCCCGGGCCCGCCCGCCCGGCGTCGCTCAGGCCACCGCCTTGAAGTCCTTCGCCGAGAGCATCCGCCGCACCTTGCGCAGTGCCCGGCGCAGGAAGGAGTTGGCAGCGGCCTCGCGGTAGCCGTGGACGGCGCGGGCCTCACGGGGCTCGGCGAGGTAGATGTCGTCGGGGACGCCGACCGTCCTGGACCGGAAGTGCGGGTAGGCGAGATAGACGCGGGTGCCGCGCTTCTCCAGGATCGCGCCGGCCTGCTTCTTCGCCTTGACGAACTCCACGACGTCCAGCAGCAGATCGGACCGCTGCAGGGCGACCAGGTGCAGTCGCAGCCGCTCGTGCACCTTCAGCCGCCGGGCCACTCCCGGCGTCCAGTAGGCGTCCATGAGCGGCTTGGCCAGCTCCAGCTTGTGCCGGCGGACCTTGTCGCTGTCCTTGAGGAACTTCGGCCCGAACTGCGGCAGGAGGGTGATGAGGAAGGGCCGGACCATGAGCAGGTCACGCTTGTCGCCGGCCGGGACCATCTCGTCGATGAGCTTCATCAGGGCGCGCGCCGAGTCGAAGCGCAGGGTGTAGCTGCCGCTCTTGGTCACGTGCTTGCCGTCGTCGCGGCCGACCAGGTAGTAGCAGGGGTAGTCGGCGACGACGGAGACGCCGTCCGCGCGCAGGTACGCCTCCATGGTGAACAGGGCGTCCTCGCCGGTGAACAGCGACTCGTCGAACCGCATGCCGTGCCGGTCCAGCAGCTCACGGCGGAACAGCTTCTGCGCGCTCAGCGTGAACTTGATGTTGGAGGAGAAGACGTCGGTACGGCCGAGGGTCTTGCCCCACATGGACTTCGGCGGGATGCGGTTGACGCCCTCGACCTTGCCGAGCACCACGTCGGTGCCGTTCTCGTCGGCGATGGCGACCATGCGCTGAAGGGCCTCGGGGCCGAGCCGGTCGTCGGCGTCCAGGAAGAACACGTACCGCCCGGCCGCCTTGCCGAGGCCGACGTTGCGGGGGCCGCTGGGGCCGCCGGAATTCTCCTGGCGGATGACGGTGACGTGCATGGGAGCGCGGGCGGCGAACTCCTCCAGGTACTCGCCGGTGCCGTCCGTCGAACCGTCGTCGACCGCGATGACCTCCAGGCGTGCCGGGTCGATGGTCTGGGCCTCGACGGACGCCAGGCACTCGACCAGGTACGGCATCGCTTCGTACGCCCCGATGATCACGCTCACATCAGGCTGCGGCACGACGGTCACACTTCCCCCTTACTTACCAAAAGAACATTTCCCCCGTATCGCCTTAATGGCAACTTGTTAGACGACCTCAGGGTGAGAGCGGTTGCCCTGCACCCGGCAATCAGTGGTGCACGTCACACGGGGTGGGGTGTTCACCCGACAGTACGTAGGGTCGGTAAGAGCTGCTCACCTTCGGCGGGCGGCAGGGGTAAGAGCACCCGGTAAGAAACCTGAACAACGGATCCGGGCGACGACAGGGGCCGGCCCCGGGAGCGATCCCGGGGCCGGCCCCTCGTGACGGTTCGGGTCAGCCCGCGTTCACACCGTCCTGGTCACCGGCGGGCGTGGTGCGCGGACCGGGCACCGCGTTGGTCAGCTCGGCCGCCTCGGCGGGGTCCGCGTTCGCGGCACCCAGCCGGGACTGCTGGCCGACGTTGCGGGCCTCGGCCTTGAGGCCCAGGTCGGCCACCGCGGTGTTGAACTGGTCGATGGACCTCGGCTCGTCCGGGCCCAGCAGGTACTGCTTGAGCTCCTTGCGGGCGTCCAGCAGCGTGTCGGCGGACGGATCGCGCACGGCGTCCAGCAGGCCGCCCAGCTGGCCCGCGTCGTTGGAGAGGATCACCGCGGCACGCACCGCCGTGTTCTGCCGCTTGAACTCCTCGGGACCGAGCTCGGCGGAGTCGGTGACCGCGTACGGCTTGCCGCTCGCGATGAAGTCGGAGACCACGGAGGAGATGTCGGAGACCATCGCGTCGGAGACGTTGAAGCAGTCGTACAGGCGCGGCTCGGCGCCCGTGATGACGCGGTGCTCGTACGACGGGAAGGACCGCCAGTAGGCGGTGTTCCACTCGGCGCGCAGCCGGGCGATCTCCTCGTGCTTGGCCACGTCGACGACGCCGTCACGGGTGGCCTCGGCCTCGTCGCCCTTGTCCCCGCCGGCCGCGGTCAGCTGGGCGAGGCGGGCCTCGATCCGGCTCAGCTCGGCCTTCGCCCGGTCCATGGCGGCCGCGTCCGCGGTGAAGCGGGGGTCGGCGGCGCGCTCGGCGGCGGCCTTCTCGACCAGGGCGGTGATCCGCCGGTGCGCGGCGCCCGCCTCCTTGCTGACGGTGCCGGTGAACGGGTGCGGCTTGTACAGGACGCGGACCGGCGGGTCGGCCGTGATCAGCTTCTTCACGATGTTCACGCCGGCCAGCACGATCGAGGTGTTGCCCGGGTTGCCGTCCCAGCCCTCCCAGGTGGGCGCGTAGAGAACCGTCGGCATGCGGTCCTCGGGCACGCCCTGCCAGCCCTGGATGGGCGCGAGCTGCGGGCGGCCGACCTCCACGATGTCGTCGTCGCGGATGCCGACGTCGGCGATGGCGTAGCGGTCGCGGCCGGCGCGGCCGGCGGTCCACACCTCGTCGTAGACCTTGCTGTACGGGTTGACGCTCGCCAGCTTGTCGCTGTCACCGTGGCCGATGAAGACGTGCTTCATGGTGGGGACGCGCAGCAGGTGGATGTTCTTGCCGACGTTGGCCGCGTACAGGGCCACGCGCACGGTCGTCAGGTCCAGGTTCATCAGGTGCACCCCTCCGGGCACGCAGATGACGGGGACCGTGGTCGGCGCGAGGCTGTTCAGGATGGCGCGCTCGCGGAGGATGATCAGCGGCCGGGTGTCCAGCTGCTCCATCGTCTCCAGCCACATGTTGACCTGGTACGCGGAGTCCTTGGAGCCGGAGAAGTACAGGACCGTCTCCGGCCGGTAGGCGGCCAGCCAGTCGTCGACGGCGGCGAGGACCACGTCGGCCCTCGGCGGGATCTTCCGGCCGCGCACGTACGGCACGAGCACGAGCACGTACAGGACGCCGAGGCCGACGGTGAGGCAGATGCCGGCGTAACCCGCGGCGGTGGAGGAGTCCAGCTCGGCGGAGACCAGGATGCCGATCACCGCGAACAGGTCCAGGTGGAGCATCTTCTCCGCGCTGCGGTGCAGCAGCCGGCGCGGCGGGGCGTCCGGGATGCGGATACGGGACTTCAGGTCGATGTTGCGGGTGGCGACCGGCATCCGGCGGCGGTTGCGGATGAGGGTGACCAGCGCGCCGTGCGGGGCCTGGAGGCCGTAGAACGCGATGAAGCAGGCGACGGCGCCGTAGAAGATCAGGTCGTCCGCGTGCGAGAGGCGGGCCAGCAGCAGGATCAGCAGCAGCTGCCGGATCAGGAAGCGGATCGACAGACCTGCCCGGATCTTGCTGAGGCGGTTGATCAGGTAGCTGCCCTTGCGGTGCAGATAGTGATCCGCCAGGTACGTCACGGCGGCCAGGGCCGCGAAGGCGGGCACGCTCGGGACGAGCGCGGCCAGCATGAGCGCGGGGAAGCCCAGGATCATGAGGGCCGCCGCGGCCAGCTCGGCCGCGCTGCCCACCCGGGCGACGCGAATAGCGGTGGATATCACGGGGAAACCTGCTCTGGGAGGGGAGTGCCGGTTTTATTCATTAATGCGGGGGATGTACGGATTCAGGCCTCTGCTAACGCCCGGTGAATGAGCGACAACAGAGGCCTGAAATTCCTAAAAGCTATTGACGAATTATTACACGCCGTCCTGGCGGTCCAGAACAGTGGCCAGCGCCTGCTCGAACCCGGAGGCCTTGGCCGCGCCCGCCGTCGGGTCCTGCTGACGGACGTCGATGACGTGGCCGGTCAGCTCCGACAGCAGCACGTCCAGCGAGGTACGGGCCACGGCCTCGGAGGAGAGCAGCGAGCCCGCGGGCTCCTGTCCGAAGGCCTTGGTCCGCATCGGGGTGGCGGTGCGCTCCGGGTTGATGCAGTTGACGCGGATGCCGTCGCCGGCCCACTCGTCGGACAGCGCCTGGGTGAGGTTCACCATGGCGGCCTTGGTGGAGGAGTACAGCGAGTACTCGGCGCGGCCGCGGGTGTAGCTGCTGGAGGTGTAGAGCAGCAGCTGGCCCTTGGTCTCGGCGAGGTACTTGTAGCTGGAACGGGCGATCTGCACCGGGGCCAGGTAGTTGACCTTCAGCGCTTCCTCGATGGTGGCGTTGTCGGTCTCGGCGAGCTTGCCGATGCGCAGCACGCCCGCGGTGTTGACGACGTAGTCGATCCGGCCGGTCTCCGCGTACGCCTTGGACAGCGCGTCGTCGACCTCCTCCGGGTTCTCCACGTGGGTGCCGGTGGTGGAGCGGCCCAGCGCGTAGACGTTCGCGCCGTAGGACCCGGCGAGTTCGGCGATGTCCTTGCCGATGCCGTAGGAGCCGCCGAAGATGACGATCGTCCTGCCGGTGAGCAGGTCGCGGTAGGCGTCCTCGCTCACCTGCTCGGGCGCGGCGGTGGAGGCGAGCTGGAACAGCTTGTCGGCGATGAAGACGTCGACCGGCTGCGTCACCTTCATGTTGTACTCGTCACCCGCGACGACGTGGATCGGCACGTCCGGCAGGTACTTGAGCACGACGGAACAGTCATCCGTGGCCTGGAAGTTGGGGTCGCCGGCGGCGACCTCGTAGGCGCGGCGGATCGTGGACAGCTTGAAGGCCTGCGGGGTCTGGCCGCGGCGCAGCCGGGAACGGTCCGGGATCTCGGTGATGAACTCGCCGTCCTGGCCGTGGGTGCGGGTCACGATGATCGTGTCCGCCGACGGGATGGCGACGTCCACGGCCTCGTAACGCTCCAGCGCGCTCACGCAGTCGTCGATGACGCGCTGCGAGAGCAGGGGGCGTACGGCGTCGTGGAAGAGGACGTTGCGGTCCTCGCCCTCGGCCAGGCCCTCGCCCAGCGCGGAGATGGCGCGCTCGGTGGTCTCGTTCCGCGTCGAGCCGCCCTCGATGATCTTCTTCACCTTGGTGAAGCCGGCCTTGGCGACGATCTTCTCGACGTCCGGGACGTAGCCCGGCGCCATCAGCACGATGACGTCGTCGATCGAGTCGGCCTTCTCGAAGGTGGTCAGGGTGTGCTCGATGACTGCCTTGCCGGCGATCTTCAGCAGCTGCTTGGGGATCGACAGACCCACCCGCTGACCGGTGCCACCGGCCAGGATCACTGCGGTGGTTCGGGGCTTGGCTATGTGCTGGGACACAGATGACCTACCTTGGGGCGTCAGGGAACCGTGAAATGCTCCCACTTTAGGTAAGCGCAGTGCAAGGTGAGCGACATCCCATGCATATGTGAGCGCAACCTGTCATTCACCTTGCACTCCCGGTGATTGGGGACGGGTCCCGCGAACCCCCGTGAATTTGCTGTGAGTAAGTCCACAGGTCGGTCCACAGCTCGGTCACAGGGGAACGCACAGGCCCGTTCAGCGCCGTCCGAGACGTTTCAGACAGCGGTGCCCGAGTACTCGCAGAAGGTCCTTCGACGACGTCTGGTGCACGGTTCGCGCGGGCGCCCCGCCACCCGCCGCCGAGGCCACGGCGGCGAGGGCTCCGTACAGCGCCCGGGCCGCGACCTCCGGGGCGATCCGGGGCTCGGCCGGACCGGGCTCCGGGTGTCCGGGGAGCGCGGACAGCAGTGCCGGATCACCGAGGATCCGCACCCCCAGCGCGGCGATCCGCCCGGCTGATTCGGCGCCGATCTCCGCCGCCGCCCGGGCCGCCCAGTACGGGGTCACGATCTTCACGTCTCCGGGCTCGGGAGAGCACGCGTTCTTCATATGGAGCACGGCACCGCCGCGGACGAGACGGGAATACAGCTCGTCCGGCAGTCCATTGCCGCGGAATTCGACATTAAGATTGCGCAGCATTTCGGTCTCGGCGAGGGTAAGAGAGCGATTCGCCGTGTCCGGGACGGGCTGGAGGAGATTCTCCGGCAGGCCGAGCAGCGCCTCGAAGGTGCGCAGCAGGCCCCCGCGGTCACGGTCGTCCACCACGACCACGGTGACCCGCTCGGGACCGACGGCCCGCGCCCAGCGCTCGACCAGCAGACCGTGCCGGTGCCGGTGCCAGAAACTGGGGTTGGGCTTCTCGTACGGCGGCTTGCGGAGCATGTGCTCCAGCCAGTCCGCGTACCCCATGCGCAGCCCGTTCTGCACGTACTGCTGCCACTGCGAGGGCATGATCTTCACCAGGGGTCGCAACGTGACCAGCACGTGCACCCGGTCACCGCCCAGCTCCTCCACGATCCGGGCGATCGTCGCGTCACCGTCGGCGTCGGCGAAGAACTCGCTGCTGATCACCGAGGTCCGCCCGCCCGTGGCGGCCACCTGCTCCAGCAGCCTCCCCCAGTGCCGGCCGGTGGGCGCCGTGTCCCCCATCATCGCGGGCCGGGCGCAGGCGGCGAGCGCGGCTTCCATGGGGTGCCGGGTGTGGGCGGGGAACTCCACGCCCCATTCCGGCAGCCGGCCCTTCGCCGCGAAGAGGGCTCCCTGGATGGCGGTCGTACCCGTCTTGTGCGGGCCGATGTGCAGCAAGCGGGTGCCGGGCGGCAGGGGTGCGGGGGTCGTACAGTCCGTCTCCATGGTCACCGGACGGTAAGAGATTTACCTAAGGCTTACCTGAGAGCGCCATGGGACTGCGCTGAGTCCCACGGCGCCCGCACCGACGGTCGGACCACGGTCCACAGCACGATGCCGTCGGGCAGCGGGTCGCCCCGGCGGTCAGAAAGCGGCGGCGGTCGGGCGACGGGGCGGTCATACGCTGACTCCCTTGCCGCGATGGCCCCTTCGGACAGGGCGAAGCTCCCACGGCCGGACGGTCCGCCTGCTGTACGACCATCGCGAGCATGACAAATGAGTAGACAACAGGAGATCCGTTGCGACGCGGGAACACCTCCGCGTCACAACGGATCTGACGGCAGATCGGAATCGGGCCGCGGAATCAGGAGCCGAAGCGGTAGCCCAGCTGCGCGCCCGTCGCCACCGTGCCGAGCGTGCCACTCGCGAAGCTGAACGAGCCGGTCGCGGTGAGCCCGGAGGAGGTGGCGGGCAGCACCCACACCGCCCCGGCCCTCGTGTTCTCCCCCGGTGCGCCGACGGCCAGGTCGGCCCGGCCGTCGTGGTTGGCGTCCACCAGGCGGACAGCCGAACCGAACGAGTCGCCCGACTCGCCGGCGCCGGGCACGCCCCCGGTGTCCTGGCTGAACGCCTTCGCGCCGGTGCCCGTGGGGCCGTTCGCGGTGCCGCGCAGGGTGACGATCCGTCCGCCGCTGCTCGCGCCGGACACGCCGACCGCGATGTCGCGGTAGCCGTCGCCGTCGATGTCCGCGATCGAGAGGGCGGCACCGAAGTGGGACCCCGGCACGGCGGTGCCCGGGACACCGGAGCTGTCCTGGTTCATGATGACCGCCTTCGTCCCGTCGGGTCCGGCCGCGGTGCCCGGGATCCAGGCGATCCGGCCGCCCTTGGCGAGCGGGGTGTCCACATCGCTGTCGGCGCCCTCCATCGCCCGGCCCACCACGATGTCCGCGTAGCCGTCCCGGTTCACGTCACCGACGGCGAGACTCTCGCCGCCCTGCATGGCGTAGCCGCTCTTGTCCCGCACCATCGTGTACGGGTTGAGCCCGTTGTGTGTGCCGGTCCAGACGGCGACCGCGCGGGCGTCCCACTCGTCGCCGTCGTTGACGGCGCCGACGACGTCGGTGATCCCGTCGCCGTTCACATCGCCGGTGGCCAGGTCCAGGAAACGGCTGTTGCCGGGGTCGGTGATCAGCTGCGCGCCGTGCGTGGTGGAGCCGGTCCGGGTGAACGGCCCGCTGAGCACCCGCAGGTCCTTGGCGTTCTCGACGGTGACGACATCGGGTGCACCGTCCCCGTTGACGTCCCCGACCGTCAGATGGCCGGGACCGCCGAACGAGTCGTACGCCTTCCCGCCGGCCAGGGACGCTCCGCCGGACAGCCCGTTGGGGCCACCCCAGAGCACCTCGATCAGCCCGGCGTCGGTGCCGGCGGCCGAGTCCTCGCCGCCGACGCCGACGACCAGGTCGGCGTAGCCGTCCCGGTCGAGGTCGGCGGTGGACACGGCGCTGCCGAAGCCGTCATCGGTCTCGGCGCCGCCCGGCACGCCGGCGCTGTTCTGGCTGAGGACCTGCTTGGTCGAGGTCTTCAGCCCGCTCGGCGAGCCGTACACGACGGCGACGTAACCGGCGCCCTTCTTGCCGTCCACGGTCGCCGAGGGCGCGGCGACGGCGAGGTCGGCGTAGCCGTCACCGTTGAAGTCGTCGTGCAGATGCCTGCTGCTGGGCACCGACGCGGTGGCCGCGTGGGCGGGGACCGCGAGTCCGCCGACGGCCAGGGCGATGCCGGTGGCGATCGTCAGGGTGCGCCGGTGGCGGGGACGGGGGTGGGACACGTGAGCTCCGGGAGTCGTGGAGACAGGAGTGCGGCGCCGAGAGATCTCGGCGCCGCACGGTTCGACTCACCTGGGCGGGCCAGGGTTGCCCTGAGTGCACCCTGTGTTTTCCCGGTGTTCAGAAGAACTCAGGAGGTCACGGGCACCGCGTCCTACTCGAACGGGTCGAAGTCGTCGTACTCACGGAGTGCCTCGTCCCGCTCGGCCTGCTTGTCCCGCCGGCGCTGCGCCGCGGGCCGTTCCCCGTCGAAGCGGTGGTCCTCGCCGCGGCGGCCCAGCATCTCCGCACCGGCCATGACCGTGGGCTCCCAGTCGAAGACGACCGCGTTGTCCTCGGGGCCGATGGCGACACCGTCGCCGGACCGGGCGCCCGCCTTCATCAACTGCTCTTCCACGCCGAGGCGGTTGAGCCGGTCGGCGAGGTAGCCGACGGCCTCGTCGTTGTTGAAGTCGGTCTGGCGGACCCAGCGCTCGGGCTTCTCGCCGCGCACCCGGAACAGCGGCTCGCCGCCGACCTCCTCGCGGGTCACGGTGAAGCCGGCGTCGTCCACGGCCTTCGGCCGGATGACGATCCGGGTCGCCTCCTCCTTCGGCTTCGCGGCGCGCGCCTTGCCGACCAGCTCACCGAGCGCGAACGTCAGCTCGCGCAGCCCGATGTGGGCGACGGCCGACACCTCGAAGACGCGGTAGCCGCGGGCCTCCAGGTCGGGGCGGACCATCTCGGCGAGGTCCTTGCCGTCCGGCACGTCGACCTTGTTCAGGACGACGATCCGGGGCCGGTTGTCCAGTCCGCCGTACTGCCGCAGCTCCTCCTCGATGACGTCGAGGTCGGAGACCGGGTCGCGCTCGGACTCCAGGGTCGCGGTGTCCAGCACGTGCACCAGCACGCTGCACCGCTCCACGTGCCGCAGGAACTCGAGGCCCAGGCCCCTGCCCTGGCTCGCGCCCGGGATCAGACCCGGCACGTCGGCGATGGTGTAGACGGTCGAACCGGCCGTCACCACACCGAGGTTCGGCACGAGCGTGGTGAAGGGATAGTCGGCGATCTTCGGCTTGGCCGCGCTGAGCACGGAGATCAGCGAGGACTTGCCGGCGCTCGGGTAGCCGACGAGCGCCACGTCGGCGACGGTCTTCAGCTCCAGGACGATGTCGTGCAGGTCCCCGGGCTCGCCGAGGAGGGCGAAGCCGGGCGCCTTGCGGCGGGCTGAGGCCAGCGCCGCGTTGCCGAGGCCGCCACGGCCGCCCTGCGCGGCGATGTACGACGTGCCGTGGCCGACCAGGTCGGCGAGCACGTTGCCCGCCCTGTCGAGCACGACCGTGCCGTCCGGCACCGGCAGGACCAGGTCCTGACCGTCCTTGCCTGAGCGGTTGCCGCCCTCGCCGGGTTTGCCGTTGGTGGCCTTGCGGTGCGGGGAGTGGTGGTACTCCAGCAGCGTCGTGACCGACTGGTCCACGGTGAGGATGACGTCACCGCCGCGGCCGCCGTTGCCGCCGTCCGGGCCGCCGAGCGGCTTGAACTTCTCGCGGTGGACGGAGGCACAGCCGTGGCCTCCGTTACCCGCGGCGACGTGCAGTTCGACGCGGTCCACGAAGGTGGTCATGGTGGGGTGCCTCCAGCACTGCGAAAACGTACGGATATGTCTCTGCTGTAACACGCGAAAGGCGGACCCGCCTTCCCGACCGGGAAGTGAGGTCCGCCTCGCGAAACGTTCGGTCTGGGCCTGGGCTCAGGCGACCGGAACGACGTTCACGACCTTGCGGCCGCGGTGGGTACCGAACTCCACCGCACCGGCCTGCAGGGCGAACAGCGTGTCGTCGCCGCCACGGCCGACACCGGCGCCGGGGTGGAAGTGGGTGCCGCGCTGACGGACCAGGATCTCACCAGCGTTCACGACCTGACCGCCGAAGCGCTTCACGCCGAGCCGCTGGGCGTTGGAGTCGCGACCGTTCCGGGTGGACGATGCGCCCTTCTTGTGTGCCATGTCTCCTCAGTCCCTTACTTCGCAGCCGTGGGGATCGACGTGACCTTGATCGCCGTGTACTGCTGGCGGTGGCCCTGCCGACGGCGGTAGCCGGTCTTGTTCTTGTAGCGCAGAATGTCGATCTTCTGGCCCTTGTGGTGGTCCACGACCTCGGCCTGGACCTTGATGCCGGCCAGCACCCACGGGTCGCTGGTCACAGCGTCGCCGTCGACAACGAGCAGGGTCGAGAGCTCGACCGTGTCGCCAACCTTGGCGGTGGAAATCTTGTCAACCTCAACGATGTCGCCGACAGCAACCTTGTGCTGGCGACCACCGCTGCGCACGATGGCGTACACGCGGATCTCTCTTTCGCTCGAAGAAACGGCACCCCCGCAGGCCAGCCGCCCAGAACCATCACGGACGACCTCTCCCGGCCAACCTTGCGCCCGGGAGGAAGAGGTTTACGGGGATGTGGCATGTTCAGTGGACACGCCGACGGTCAAGGTTACGGGGCCATGACCTGGGGGGTCAAACCGGGCCCCGGTGGGTGTGGGGCCGGTCACGCGGACCGGCCCCACACCCGGGGTGTCAGCCCTCGTCGGCGACGTCCTCGGTGGAGACCGTGGTGGTCTTCTTCGCCGTCGACTTCGCCGCGGCCGTCTTGGCCGCCTTCTTGGCCGTGGTCTTCTTGGCGGCCGTCTTCTTGGCCGCGGTCTTCTTCGCCACGGTCTTCTTGGCGGCGGCCTTCTTCGCCGTGGCCTTCTTGGCGGTCTTGCGGGCCGCCTTCTTCGCCGGAGCCGTCGCCTCGGCCACCTCCTCGGCCGTGACGTCGCCGGCCGGTGCCTCCTCCGCCGCGGCCGACGGGAGGACCACCACGGCGGCCTCCTCGGACGCGGTCGGCGCGCCGACCTTGCGTACGGCACGACGGCGCGGGCGGGCCGGGGCCGCGCTCTCGACGGGCTCGGCCGCCTCCTCGACGGCGGCCGCGGCCGGGGTCTCCTCGGCGGGCGCCTCGGCCGCGGGCCGGGCCACCGGCACCTCGGCCGCGGGCTCGGTCTCGGGCACCGTCACCACGGTCGCCTCGGCCCCCGCCGGGGAACCGGCCGGCGCCGACACCTTCCGGGTCGCACGACGGCGCGTACGGCCCTTGGGCGCGGCCTCCTCGACGGCCTCGGTCTGCGGCGCCGGGACCACCTGGTCCTCGACGGCCGCGGGCTCGGCCAGCGCCTCGGCGGCCGGCTCCGGACGCACCGGACGCGCAGCCGCCTCCTGGGCGGTGACGTCCTGCGCGGTCGGCGCGGCAGCGGCCACGGCGGCCTCCGCCTTCGGGGCCTCGGCCTTCGGAGCCTGCTCGCGAGGGGCCTCCGCCTTCGGCGCGCCCGCGGGAGCGGAGGAACGGCGGCTCGCGCGACGGCGCGAACGACCGCGGGTGGCCGCCGCCTCCGCCTCGGCGATGCTGCTGTACAGCTCCTCGTCCGGCGCGAACTCGGGGGCGGGGAGAGCGACCGGCTCGGCGACCTCGGCGGCCACCTCGACGGCGGTCTCCACCTCGGGCTCGACGGCCTCGCCGGTCTCCACGGCCACCGCGGCGGTCTCGTGCACGTGCTCGTGCACCTCACCACCCCGGCCGCGCTTCTTGCGCTTGCCGCCACCGCCGCCGGCCGCCGCGCTCGGCTGCTCCATGTGCACGATGACACCGCGGCCGTTGCAGTGGACGCAGGTCTCGGAGAAGGACTCCAGCAGGCCCTGGCCGACCCGCTTGCGGGTCATCTGCACCAGGCCCAGCGAGGTCACCTCGGCCACCTGGTGCTTCGTACGGTCGCGGCCCAGGCACTCCAGCAGACGGCGCAGCACCAGGTCGCGGTTGGACTCCAGGACCATGTCGATGAAGTCGATGACGACGATGCCGCCGAGGTCGCGCAGCCGCAGCTGGCGCACGATCTCCTCGGCCGCCTCCAGGTTGTTCCTGGTGACCGTCTCCTCCAGGTTGCCGCCCTGGCCGGTGAACTTGCCGGTGTTGACGTCGACGACGACCATCGCCTCGGTCTTGTCGATCACCAGCGAACCACCGCTGGGCAGCCAGACCTTGCGGTCCAGCGCCTTGGCGAGCTGCTCGTCGATCCGGTACGTGGCGAAGACGTCGACCTCGGAGGTCCACTTCTGCAGTCGGCCGGCCAGGTCCGGGGCCACGTGGGAGACGTACCCGTGGATCGTCTCCCAGGCGTCGGCGCCGCTGACGATGACCTTGGAGAAGTCCTCGTTGAAGATGTCGCGCACGACCCGGACGGTCATGTCCGGCTCGCCGTACAGCAGCGTCGGGGCGTTGCCGTTCTTCGACTTCTTCTGGATCTCCTCCCACTGCGCCTGCAGCCGCTCGACGTCCCGGCGCAGCTCGTCCTCGCTCGCGCCCTCGGCGGCGGTGCGCACGATGACGCCCGCGTCCTCGGGGACGATCTTCTTGAGGATCGTCTTCAGCCGGGCCCGCTCGGTGTCGGGCAGCTTGCGGCTGATGCCGGTCATCGAACCCTCGGGGACGTACACGAGGTAGCGGCCCGGGAGGGAGACCTGGCTGGTCAGACGGGCGCCCTTGTGCCCGATCGGGTCCTTGGTGACCTGCACGAGGACCGACTGGCCCGACTTCAGGGCGGACTCGATGCGGCGCGGGCCGTTGGCCATGCCCAGCGCCTCGAAGTTGACCTCACCGGCGTACAGGACGGCGTTGCGGCCCTTGCCGATGTCGATGAAGGCGGCCTCCATCGACGGCAGCACGTTCTGGACCTTGCCCAGGTAGACGTTGCCGACGTACGAGGTCGACTGCTCCTTGTTGACGTAGTGCTCGACGAGCACGCCGTCCTCCAGGACGCCGATCTGGGTGCGCTCGCCGTGCTGGCGCACGACCATGACGCGCTCGACGGCCTCGCGGCGGGCCAGGAACTCGGCCTCGGTGATGATCGGAACGCGGCGGCGGCCCTGCTCCCGGCCTTCCCGGCGGCGCTGCTTCTTGGCCTCCAGGCGGGTCGAGCCCTTGATGGACTGCACCTCGTCGGACGGCTCGCTGGGCTTGCGCGGCTCGCGGACCTTGACGACCGTGCGCTCGGGGTCGCCCTCGCCGGGCTCGGCGTCCACGGAGGTGTCACCGGCACGGCGACGACGGCGACGCCGGCGGCGGCTGCTGGAGCTGGAGGCACCGGCCTCGTCGCGGTCCTCCTCTGCGTCCTCTTCCTCCTGCTCGGCGGTGTCCTCGGCGTCCTGCGCGGCCTGTTCGGCGGCCAGTTCCTCGCCCTCGGCGTCCTCGCCGGCCTCGCCCTCGGCGGCCTCACCGCGACGACGGCGGCGGCCGCCACGACGGCGACGGCGACGCGAGCCGGACTCCTCGAAGCCCTCGGCGCCCTCCGTCTCCTCGGCCTCCTCGCCCTCCTCGCCCTCGGCGAGGTCCTCGGCGGACTCCGGGGCCTCCTCGGCCTCCTCCGTCT
The DNA here is from genome assembly GCF_040652655.1 of Streptomyces sp. NPDC048191. Classification (NCBI taxonomy): domain Bacteria; kingdom Bacillati; phylum Actinomycetota; class Actinomycetes; order Kitasatosporales; family Streptomycetaceae; genus Streptomyces; species Streptomyces sp. NPDC048191. The sequence continues at coordinate 31,897 of NZ_JBEZMO010000006.1, forward strand.
CGGCGGCGGCCTCGGTCACACGGGTCTCCTCGGCGGCACCCCGGCGGCGGCGACGGCGGCGCGAGCCGGTCTCGGCGCGCTCGTCCGCCTCCGTGTACTCCTCGGGCTCCTCCGTGTCGGCGGTCTCCGCGGCGGCCTCGGCGGCGGCGCGCTCCGGGGTCTGGAACCTCGGCTCGGTGAACACCGGCGCCTGGAAGACGGCGACGGCGGGGCGGGCGGGCCGGCGCGAGGTCTTGTCCTCGGGGGCCTCGCTCTCGGTGGTCTCCGACGCGGGCTGCGTCGTCCGCTCGGGCTCGGAGAACCCGAACGCGGGCCGCACGGCCCGGCGCCGGGCACGACGCGGGGCGGCCTCCTCGGCGGGAGCCTGCGGCGCCTGCGCGGCGGCCGGGGCCTGCACGGCGGGCTGCTCCTGGGCCTCCTCCGCCTCGGCGGACTCGGCGCCGTCCTCGGCGGTGGGCGCGGACACCCGGCGGGTGGCACGGCGACGGGTGCGGCGCGGGGCCGCCTCCTCGGCAGCCGGCGCCTCCACGGCCTCCGCGGTCCCCTCCGCCTCCTGGGCGGCCGGAACGGCGGCCTCGACGGCCTCGGCCTCCTCGACGGCCTTCGGGGCACCGGCGGGGGCGGAGGCGCGGCGGGTCGCGCGACGGCGCGTACGGGCGGCGGGCGCGGCCTCTTCCACGGCGGCGGGCGTCTCGACGACGGCCTGCTCCGGCGCCTCCCCGGCCTCGGCGGCAACCACGGTCGCCTCGGCGGCCTCGGCCGCAGCCGGCGACCCGGTGGACGCGGAGGCGCGGCGCGTGGCCCGACGGCGGGTTCGTCCGGCGGGCGCGGCCTCCTCGGCGGGGGCGGACTCGTCCGCGGTGGCCTCGGCGGCACCGGAAACGGGCTCGGCCGGAGTGGAGACGCTGCGGGTGGCGCGCCGGCGGACGCGGCGCGGCGCGGCCTCCTCACCGACGACGACCTCGCCGCCCTCGGCGACGGCAGCGGGCTTCTCGGTCTCGGCGGCGGGCGTGGCGGCCGGTACGACGGTCTCGACAACGTCGGCGGTCGACGGCGACCCCGCGGGCGCGGAGGCGCGGCGGGTGGCACGGCGGCGCGGACGGCCGGCGGAAGGGGCCTCCTCGGCGGCGGGTGCCGAGGCGGCCTCGACGTCCTCCGCGGCCACAAGCGTTTCCTCGGCCTCTTCGGCCGCGATCACCTCGGCGACCTCGTCGGGGTCGGCGGCCGGTATGGCCGGCACGGTCACCTCGGCGGGAGCCTCGGCCGCGGCCGGCGGGCCCGCCGGGCGGGAGGCGGCACGGCGACGCCTGCGCGGCGGCAGGGTGTCGCTCGGTGTGTTCAGTTCGGAACCCTCGTTGGGTTCGGTCGGCTCGAGCATGCGGGCGTTTCTCCCGTCAGGCCCCCGGGCGCCGCGCCTGGTCCGGCGACGGTCCGAAAAGACCGTCCGCCGTTGACGTCCACGGCCCGCGCGATCCGCGATGGCCGCCGTCCGGGGCGCGGGCGCCGCACGGGAGCACTCTGTGTCCTGTCTCGCCGGTTCCGTACGCCTTGTCGGTACGGCCTGGCGAAAGTCTTCTGGTCGGTGCGCTGCCCGACCCAGGTGGCTCCCGAGTACGAGGGCGGCGCTACGACGTCCGTCCTTACGCGGGACCTTCCGGCGCCGTCGCGGCGGCGGCCGGTGCGGCCGTCAGGGCCTCGGCTGCCTCGCGGTCGGGCGCGAGCGGGTCGGTCACCGTGCCGGTCTCTTCATCGAACAGCCCCTGCGCCAGCCTGGTCACCGCTGCGGGGACCGGCGGCGCCAGGTCGGCCACGGCGCGGAGACCGGACAGGACGTCGTCGGGTCGTACGGCAGGCGTCACGTGCCGAACAACCAGCCGCAGTATCGCACAGGGCTGGCCGGTCGGCCTATCAGCCGGTGAACCGTGCGTTTCCAGGCTCACCACGGCCGGGCGGGCGTCGAAGGTACGGACGCCGTTCTTGGTCATCCGCTGGACCTCGACGGTCCCGGCCCGGTTGAAGGTCTCGACCGCACGCCCGGCGTCGGCCGGGTCGACGCCGTCCAGCCGCAGCTCCCAGACGGAGGCCGTCAGCCGGTCGGCGAGACCGGAGGTCCGCGCCTCCACCGCCTCGATCACGTCGAGCCCGGGGGGCAGCGACTCGTCGAGGAGGACACGCAGGGTCTCCGGGTCGCGCGGTGCGGTGAGCGCGATCTCCAGGTACTCCGCCTCACTGCCCGTGCCGGTGGGTGCGGCATTGGCGTACGACACCTTCGGGTGCGGCGTGAAACCGGCCGAGTACGCCATCGGCACCTCGGCGCGGCGCAGCGCCCGCTCGAAGGCGCGCTGGAAGTCTCGGTGGCTGGTGAACCTCAGGCGGCCGCGCTTGGTGTAGCGCAGTCGGATGCGCTGCACCGCGGGTGCGGGCGGCGGGCCTTCGGGCTGTCGCTTGCCCAGTGTCCTAGTCCTTCGTGAGTGCGGTCGTACTGCTACCAAGAGTACGTGCCGCGGGCCGCTGAGGTTCCCGCCGGTTCACCGCGGCCGGCTGGCGCGGCTCGCCGAACAGCATCCGCCGGATGTCGGCGCGGGCCTGCCGCACCGTGTCGCGGGCGCCGGTCAGCGCCTCGCGGACGGCCCGGCCCAGCACGCGCGCGCCTTCGGCGGCGGGCCGCAGCACGGCGTCCCGGACGAGGTGGCCGACCGGAGTCAGGACGGTGCGGTACGCCCAGCGCACCGGCTCCACGAAAACCCACCGGAAGAAGGTCCCGAGCGCCCGCCCGACGGCCCGCGAGACGCGTCCGGCGATCCGCCAGGCGTGCCCGAGGGCGTCACCCACCTCGCGGGCGACGACGGCGAGGAACCGGCCGACGGGCGCGAGGACCCGGCGCCACAGCACGAGGGCGGGCAGGACGAAGAGGACGCGGAGGGTCCAGTACAGGGCGGCTCCGATGCCGGTGGCGATCACGTCCAGCAGCCGTGCCACCCCTCGGCCGCACCGGGCGAGAGCACGTCCGACGGGCGCGAGGACCCGGTCGTACAGCCATCGGGCGGGGACGACGATCAGATACCGGACCAGCCGGGCGACGGCCGTGTACCCGCCGATGCCCACGGCGGCGAGTACGGCGCCGATGTCCCGCAGCAGCCGGGTGACCGCATGCCCGGCCGGACGGAGCACGCGCGCGTACACCCACGCGAGCCCGGTGCCCACCCCGCGCGCGAGCCCGGCGACGGCGTGGCCGGCGGGGGTGAGCACGTGCCGGTACAGCCACCCGGCCGGTACGACGACGAGGACGGTGCCGAGCCGGGCGAGCGTCCTGCCGACGGGGACGAGGACATGGCGCCACAGGCCCACGAACGGCCGGACGAACAGGGCTTTCCCGGCCCACAGCAGAGCCCGGCCGACCGGCCTGAGCACGGTGTCCCGCAGAATCCGTCCGGCGACGACGAGTGTGTCCCACGCCATGCGCACCGGCACCACCAGCACCAGGACGACGATCCGCAGGGGGACGCGGATCGCGACGGTGAGGCACCCTTCCGGCTGCCGGGGCCGAGGAGGCGGCTGGTTCGGTTCCATACCGGGACAGACGCCGGGACCGCCGGTTCGGATCCGGCGGCCCGGCTTTCCCGGGTGCACCGCGCGGTGAAGGTGTGCCGGGCCGGACGGACGCGAGGCGACGCAGGGCGATGAACGCCCCGTCGGGGAGATGTCAACGATCCGGGCCGTGCCCCACCGCGGCCGCCTCGTCCTCGCTCACCCCCGCCGGTTCGGGGGTGGAGCGAGTGGAGGCGAGGGCCGTCAGAACGCCCGGTTGCTGCAGCTCACGTCCGAACCGAGGTGGCTCAGCTGCGCGCCCGGGTTGCCCTCGCCGTTCAGCAGGTTGCCTGCCAGGCCGTTGAAGGCGCCGAGGTTGCCGAGCACGTCGATGTTCATGTCGTGCGAACGGCACTCGTTGCTCTGGGTGACGTCGAAGTCGCTGTCATGGCCCGGCTCACCGTGGGCGAAGGCGGTGGCACCGCCGAAGGAGCAGACACTGCCGAGCACGGCACCCACGAGGACTGCCCTGTGGAACTTGCGCATTGGTTCTCCGTTGGTCGAGCGGATGGGATCTGCAACAGATCGCATGGGGGCTGCGGACGATTTCGTGAGGCCGTCAGCCGAGCCGGGGAAGTCCCAGCTGACCGACGGGAGGTGCCGCCAGCTGTCCGAGGCCGACGGGAGCCAGCGTCGGCACGCTCGGCGACCCGAGCATCGGGTTGATGAGCGGATTCACCTGCGGGTTCACCTGCGGGTTCACCTGCGGTCCGACACGCATCGGGGTCTCCGGGGTGGCGGCCTGCGGTACGGCCACCTGCGGGGCGACCTGCGGCATGACCTGCGGGATGACCTGCGCCGGCGGTGGCGGAGCGGCCTGCGGCTGGGCGTACTGCTGCGGGTAGGCGGGGGCGGCCTGCTGTTGCGGGTACGCGGGGGCGGCCTGCTGCTGCGGGGGCGGCGCGGTGGTGGCCTGCGCCGAGCCCTGCGACGAGGCCATGGCGGAGGCGTAACCGGCCTGCTGTGGCGGCGGGACGGCCTGCTGCTGGGGGTACGGCTGGGGGTACGGCTGGGGGTACTGCTGCGGGTAGGCGGGGGCGGCCTGCTGCTGCGGCGGCGTGACGGTCGCCTGTGCCGTTCCCTGCGTCGAGCCCGCGGCGTAACCGGCCTGCTGCTGCGGCGGAGCCTGCGAAGCAGGTGCCGGGGGTGCGGCCTGGGGAGCCGGCTGGTCCGGCGCAGGAGCCGGAGCGGGACCGCCATATCCGACGGGGGAGTCGGCATAGCTGACGCCGGCGCCGATGGCGGACAGACCGCCGGCCGCTGCTAGAACGAGCGCGGCCTTGTGAAGCTTGCGCATGAAAACCCTCGGCCCTTCGATACCTGAAAGGGAAACCCACTGAATTCAGTGCGGTCACACGTACAGTTGGTGCGTTCATCACACCGCACCGTCAGTAGCGGTAACTCCTGAGTGGTACGCGGACGTCGCATCGGAGCCGGCAGCAAAGTCTCGCACTCCTCTTTGAGTTCACGTTCGCTGCCCTCCTCTCGTCGGAACGACGGTTCCCCCGCCGCGGTCACGGCTCCTGGCGGCTCGTCACCCATTTGCCATTCACCGGAACTGGCATTGCGGGCCAGAGTCGTTGTGTCAAATGGGTGACCACGCGCCGACGCCCGTGTCCGAGCCCGCGCGCATTTCGTTCCCCTCGGGGCGAGAACGATGGTCCATCGCAGCCGTCCAGGGCGGCGAAAGCGGCGACAACCGCGCCGCCCGTCAGCATTTCACCAGGTTCCGTACACAGGTCAATGAAGGGCCGAGGATTCCATGCGCAAGCTTCAGCAAGTCGCGCTCATCGTCGCAGCAGCCGGCGGCCTGTCAGCCGTCGGCGCCGGCCCAAGCTCCGCCGCCCCCGCCTACAACGGGGCGGCTCCGACTCCCGTTTCACAGCCGGACGCCCAGGCCGCCTCGGCCACCTCCGCCCAGGCGACCACGCAGTCCTACGGCACGCCGCAGCAGGCGTACCCGCAGCGGGGCACCGAGGTCACCCCGCAGGTCAACCCTCAGCTCAACCCGCAGATCAGCCCGCAGATCTCCTCGCCGACCCCGCAGACGGCACAGGCCCCGCAGACGGCACAGGGCGGTTCGGTGGGCCAGACCAACCTGTTCCGGCCGTACCAGGAGTGCAGCCCTCAGAACCTGCTCGACGCGAACATCCCGGTCGCCCTGCTCGCGGCCGCCGAGACCCGAGGCGTCGCCTGCACCCAGGCCAACAGCCAGTCCAACTCCCTCGCCAGCGCGCAGCATCAGGGCTGACGCTCTGGGTCCAATGCGCTGCACGGGCTTTCGACCCGATCGATGAGCCCGTTCGCATGCGCATACCGACTTTCGGGTGGCTCTGCCTCTTGACTGTGGAAACGGCGTGCCGTTGCGAGCTTTGGCGTATTTCGTACTAATCTCCGGTAACTGTAAAAAGTCGATCTGTCACAGATCGCAAACCCCCACTCCCACGGAGATGACATGCGCAAGCTTCGCAATGTTGCCGTCCTGGTAGCCGCGCTCAGCAGCATCGGCCTCATGAGCGGCACGGCCTACGCCGGCGGCGAGCACGGCGGCGACCACGGCGGCGACAGGTTCGACATCATGCAGAGCAACCACTGCAAGTCGCACGACCTGAACGTCGACATCCTCGGCAACGTCGGACTCCTCAACGGCGTGCTGGACCTCAACCCCGAGGGCCACCCGGGCGCCCAGAACAACAACACCGGATCGACGCTGAGTTGCAGCAACAGCGCCTTCTGAGTTGCGTGCGGCGCCCAGGCGCCGGGCGGTGAAATGGTCCCGGCACCCGGCCCCAGCCCGGGCGTCGGGACCATTCGTGTGCGCCGACGGACCTCCAAGATAGCGAAAAAGCACTCGCATTCGGCGCGTCGCTCGATTCATCCGGGTATTTCGTATCAGCATTCATGTCGGCACATACGGCGATTTCTCGCACATCGCCTCCATCTCATTCCAACGGAGATCACATGCACAAGCTCCGCACTGCTGCCGTTGTCCTCGCCGCATTCGGGAGCGTCGGACTCCTGGGTGTCGGCACCGCCCACGCCGACCAGGGCTGGGGCAAGGACGGCAACGAGTTCAACGTCCAGCAGAGCAACCAGTGCAGGTCGCACGACCTGAACCTCAACATCCTCGGCAACGTCGGACTCCTCAACGGCCTGCTGGGCCTGAACGACGAGGGCAACGCGGGCGCCCAGAGCAACAACACCGGTTCGAAGCTGAGCTGCAGCAACGAGGCGTTCGGCAAGTAACGCAGAGCAGTAATCCCCGGTATCCGACAACTGGTTGGGTACCGGGGATTACTGTTTCTCCGGTCCGGCATGTACTGGCGGCGCTCAGAACTCGAAGTGCGGCTTCTTGAAGCCCTTGGGCAGCTTTTCCGTGTTCGAGCAGTCCACGTGCTGCCCGTTTCCGGAGGGACCGCCGTCCAGCAGCTGGTCCTCCGGAAACACCAGGCGCGGGCGGTCGGACGTCGAGCAGTCGAGCAGCTGCTTGACGACGTGCACCCCGCCCTTGTCAGTGCGGGTCTCGTTCTTGTGAACGCAGACGGTGCCGCCCTGCTCGGTGCTCCTGCAGTCGTCCGAGGACCCGTCCGCGTACGCGTGTCCGGCGCCGACGCAGAACGCGGCGAGACTTCCGACGAGCCCCGAGACGGTGGCGATCTTCCGTACAGTGAACATGAGTTGTCTTCCTTTACGACAGGGGCCCGGGCGCATGCGCCATTGACTGGCGTGCGCCCGGGCCCGAGAAGGTCGAAACTGAGCATTCCGCGCCTGGATGCGTTACCAAGCGCGCCGATGGCGGAAATGCCGCAGCCCGGACGCGTACCCCGACGGGACCGTCGTGCGTCCGGGCTGCCTTCGCCACGGGTGTCACTCGGCAGACCGGTGAACAGACCGAAACGGTGCCGGCCCGGTGTGCCGAATGCGTGCGGTGCACATCAGATTTCCGAAGAAGGCCGGTGCGCCCCGCGCCGACTCCGAGAGGGTGAGCCCTCGGTACGTCCTTACTCGTCGCCCTGGTGCTGGTCGTCGCCCTGCTCCGGGCCGGAGTTCCCCTCGTCCTGCGGCCCCGCTTCCTGCCCGGCCTTCGGCTCGGTCTCCGTGGTGTTGTTACCGCCGACCGCAACGGCGTTGGCCGTCGAGTTGGCCACGGCGGTGATCTGCGGAGGCGCGTCCTCGCCGCCGGCGGCAAAGCTGACGCCGCCGCCGAAGGCGGACAGCCCCGCGATCGCCGCGGCTACGACTGCAACGCGCTGAAACTTACGCATGGTTGACCCTTCCTAACCCAGGCGGAAGCGCCTGGCTTGACTACTTAATGTGAGCATATACACACAGTCCGTAGTTATTGAGGATCTACACCCCGGCACGTCGCGTCGGCGCCACGAGGTGTCGACCGGAAGGGTCCGGCGTCCGGGCTCAATTGGACACGTCGGGCGACTCCACCTCGTCGCGGTTCGCTGCGGGCACGCCGCCCCGGGCCACGGGGGTACAGGTCACCTCGGTCTCGAACTGCTGCGTCCCGCCACCCAGGAAGGAGGGGACTTCCGTCGGCTGCACCGACTGACACAGCTCCTGGTGCGGGATGGCGGCGCCTTTGGGGACTTCACCGCTGATCCGCTGGACACAGGCGACGTTGCCCAGGAGATCGCGCGTGCACTTCCCCGGGCCGGCAGCGGCGTTCGCCGCCGGGGTGACGCCGACGCACGCCGCGGCAACGCCCCCGACGAGCCCCGAGACGACCGCGATTCTCTTCCTGCCGAACATGTGATGTGCCTCCTCTGCAAAGGTGCCCGGTGCGCCGGGCTCCGTCTTCGACACTCGGACAACCGGCCGGAAAAGCGGGACCCTTCGAGACCGACCACGAAGAGCCCCGCACCAGGCGTCGCACACGACGACGCCGCCGGACTCAGCCGGTGAAAGCGTTGTTGTACTGGCCGCAGGCCGTGTCGCTGGTGTCGGCGAGGCCGAGCACGCCGATCGGGACGTCGTTCTCCGCCACCGTCTGCGGGCTGCACTCCTGGTACGGGCGGTAGAGGTTGGACACCTGCAGCTCACCGCCGTTGGTGTCGGCGATGGCGGAGCCGGCGCCGATGGCGGTCAGACCGCCGGCCGCCGCCACCGCCGCGATCACGACCTGCTGAAGCTTGCGCATGGAACCCTCGGTTCTTTTGCAGTGAAACGTGTTGCCTAGCGTGACGACCCAAACACTATCAGTAGTCGAGTGGAGCGTTCCACACCGGACATCCGCACCGATGGGGATGTGTCATGACAGAACCACCGAATGGATGCCAACTGGCGTCACCCGGGCATGGATTGCGGTGCCGCGCGGGCCGAACGCGGGCGGGACGGACGAGAGTTGTGTCAGGAGAACGCCGGCTCCGCGACCCGCGAGCGCCCGCCCGCGGACACGGAGGCGATCAGGTCGCGCAGCCCCTCGGCATACAGCCGCACGTTCTTGTAGGCGACGTCGGTGTCCGGGTACCGGCAGGCGAACCACAGCCCCTCGTGCAGCCGGTTGACCCAGGCGCACACCTGATCGCCGTACGACACCCGGATCAGCCCGTACGCCTTCCGCTGGTCCCAGTGGGGCGCGCCGGGAATGAGCCGGGCATCGACATACGAAATGATCGAGTACATGTCGGGCGAGGTCGGGCGGAAGTCCGCGCCGAGCAGCCGCAGTACGCGGGCCAGCGGAATGCGTGCCAGCGACCGGTTGGCCCGCAACTCGGCGCGGACCATGTCGAGCGCGCTGTCGAAGTCCCGTGCCGCGGGCACCTCGATGGGCGCGCCGCCGACGTACCAGCCCACGGAGTCCGACCACTCGGACTTCAGCCGGGTGTGGAACGGCACGACCGTGCGGTAGACCGGCTGCCCGCCGAGCTCGTGGACGATGAGGCTGGTCGCGGCCAGAATGCCCACCAGGCTGCCGCCGTAGGGCCGGCAGTGCGCCTCGAACGCGGCGGCGGCGTCCGCGTCGACGAGGGGTTCGCACACCAACTTCTGGGCGGGCAGCGCGCCACCGGGCCGCAGACCGAGATCGACGGGGAATTCCGGAAGCCTGCCGTCGCATCGGCTGATGAACTCCCGCCAGCGTGCGACGATCGCGTGCGTGTCGTCGATGCCGTCCGCGTTCGCCCGCTCCTGCTCGCAGAAGTCGACGTAACTCGCCACGGACGGGCCGCTGACGGGCCGCCCCGTGACGCCCGCCGTGTACAGTTCGTGGATTTCGTCGGGGATGCGATGGATGGAGTAGGCGTCGACGTTGGTGTGGTCGAACGCCATGTACACGCTGGTGCAGTCCTCGCGAACGACCGCCGCGTAGATGAGGTTCGGCCAGCCGAGGGCGTCCGCCGCGGCGTCGAACCGGTCCTGCAGGTACCGGATCAGCGCACCCGCGTCGGCGAAGTCGCCGATCACCTCGCGGTGCAGCGACACCTCCTCCTCGTCGAGCGTGAACCGCTGCATGTCGTCGCCGGCCCACCTGAAGCCGCTGCGCAGCGTCTCGTGACGCAGCGTCCAGCCTCTCAACGCCCTTTCCAGCGCGTCGAGATCGGCCCGGCCCGGCAGGTCGAACGCCGTGCCGAGCCAGGTCGGTACGAACAGACCGTCCTCCCGCACCGAGCGGGCCGTTCTGATGTGCGACTCCTGGATGTACGCCGGCGGCCGCGGATCGGGCGGCAGCGCTGCCGCGGCCGCGATGGTCGCCGGGCTGATCGTCCACTCGACGAGCTGTCCGGGCCGGACCTCGCAGCGCTGAATGTCAGAAATTCGCACGGTGGCGTCTCCTTCGCAGAAGACACCAGCTTGATCAAGGGGACGCCGTACGCGAGCGGCGGTCGCTGTGTCGCCGACTTTTCAGCGGAACGTGTGACGCCTCGAACGGAGAAACGACCCCTCAACGGCGATCGTGTGCCGCTGAACGGCTGTTGACCGGGACGACTTCACCTTGTTCATACCGGTGGATCCGGCTCATGCTCTCAAGATCGCCCGGATTTACGCCGGTTGTGCTACTGGTGATCCGCCTGCGGCAGGTCCTGCTCGGTCCAGATGGTCTTGCCCAAGCGGGTGTAGCGCGTGCCCCACTGGTGGGTCATCTGGGCGATGATGAACAGGCCCCGGCCCCCCTCCTCGTCGCTCGCGGCGTGCCGCAGGTTGGGCGCGGTGTGGCCGGTGTCGGAGACCTCGCAGATGAGGGTCCGGTCGCGGATCAGGCGTACCCGGATCGGACCGCCGACGTAGCGGATGGCGTTGGTGACCAGTTCGCTGACGATGAGCTCGGTGGTGAACGCCAGGTCGTCCAGCTCCCAGTCGCCGAGCTGCTTGGTGACGGCGGTGCGGACGGTGGCCACCGTCGCCGGCTCCGGGACGACCCCCCACTCGGCGAACCGGTTCCGGTCGAGCAGGCGGGTGCGGACCAGGAGAAGCGTCGCGTCCACGTCCACCGGTCCGGGCAGCAGGGCGGCCACCGCCCTGTCGCACAGCGTCTCCAAGGACCCCCGGCCGTCGGCCAGCACGCGGGACAGCTGCGCGAGCCCGGCGTCACGGTCGTCGGCCGCCTGGAGGAAGCCCTCCGTGCAGAGGGCGACGAGGCTGCCGGGCGCCAGCTGCAGTTCCGTGCTCTGGTAAGGCAGGCCCTCGATGCCCAGCGGCGGACCGACCGGCAGGTCCGGATGGTCGACGGCGCCCGTCTGCGGGTCGACGACCGCCAGCACCGGCTCCCCCGCCCGCGCCAGGCTGCACTTCCCGGAGAGGGGGTCGTACACCGCGTACAGGCAGCTGACGCCCAGGGCCGCGTCGGCGTGCGGCCTGCGGTGGCCCGGACCCCGGCCGGAGCCGCCCTCGTGCACGGTCTGCTCGACCAGGTCGCCCAGCCGGGACAGCAGCTCGTCCGGGCTCAGGTCCAGCCGGGCCAGCACGCGCACACCCGTACGCAGGCGGCCCATGGTGGCCGCGGCGCGCAGGCCGTGACCGAGCACGTCCCCGACGACCAGGCCGACCCGGGTTCCCGACAGGGGAATGACGTCGTACCAGTCGCCGCCCACCCCGGACCGGCTGTCTGCGGGCTGGTAGCGGCTCGCCGAGTGGACGGCGGCGTGCGGTGGCAGGCGGCGCGGAAGCAGGCCCCGCTGGAGTTTGAGGGCCACGCCGTGGCCACGGGTGACCACCGGCATCAGCAGCAGACCGATCAGCAGGGCGCCCAGGCCCAGGACGGTGACCCCGCCCGTTCTGCCGATCAGCGGCAGATCGACGGCGGTCGTGCCGTACTCGGGATCCGCGTAGACGACGAAGGCCGCGTAGAGGAACAGCGAGGCCAGCATCAACCCGCCGAGTCCCGGCAGCACCCCCTTGAAGACCAGGTCCCTGGTGCTGCGGGTGAGGATCTTGCGGTGGTACCAGATGCAGGCGAAGCCGGTCACCCCGTACTGGAACGCGATCGCGAGACCGACCGAGTCGATCGAGTCGGCCAGGATGTTCCGGCTGAACGACGCCAGCAGGACGAAGACGGCGATCGAGGCCGCGCCCATGCCGATCGTGCCCCAGGTCGGGGTGAGAAACCTGCGGTGGACCCGGGCGAGCCGGGAGGGGAGCGCCTTGTGGACCGCCATGGAGAAGACGGTCCTGGCCAGGGGCAGGATGGTGGTCTCGGCGGAGGCCAGCGCGGAGGTCAGCACCATCAGGATCAGCACTCTCGACAGCGTCAGCCCCGTCTCGTCGCTCCCGAACACGGCCCTGCCCAGTCCGGAGAGCACGTCGTCCGAGTTGTGCGTGTTGCCGAGCCCGATGCCCGAGGTGCCGACGCCCGCGAACGCCTGCGCCGAGGTGGACACCAGGCCGTACATGACCAGGAGCAGAAGGGTGGACGTGACCGCGGCCCGCCCGGGGACGCGCGTGCTGTCGACGGTTTCCTCGTTGACCGTGAACGCGGTGTCCCAGCCCCAGTAGATGAAGACCCCCGCGAGGACGCCCGAGGTCAGGGCGCTCATCGAGGGCACCTCGAACGGGTTGAACCAGGAGGCGGACACGTGGATCGCCGTCGGGGGCGGGTGGGTGTAGACCCTGACCAGCGCCGCGACGGCGAAAAGGACCAGCATGGCCACTTCCAGGCACAGCAGCCAGCGCTGGACGGCCGCCGAGAACTCGATGCCGACGTAGCAGATCACGGTCAGCGCGGCGATGCAGACGATGCCGCCCACGGTGGTCCACAGCCGGCTCTCCGCCATTCCGTCGAGGCCCACCAGCCGGAAGCCGTAGGCAGCGGCGATCTCGGCGAGGTTCGCCATGACGAGGACGTTGGCGACGATCAGGCCCCAGCCGCCCATCCAGCCGACGCGTGGTCCGAAGGCCCGGGTGGCCCAGGTGAAGGTGGTGCCGCAGTCGGCGTTGCTCGCGTTGAGCTCCCGGAAGGCGTAGGCGACCAGCAGCATCGGGACGAACGCCAGCATCGTGACGATCGGGGCCTGAAGTCCCACGCCGGCCACGATGATGCCCAGCGTGGCGGCCAGGCTGTACGCCGGGCCGGTGGAGGCAAGGCCCATGGCCACCGAGGAGAACATGCCCAGGGCATCGCTTTTGAGCCCCTTCTGGCCGGCCCCCGCCCCAGGCGCGGGGCGGTCGGCCGGCACGGCGCCGCCGAAGTGCCACACACTTGATTCCAACGCGCGCCCCATGCCCGCGCAACAGGGCAGCGGCGACAGCGGGAACGCCGCCGGCCGGCGCACGGCCCCGCGTCCCTGCCCACGGCGTGAGCCGAACGGTCCACGGCACCGGGACCTACGGCACCACACCGGGGACCGTCAGCCCCTGTCGGCTCACCGCCGCGCACCTGAACCTGCCGGTATGGGCGTCAGTGGAGGTGCGCCATGGACAGGGAAGACCGGCGGGGGGATGGACATGCGGTGCTGAAGGTGTCCGTGGACCGCCTCGACGGCTGGACGATCGCCAGCCTGGCCGGGCAGATCGACATCTTCACCGTGCCGGGGCTGCGCACGGACCTGGGAGCGCTCGTGGCCGACCACGGCGGGCGTCCCCGGGTGATCGTCGATCTCGGCGGCGTCACCTTCTGCGACGCGCACGGCCTCGGCGTGCTCATCAACGCCCACCAGACGGCCGTCCGGCGTGGAGGCACGGTCCGTGTGGTGGTTCCCCAGGGGCGCGTGCGCAGGCTACTGCGCATCGCGAGGCCGACCCATGACCTCCAGGTGCACGAGACGGTGCGCGACGCGGTCGGGGTCGGCTCGCTGTGACGAGACCATGGCCGAGCGAGGAGGCCGCCGTGCGTGACCGCGATGCCCGGGTACACGCCCTCATCGACGAGTTCTTCGACCACGGCATGTCCCTGTGCGAGGGAGCCGGCGCCCGCTGGCGCACCAGCCGGGAACTCGACCAGATCACCGTGGCCCAGATCCGCATGTGGGCGGCCAACCGCACCCTCGCGGCCTTCGCCCCCGGCTGGTCCGCCGCCCTGCGGGCCCGGATCCTCGCGGAGCGCGACGCGCTGGAGGAGTGGCTGACCGACCATGGCCGGCGCGACGAGTGCGGCTCCTCCGCCTGACCTTCGCAGGCGTCGGGGAGGCACGCCGGCCGCCTTCGCCGCCGGCGGTCTCAGCCGGGACGGCGGGGCGGGGTGGGCCGTAGGGCGAGCAGGGCGATGTCGTCGGTGCTGTCGGCGCCGAATTTGATGATCAGTTCGTCGCAGAAGACGTCGAGGGGGTCTTGCGCCTGGCCGGGGGTGTGCCGGCGGAGTCGGGTCATGGCGTCGTCGAGGGGCTCGCCGCGGCGCTCGATGAGGCCGTCGGTGAAGAGCAGCAGGGTGGAGTCGGGCGGCAGCGGGTCGCAGGCGGACGGGCGGGGCAGGCCGGCGTCCATGCCGAGCATCAGGCCCCGGCCGTCCTCCAGGTAGCGGGTCTCGCCCTCCCGGGTGGTCAGAAGGGGCGGCAGGTGGCCGGCGGAGGCGTGGTGCAGGCTGCTCCCGCCGCCTTCGTCGCTCTTGATCACGGCGTAGACGCAGGTGGCTGTGGCGTGCGGATCGAGCGTCTGGCTCGCGAGGTCCAGACGGCGCAGGACGTCCCCGGGCGGTTCCTGGCGGTCGACGGCGATACCGCGCAGCATGTTGCGCAGGGTGCTCATGGAGACGGCGGCCTTGAGGTCGTGGCCGGACACGTCGCCGACGACCAGCGCGGTGTCTCCGCTGGGCAGGACGAAGGCGTCGTACCAGTCCCCGCCGATCTCGGCGGTCGTGCTGGAGGGGAGGTAGCGGGCGGCCAGCTCCACATGGCCGGCCTGGGGCAGCTCGGGCAGCAGGGCGCGCTGGAGCTTCTCGGCGTTGGAGTGGGCGTACTGGTGCAGACGGGCGTTGTCCACCCCGAGAGCGATACCGCGTACCAGTTCCGCGATCGGGAGGATGTCCTCCTTGGTGAAAGGGTGCTCGTCCCGGACGCGGACCATGGTCAGGGCGCCGAACACCTCCCGCTGGGCCCGCAGCGGGGCGATGACGGCGCTGCTTCCGCCGAGCCGCTCCACCAGCTCCAGTTGCCGGGCGTCCAGGGGGCTGCGGGCCTGCCCGAGCGACGGGATGTCGGTGATCAGCAGGGGACCCGCGCCGCGCAGCACCCGGGGCAGGGATCCCTGCGTGGTCTCGGACAGCGGGGGGAGCCTGCCGAGGTGCCGCCCGGGAATCGGCACCCGGGGATCGCGGTGAGCGATGCAGACACGCTCCACGTGACCGGACCCGTCGAGGAGATCGACCGCGCACCAGTCGGCCAGCTGCCGGGTCAGGACGTCGCACACCCGCTGCAGCCTCCCGTGTGCGTCGAGGGTGCTGGTCAGCGCTCTGCCGGTGTCGGCGAACAGGGACAGCCACTCCGGCGCCGCCGTGTCGAGGCTGGTCACCGTCGCCTTTTTGGTGTTGCTCGGCAGGTGCACCGGGCCCGGCGACGGGCGCGTGGCGTGCCGGCCGTCCTGCGGCGCCTCCGGCGGGGCGGGCGGAGCCGTCGTCGTGGTGAGCTGGGCGACGAACACGGTGCGCCCGTCCACCGCCTCCTGGGTCTCGATGGCCAGGCGGATGGGGATCAGCCGGCCGTCATGGTGCAGTGCGGGAACCGGGATGGAGCGGCCGAGGATGCGGGGCTCGCCGGTGAGCAGCAGCGAGGTGAAGGCCGCCACGTGGCGTTTGCGCAGGTGTTCGGGGATCAGCGTGGTCAGCCGCTGCCCGACGAGGTCGTGCGCCTGCCAGCCCAGCAGGCTCGCCGCGGCGTTGTTCACCGCGATGATCCGGTTGCGGTCGTCGGCCGCGATGGTCGGCACATGGGCGGCCTCCACCTCGCTCGCGTCCCAGGGCGCCAGTTCCGCGGGCATCGCGCTCGGCGCCCCGCGGATCAGCGTCCACGCGGTGGGGTCGCCCCCGGACAGCTGGCCGGTGATCTGGTCGAACAGCCAGTGCCGGAAGGCCCGGATCTGCGGAAGGGCCGGGAGGGTGAGCAGGTTTCCCTGCTGGGCCGCCGCATCGGCCTCGTCGAGGACCTGGCGCAGGGTCACCAGGCCTGCCGCGGCGCCCTCCGGGAAGCCGACGAGCAGGGAGAGCGTCGAGCTGTCCGGGCTCTCCTGCTCCACCGCCGCCGTCATGCACGCGCAGATCATGTTGCTCATGTCCTGAGCGACGAAGAGGTCCCGCTGCCGCCCCCCTGTCCAGCCGGTGGCGTGCGTGGCCAGCAGCAGCTCGCGCAGCAGCCCCTCCCAGTGCTGTTGCGCCGCCCAGTACAAGGCGTACGGCACGTCGTTCAGCGTCACGGTCACGGTGCGGCCGGACGGCCGCACGGTCTCCCACGCGGACGTGGGCGGCGCCGGCGCCTTCGGCCACAGCTCGAACCAGACCGTCTTGCGGTGTCCGTCGCCGTGGACGCCGTGGCTGGTGGCCAGCTCCTCCACCAGGGCCAGGCCCCTGCCGGTGCAGGCGTAGGGGTGACGCTCGTGCGGCACCAGCCCACGGTCCGGTCGGCCGTCACTGACCCGCACATGCGCCCGGCCGTCGACGGCCCAGGCCCGCACCTCGGTCTCGGTGCGCGCGTGGAGCACCGCGTTGGTCACCAGCTCGCCGACCAGCAGCTCGGCGGTGTCCAGCAGATCCGGTGCGACACCGTCCAGTACCGAGCGCACGAACCGCCGGGCCCTCGCGGCACTCTCCGGCACCGGAGACAGGCGACGCGACGGCGCGCCGGGAGGAACGGGGCTGCCCATACCGGTTGGGTGCCCACAAACATCCGGGTGAAAAGGGCAGGCGTCACCCGTGCCGACCGGTTGTTCACCCGGCCGGGCGGCCCGCGCCCGTCGTACGGCGGGCCGACGCCTCCGCCCGATCGGCCCGGGCCAGCAGGCGGGCCCGGCCGCGGGGCCACCACGTCAGGTCGGCCACGAGGAGCACGACCACCAGCCACGACACGACGGTCTCCCCGGTGGAACCCCTCAGGGTGTCGTACACGGCGAGTACGACCGCGAGCGCGGTCACGACCAGGACGACCCAGCGGCGCAACCGGTCCTCCTGCGCGGCCCGGCGCAGGGCGTGGGCGTACTCGACGACCGCGGGCGCCAGCCGTGGATCGTCAACGGCCTCGCCCCGCCGGGTGGCGCGTACCACGGCCGTGCGATCGGCGCCGCTCATGCCCTCGGCCGCGGGCCAGACGTTCTTCGTGCGGCGCGCCACGCGGGTCCCGTAGAACAGGCCCAGCACCACGAAGACGACCGCGGCACCCGTCCATGACCCCGCCTCGACGAGCACGAAAGCCCCGAAGAACGCGCCGGCCGGGAGTCCGGCGCCCACGGCGCGGCCCGCCGGTCCCAGCCGCCACATCCAGCCCGGAACGAGAATCACCGTTATTACCGCTCACATTGAAGTCCGCACAGGGCAAGGACAGGTGGTTGAATTTGACGGGGCGCGCTCGAAATCGAAGAAGTCGGCCTTTCACGCCCCGAAATTCAGGAGAAGAATTCAAGCCTCGGCATCCGGGGCGATCAGCGCGGACCCGTGCGGCCCGGGACCGGTTGTCGGATCCGCCCTGATCTCCCCGCGTGCGCCGTGCCGGTGTCAGGCGTTGGTGTCGGGTGTGGCGGGAGATTCGGCGGCCCTGCCGGGGAGGCGGGCCGCGACCAGTTGCACGAGAACCAGGACGGTGATCGCCACCACCAGCCAGGAGGCCTCGTGCAGCACACCGGTCATCGTGTCGCCGTTGACCACACAGGCCAGTGCACCTGCCAGGGTGATCACGGCTTTGGGGCGGTCTTCCGCCCCGCACGGGGCGACTTTGAGTGGGTGGACATCGAGTACGGACAGTCCCGCGAAACCCTGGATGGACATAGTCCTCCTTGGTCACTTGGAGGGCGCGCCCGGAATTGCTCGCCTATATCACAGGATACCGATGCATTTCGAGGCGACTCAATTGACACGCCCTGAACCGCAGGTCGAGGCGGAGAAATTTCCTCGATTGACAGACGGCCCGGAACGCTGAAAGTGAAATGCGGGCGGGGTCACAGGCTCAGCGTGATCGCGGCAGCCACGCCTCCGAGTCCCAGCGCGAAGGCGGCTTCGGGCCAGCCGCCGGTGCCCCAGGGGAAGAACCGGTCGACGGCCAGCCGCCCTGGGCCGATCGCCGCGACGGCCAGGGCGACGACGGCGATGGCGACGCTGTACTCGACGCCGCCGTCGGCCTCCCACAGTCCGTGCGCCCCGGTGACGGTCGCCATGGCGTTGATCATCGTGCCGATGAGTGCCGCGGCCGCGAGCGGCGTGAACAGCCCGACGGCCAGTCCGAGGCCGCCGAGGAACTCGGAGAGGCCGCCGATCACCGCGAAGACCTTCCCCGGGTGATAGCCGAGGTGGGCGAAACCCCTGCCGGTGGCCGTCAGCCCTGGCCCCCCGAACAGGCCGAAGAGCTTCTGGGAGCCGTGTCCGGCCATGAACAGCCCGAAGGTCAGCCTGATGAGGAGGAGTCCCCAGTCTCCGGCGGACAGCCCCTCCCCGGCGTCCCGCTGGGTCGCGGATCGCCCAGCGTCCGAGGGCCGGCCTCTGTTGCGTTTCGTCATCTGAATGCTCCGGTACGGTGCGTGCCGCCCCCGACGATGCTTCCGCAACGGCCGTGGTTTCGCACATGGCATACGGCCGACATGCCGCGCATGGCGTAATGAACCGCTCCGGGGGCTTCCAGGGTCACGTTGTGCGGAGGCGGTGACCGGCGTGGACGCGGGAAGGCGGGTGGCGGACCGGGCCATGGGCACGGACAACATCGACCGTTCGGAGGGATTCGGCGAGCGGCTGCTCGGCCTGCTGCTGGACAGAGCGCGGCTGCTGCCGCCCCACATGATCGCCCCGCTGATCGCGGAAGGGGTGGCCAGGATCGGTGGTCGTGACGTCTCCATCCTCCTCCAGGACTACGCGCAGGAGCTGCTGGTGCCGCTGCCGGGCAGGAGACTGCACGTGGCCCAGCCGGAGCCGGTGGTCGACTCCCCCGCCGGACGGGCCTTCCTCCAGGGGGACGCGGTCGAGGTGGCGCAGCCCCGCGGCGGCATCCGCATGTACCTGCCGCTGCTGGACGGCAGTGACCAGGTGGGCGTCATGGCCCTCACCCTGGACGCGGTCGGCGACGACGACCGGCGCCTGCTGCTCAGGCTCGCCAGACTGGTCGCCGACATGCTGGTCACCAAGAACGCCTACACCGACCAGTTCTTCCAGGCCCGGCGCCGGGAGCCGATGAGCGTGTCCGCGGAGATCCAGTGGAGCCTGCTGCCGCCGCTGACCATGTCCGTGCCCCAGGTCGAGGTGGCCGGTGCCCTGGAGCCCGCCTACCGCGTGGCCGGCGACAGCTTCGACTACGCCCTCAACGGCAACCTCCTGCACATGGCCGTCATCGACGCGATGGGCCACGGCCTGGACGCCGCCACGATGGCGACCGTGGCCATCGGCGCCTACCGGCATGCCCGGCGCGTGTTCATCAGCCTGGACGAGAAGTACGCGTTCATGGACGATGCCATTTCCAGGCAGTTCGGGCCGGACCACTTCGTCACGGCGCAGCTGATGCACCTGAACATCGCCACCGGGGTGATGGAGCTGGTCAACGCGGGTCACCCCGCGCCGTTGCTGATCCGCGGCGGCCGGGTCGTGCACCAGCTGGACAGCGCGACGACGCTGCCCGTCGGCTTCGGCGGCGACCTGCCCCGGGTCCGGGAACACGTGCTCCAGCAGGGCGACCGGGTGCTCTGCTACACCGACGGCATCATCGAGGAGCATGTCGCCGGCGGGGAGGCCTTCGGCGAGGAACGCCTCGTCCGCTGCGTCAACCGCCTGGGGGAAGAGCCCTCGGGCAGCGTGCGTGCGGACATGCGCCGCCTGTCCCACACGTTGAAGAAGGAACGCGGCGGGCTCACCACCGACGACGCCACCCTTTTCATGATCGAGTGGCACGGCGGCTCCGCCGACCACCTCGCGGTCCTCGACACGTTCCAGGGCTGAGCCGCGGACGTCAAGCCGCCGTGGGGAGGGGCTGTTCGGTCCAGATGGACTTGCCGGTGCGGGTGTGACGGGTGCCCCAGCGCTGGCAGAGTGCGGAGATGAGCTGCAGGCCACGGCCGCCCTCGTCGGTGGCGGAGGTGTGGCGGATGTGCGGCGTGGTCAGGCTGGCGTCGGACACCTCGCAGATCAGTGCGCGGCTGCGGAGCATGCGCAGCCGGATCGGGCCGCAGGCGTGCCGCACGACGTTCCCGACCAGCTCGCTGACCAGGAGTTCGGTAGTCATGACCAGGTCCTCGTCGACCAGTCCCCAGTCGGTGAGCTGGGCGCGGACCAGGTCGCGGGCCTGGCCCGCCGCCACCGGGTCCTCCGGCAACGACCACTCGGCGACGTTCTCCGCGTCCAGCGGGTGGGTGCGGGCCAGCAGCAGGGCGGCGTCGTCGATCAGCACGCCGTGGGCGGGGAGGAGGGCGGAGGTGAGGCCGGCGCAGAGGGCGTCCAGGTCGGACGCGTCCGCCGGGGAGCCCGGCATGGCGTTCACGGACTGGAAGAGGAGCTCGGCAAGGCGGTTCATGCCGGTGGTGACGTCCCTGTCCTTGCTCTCGACCAGGCCGTCGCTGTAGAGGGCGAGCAGGCTGTCGGCGGGCAGCAGGGTCTCGAGGGTTTCGAAGGGCGGAGTGGCCACCCCCAGCGGCGGGTCCGGGGTCATGGGCAGGAAGGTGACGGTGCCGTCGGGCTGGGCCACCGCCGGGGGCGGCTGACCGGCGCTGGCGTACGACAGACGCCCGCTCACCGGGTCGTAGACGCCGTACAGGCAGGTGGCGAACGCATCGGTGCCCAGCTCGGCCACGATGTCGTTGAGGTGGCCGAGGATTTCGTCGGGCGGCAGCTCCAGCTCCGAGAGGGTGCGCACGGCCGTGCGGAGCGCGCCCATGGTGGCCGCCTCGGCCATGCCGTGACCCATCACGTCGCCGATCACGAGCGCCACCCGGGCCGCGGAGAGCGGGATCACGTCGTACCAGTCGCCGCCGACGTCCGCTCCCTGTTTGGCCGGCTGGTAACGCGCCGCCGTCGTCAGCTCGGGCAGCTCGGGCAGCGCCTGCGGCAGCAGGCTGCGCTGGAGGGTACGGGCCCGGGTCGTCGCCTCGTCGTAGAGCCCGGCCCGCTCCAGCGCCTGCGCGATCAGTCCGCTGAGCGCGGTCAGCAGTGTCTGTTCGTCGTCGTCCAGTACCCGTGGCTCGCCGAAGGAGATCACCGCCGTGCCGATCTCGCGCCCGGACACCGCCAGCGGCAGAAAGGCCCACGCCTTCTTGCCGCTCGACCGGGTCAGGGCCTCGGTCGCCGGGTAACGCCTCAGGAACTCCTCCGGGGAGGAGATGCAGAGGGGGGTGCGGCTGCGCAGGGCGTCCCCCGCCGGATTCGTGGTGTCCCCCACCATCCACAGGCCGTCCAGCATTCGGGTGAAGCGCTCCGAATATCCGCGGGAGCCGACCACGGTCAACCGGTCGCCGACCGCGCCGAGCATGATCAGTCCGGTGGCCCCGAGGGGCGTCATGACGCCGTCGGCCACCGCCGCCATCACGTCCTGGGCCGTGACCGCCTCGGCCAGCTCCCGCGTGATCCGCTGCACCAGGGCCGAACGCTCCGCGGACGCGCGCTCCGCGGCGGCTCGCTCGGCCTCCCGCAGATGCCGCTCGGTGGTGTCGGTGATGTAGAGCGTGAGGCCTTCCGGTACCGGCACCAGCCGCAGGTGGTACCAGGAGGCCCCATCCGGCCCCGGTACGTCGAACCCGGCGGGCCGGCCCTCGGCCACCGTGGCCCGGCACTGTTGCTCCAGCCCCGGCATGGCTTGTACCGCGGGAACGTTCCAGAGCAGGGCCCCGGCCACGTCCCCCGCGGCACCGAAGAGCCGCTCGGCGGCCTGGTTGAGGAATCCGATGCGCCACTCCGCGTCCAGGGAGACGAAACCGTCGCTCATGTGCCGCAACGCCCACCCCACCGACTCGGCGGCAGCATGCGTCTCGCTGCTGTCCCGCAGGGTGCCGATCACCTTCACCGGCGTGCCCTCGTCGTCCGTGAGCGTCCGGGCACGGGCCTCGATCCAGATGTACGTGCCGTCCTGGCGCCGGATCCGGTACTCGTTCTGGAACCCGCCGCGCAGCTGGATGCCCGTGTCGAAGCCGGCCACCGCCGCCGGCAGGTCGTCCGGGTGTATCAGCGCCGCCCATGCCTCGATGCCGCCGATCATCACGCCCGGATCGACGTCGGGCAGCACCTCCTGGACGGGCCGGTCGGCGGTCAGCTCGCCGGTGCGCAGGTCCCAGGTGTACGTGAGGGAGGGCCCTCCCTCCCAGGGGGCTACGGACTCCTGCGGTCCCGGCTCGTTCTCCAGGGCGCGCAGCAGGGTCGGGGACGGGTTGAGGATCCCGGACGCCCTGAGCCGCACGGACATCCAGACCGCCACCTCGTTCAGGAACGCGCGCTCGGGCGCGCCGGGCTCGGCGCCCGGGGCGAAGAGGACGGAGAGCGCGCCACGTCGCCGGCCACCACCCGGGATGGGGACGGCCAGGTGACCGATGCCGGCGGGGAGCCCCGAGGGCCACAGGGCGGCGGGGTCCCGGCCCGGCACCGGGTCGGGCGGGGCCAGCTCGGGCCCCCAGGTGGTGGTGTCGTTGCGGGCGGCTTTGCTGGGCGGCGCCGTGCCCCGTGCCGGGATGATCAGCCAGGGCCGGGTCATCGACTCCGGCAGGCCGCTGTCGGCGACCAGGTAGAGGACGCCGCTCATGCCGCCGCCGGGGAGGTGCACCATGCCGCCCAGGCCGTGCACCTCGGCCACGGCCTGCTGGAGCGCGGTCAGCAGCACGTCGACGTCGCGCCGGTCCTCGTCCACGGCGTCGAGCAGCCGCATCCGCATGCGGTGCCGTTCCAGGGGCCGTACGGCCTGCATCGTCCCCATGCCCCGCGGATGGGTGGAGCGGGGCATGGACGGGTCGGTGTTGGGCGCATCGCCGCTTCTGGTGTTCACCACTGTCGACTGTCGCCTCCGCTCACCCACTGGGCTGCATGCGGGATGTGTACCGGCAGCGGCCTACATCCCTGGAATCCATGCTAAACGGTACAACTTGGGCGGTTTAGGCTGCGTGAGGGAATCCTTCTCACCGACCAGCATCGCACCGCCCGCTGCGTCCCACCGGTCCTGAGCTGCGACTGCGGACCGGGCCGGGATCCACCGATGAGTTCCGCCGGCCGGTCCGGTCCACCAGGACGTACGCCATCGAGCCACCGACTGGAGACCCACCGTGACCACTCCCGCACACCCCGGCCGCATGCTGTTCGTGAACATCCCCGTGGCGGACCTCGAGCGCAGCAAGGCGTTCTTCGCCGAGCTCGGGTTCGCCTTCGACCCGATGTTCACCGACGAGACCGCCGCCTGCATGCTGGTCGGCGAGCACGCCTTCGTCATGCTGCTCACCCGCGAGAAGTTCGCGGAATTCGCGAAACTGCCGATGGCCGACCCCACCACACACACGCTGGCGCTGTACTGCTTCAGCGTGTCGTCCCGCGAGGAGGTCGACAGGGTCAGCGCCGCCGCGCTCGCCGCGGGCGGCTCCAAGGCGGACGACGCCGAGGACCACGGCTTCATGTACTCACGCAGCTTCTTCGACCTCGACGGCCACGGCTGGCAGGTCATGTGGATGGACCCGGCGGCGGTGGAACGGGGCCCCGAGGCGTTCGCGGCCTCCACGCAGGACTCCGGCACCCCGGCGTAGCCACCCGACCGAGGCCCTCGCGCACGTCGGTGCGCGTGGCCTCCCAACCCGTCGACGCGCCGATCAGGGACTTCCTGGAACCCCGGCCCGGCTCCGCCGGCACACCGTCCCACGCGTACCAACAGGACATCGGCGCCGTCCCGCGAAGCGTCCAGCTGCCCGGCCGCCAGTCCGAGGCCGAACGCCATCCGTCATCTTGCGGCCACCAGTGTCCGCGCGTCTCGAGCGGCCCGGGTACGACACCACCGCGCCCCCAAGACCGGCCGGCATCGCCGCACGCACCGACACCTACGGGGCGGCGACGGCACGGGCGAGCCGGTCGGACGAATCCCTGGGTCTCTTCTCCGCAGCCGGTCCTTGCGGACCGGACCGGACCGGGTCCGCGCCATCGCAGCGCAGCGCGTGCTCAGGAGAGCAGACTCAGCAGCCGGTCGAGGAGGGTCCGGCTGATGCCGGACACGGCACCACTCAGGACGGCGCGGACCACGGCCAGGCGCTCGCGGCGTGTCACACGTGACCGGGGCATGAGACCTCCACAGATCGCGGTCGCGGATCGAGAGCCAGCCGGCTCGACATCCACCCTCGGCCCGGCTCGAAGGTCGGCTCCCAGTCGCGACAACCACGGAAAACGCGGGGGTCTTGGGCCTGTTCAGACCCTGTGCGGGCAGGGTGATGGGCATGATGATGCGATGAGCCGCAACAGGGGGGACGGCCAGGCCCGTCGACCGCGCACGCTGGAGCGGGCGCGAGTGGGATGGCCTCGAGCGCTGCGGGAGTTGAAGGACCTGCTGTACGAGGCCTACCTGGCGGCGGGCGCGCCAAGCCTGGACGAGATCGCCGCCGCCATCGCCGGCGACGACAGGTTGCCGGGGGCGCCGAGCCGGGACACCGTCCGGCGCTGCATCAGCGAATCGACCCTGCCGGCGAGCCAGGCCGACGCGGTCTCCGTAAGCACGGCCCTGGCCCGCGGTGCCACATGGAACGTGCAGGAGGTGGCCGCGCGGGTCCGGGCGCTATGGATCGAGGCCCGGATGGCGACGGGCGCGGGTCGGCCGATCGCCGAGTTCGACGACCGGCTCATCCTGGACGATCTGGAGGTTCATCCGGCTCTCGACACGGGTGCGGCTCAGGGCCGGTTCGGTGCACTGCCCGCCTACGTTCCACGGGAGTTCGATGGTCCGCTGGCCAGGGTGGTCGACTCCGCCGTCACTGGGCACAGCGGCGTCGCGGTGCTGGTCGGCGGCTCTTCCACGGGCAAGACCCGGTCGCTGTGGGAAGCGGTCCGCGAGCTTCCCGAGCGGTGGCGCCTGTGGCACCCCATCAGCCCCACACGCCCCGACGCTGTCCTGGCGGAACTGGACGACATCGCCCCGTACACCGTCGTATGGCTGAACGAAGCCCACTACTACCTGGCACCGGACACCCTTGGCGAACAGGTGGCCGCGGGACTGCGGAGCCTCCTGCGCGATCCCGGGCGCGCTCCGGTGCTGGTCCTGGCCACCCTCTGGCCCGAGCACTGGGACGCCCTGACCACCGGCACCAGCCTGGATGCGCACCCCCAGGCCCGTGAGCTGCTGAAAGGCCACAAGATCGATGTGCCCGACACGTTCACACGCGCCGATCTCGCCGCGCTGGCCGACACTCTCGACGTCGATCCCCGCCTCAAGGAGGCAGCCAAACACGCCCGCGAGGCCCGCATCATCCAGTACCTGGCCGGAGCGCCCGCCCTACTCGACCGCTACCAGGCGGCCCGAGGCGCCACCCGCGCTCTGATCCACGCCGCCATGGACGCCCGCCGCCTCGGCGCCGGGCCGCACATCCCGCTCGCCTGGCTCACCGATACCGCCCTCGGCTACCTGACCGACACGGAGTTGAACCAGACCGGCCACGACTGGCTGCCGAAAGCCCTCGACTACGTCACCACGCCCTGCAACGGCATCCCCGGCATCCTCACCCTCGTCAACACCAACGCCGCCCGCAATCGACGTACCAGCGGTGCCGTCAGGTCCGCAACCGATCCCCACGCGCGGCTCACGCCAGGTCCGCTGTACCAACTGGCCGACTATCTCGACCAGCACGGCCGCCGCGAACGCACCAAGGAGACCCCGCCCACCGAGTTCTGGTGTGCAGCCGCCACCCACGCCCATCCCGCGGACCTGAACGCACTGGGAGACGCCGCCTGGGACCGTGGTTTCCTGCGCATCGCCGCCCAACTCCACAAGCGCGCCACGGCCTTCGGGAACCCGTACTCCGCGACCTTCCTCGTTCGCTACTTCCGCATCCACCACCCCACCGACCAGCGCCCCGCTCAATGGGCCGCTGCCTACGTCGCCCTCGACGCCCCTCACCGGGTGGCCCTACTGCTGGGAGAGCTGCGCGCGGCGGGCGCGAAGCAGCAGATCACCGCTCTGCTGGCCCGTGACCCGGCCGCCCACGTCACCCTCGACGACCCTGACGGCGTGGCCAGGCTGCTCGAGGAGCTGCGCAGGGCGGGGGCGGAACAGCAGGTTTCCGCCTTGCTGGCCCGTGACCCTGCCGCCCACGTCGCCCTCGACGACCCCCATGACGTGGCCGTGCTGCTGAAGGAACTGTGCCAGACGGGGGCCGAGCAGCAGACCGTCGCCCTGGCCGAGCGAGCTGCCGCGCACGTCGCCCTCGACGACCCCGACGGCGTGGCCAGGCTGCTGGAGGAGCTGCGCAACGCGGGGGCGGAGCAGCAGGTTTCCGCCTTGCTGGCCCGTGACCCTGCCGCCCATGTCGCCGCGGTACGCACCAGGGGCGTGGGCAGGCTGCTGAAGGCACTGCGCGAGGCGGGGGCGGAGCAGCCGGCTCTCACACTGGCCGAGCGGGTCGCCACTCATGTCGCCCTCGACGACCCGTACGGCGTCGCCAAACTGCTGGAGGAACTGCGCGAGGCGAGGATGGACCAGCAGGCGGTCGCTTTCGCCGAGCGAGCCGCGGCCCACGTCGCCCTGGATGACCCGCGCGGCGTGGCCATGCTGGTGACAAGGATGCGGGAAGCGAGCACGGAACAAGCACTCGTCCTGGCCGAGCGAGCCGTCACGCACGTGCGCCTCGACGACCCGCACGGCCTGGCCATACTGCTGGCAAGGCTGCGGGAGGCGGAGGCCAGGGAGCAAGCGCTCGCCTTGGCCGAGCGAGCTGCCACCCGCGTTGCGCTGGACGACCCGCGCGGCGTGGCCATGCTGCTGACAAGGATGCGGGAAGCGAGCACGGAACAAGCGCTCGTCCTGGCCGAGCGAGCTGCCACCCACGTTGCCCTGGAGGACCCACTCGGCGTGGCCATGCTGCTGGCAAGGCTGCGGGAGGCGGAGGCGAACCAGCAGATGACCACCCTGCTGGCGCGTGACCCGGCCGCCCGCGTCACGCTGGGCAATCCGTACAGCGTGGCCATGCTCCTGCTGAGGCTGCGGGAAGCGGGGGCGAACCAGCAGATCACCACTCTGCTGGCGCGTGACCCCGCCGCCCATGTCACCCTCCGCAATCCGCAGAGCGTGGCCATGCTGCTGAAGGAGCTGCAGGAGACGGGGGCGCACGAACAGGCCAGGGTTCTGACCATGCGGCTTCCCGCCCTGAAGCAGTTCGACATGTTCGTGACGGACCGCGATCGCCAATACCCGTTCCCGCTGGGGCTGGAGCCCGACGGGAGTGCCGCGCTTACGTGGACGTGGGAAGACCTGGAGTGAGGGCGGGTCGCCGAGTCCCGCCGACCGGCAGCGCGCGTTCCGCAGGATCCGGCGCGGCTGAGGTCGCGCAGGGCTGAGGGCAGACCGTCACGTATGAGCCAGGTACTGGCGCCTCACCCTCACACCCACTCCACCTCGGAGACGATCCGCGAGCCGACACCCGGGCACGGGAGCGGGGCGGGGGGCGAGACCGACAGCGCCGGCGGCAGCGGACGCGGAGCCCCGACCACCGCCAGCGCAGCGGCCACCCCCGCCCGCACCCCGACCACCCGATCGAGGCCCTCGCCCACCTCAGTGCGTGTGACCACTCGAAGCCGGCGCGGGACCGGCGTTCTTGACCGTCAGAGGCAGCAGCTTCTTGCCGGTCGGGCCGATCTGGATGTGGGTGTCCATCTGCGGGCAGACGCCGCAATCGAAGCACGGGGTCCAGCGGCAGTCCTCGACCTCCGTCTCGTCGAGGGCGTCCTGCCAGTCCTCCCAGAGCCAGTCCTTGTCCAGGCCGGAGTCGAGGTGGTCCCAGGGCAGGACCTCCTCGTAGGTGCGCTCACGGGTGGTGTACCAGTCGACGTCCACGCCGAAGGGCGCGAGGGCCTTGTCGGCGCAGGCGATCCAGCGGTCGTAGGAGAAGTGCTCGCGCCAGCCGTCGAAGCGGCCGCCGTCGTCGTAGACCGCGCGGATGACGGCGCCGATGCGGCGGTCGCCGCGGGAGAGGAGGCCCTCAATGATGCCGGGCTTGCCGTCGTGGTAGCGGAAGCCGATCGAGCGGCCGTACTTCTTGTCGCCGCGGATCTTGTCGCGGAGCTTCTCCAGGCGCGCGTCCGTCTCCTCCGCCGAGAGCTGCGGGGCCCACTGGAAGGGAGTGTGGGGCTTGGGGACGAAGCCGCCGATCGAGACCGTGCAGCGGATGTCGTTCGAGCCCGAGACCTCGCGGCCCTTCTGGATGACGTGCGTCGCCATGTCGGCGATCTGGAGGACGTCGTCGTCGGTCTCCGTCGGCAGGCCGCACATGAAGTACAGCTTCACCTGGCGCCAGCCGTTGCCGTAGGCCGTGGCGACCGTACGGATCAGGTCCTCCTCCGAGACCATCTTGTTGATGACCTTGCGCATGCGTTCCGAGCCGCCCTCGGGGGCGAAGGTCAGGCCGGAGCGGCGGCCGTTCCTGGTCAGCTCGTTCGCCAGGTCGACGTTGAAGGCGTCGACGCGGGTGGAGGGGAGCGAGAGGCCGATCTTGTCGTCCTCGTAGCGGTCGGCCAGGCCCTTGGCGATGTCGCCGATCTCCGAGTGGTCCGCGGAGGACAGGGAGAGGAGGCCGACCTCCTCGAAGCCGGTCGCCTTCAGGCCCTTGTCGACCATCTCGCCGATGCCCGTGATCGAGCGCTCGCGCACGGGGCGGGTGATCATGCCGGCCTGGCAGAAACGGCAGCCGCGGGTGCAGCCGCGGAAGATCTCCACCGACATGCGCTCGTGGACCGTCTCGGCCAGGGGGACCAGCGGCTGCTTGGGGTACGGCCACTCGTCCAGGTCCATGACCGTGTGCTTGGACACCCGCCACGGGACGCCCGACTTGTTCGGGACCACGCGGGCGATGCGGCCGTCCTGCAGGTACTCGACGTCGTAGAACGCCGGGACGTACACCGCGCCCGTCTTCGCCAGGCGGAACAGGACCTCCTCGCGGCCGCCCGGCCGGCCCTCCGCCTTCCACTCGCGGATGATCCTCGTCATGTCGAGGACGGCCTGCTCGCCGTCGCCGATGACCGCCGCGTCGATGAAGTCGGCGATCGGCTCCGGGTTGAAGGCCGCGTGGCCGCCGGCCAGGACGATCGGGTCGTCCTCGGTGCGGTCCTTGGACTCCAGGGGGATGCCGGCGAGGTCCAGGGCGGTGAGCATGTTGGTGTAGCCCAGCTCCGTGGAGAAGCTGAGGCCGAACACGTCGAAGGCCTTCACCGGGCGGTGGCTGTCGACCGTGAACTGCGGGACGCCGTGCTCGCGCATCAGCGCCTCCAGGTCGGGCCACACGCTGTACGTGCGCTCGGCGAGGACGCCCTCCTGCTCGTTGAGGACCTCGTAGAGGATCATGACGCCCTGGTTGGGCAGACCCACCTCGTACGCGTCCGGGTACATGAGCGCCCAGCGGACATCGCACTCGTCCCACGGCTTGACCGTGGAGTTGAGCTCTCCGCCGACGTACTGGATCGGCTTCTGCACGTGCGGGAGCAGAGCTTCGAGCTGCGGGAAAACCGACTCGACAGGCATCTCGCGAACCTTCATGAGCTGACAGGGGTGACCATCAAGCCTAACCCGGCCGAGAGGTTCCCCCGAACGCTCAGACGGCCGCCCCGGACGTGATCTCCTTCCACAGCCCGGGCAGCTCCGCCTCGGCCTGCGCCGCCCGTGCCTCCTCGCGCCCGTACAGCACCCCGTACGTGAACGTGTTCTCCCCCGCCGCGTGCGCGACCGCGGACAGCTCGCGCAGGGTCAGGCGGGTCATGACGCTGTCCTGGTGGTCGCCGAGGAGGGTGGTCAGCGACTTCATGCCCCTGGTCAGGGAGCGGGCCGGTTTCCCGAGGGCCGCGGTGGCCGCCTCGGCCGCGTACCGGGTGCGCTTGCCCTTCTTGCGGGCCTCGTGCACGGCGGTGTCCCGCTCCGCGCCGGGCGGGGCGCCGAGGGCCTGCTCGATGAGGGCGGACAGCGTCGCCAGGTCCTTCCGGACCGCCTGTGCGAGCACCTTCTCCGGCTGGTTCCCGGCGGCCTTGCGCAGCGGCGGGTCGGCGAGGAGCGCGTCCAGGGTGTCGAGCAGGGTCAGATAGCGGCGGGAGTCCAGGACGCCGGTCAGATGGGCGTGCGCGCCGCCGCGCCGGGCCTCGGCCCAGGTGGCGAGGCGTTCGGGGACCGGGCCGGTGACCAGGTCGGGCGGGAGGGCGTCGAGGGCGGCCGTCAGGCGTTCGGTCATCACCTCGTGGTCGCGGTCCACGCCCAGCTCGCCCGCGAGCCACTTCAGCTCGGCCCCGACGGGGTCGGTGACGGTGCGGTCGAGCACGGAGCGGAAGCTGCGCAGGGTGCTGCGGGCGCGGCGGGTGGCGACCCGCATGCGGTGCACGGAGTCGGGCACGTCCCGGCGGACGGCGGGGTCGAGCTCGACCAGCACGTCCCGCTGGGCGCGCAGATAGGCGAGGACGTGGTCGCCGGCCGTCACCGGCGGTGCGGGCCTGACCTTCTCACGGCGGTGCCCGGAGGTCTGCGCCAGGGCCCGGGCGAGCTTCGACGACGACTTCGAGGGGCGCACACCCGCCCTGCGCAGCCGTTTCTCCACCAGGTCCAGGAAGGCGGGGTCGCCGTCGTCGGCCAGTTCCACCTCGATCTCGGTCCACTGGGCGGCCCCGCCCCGGCCGGTGAGTCGCTCGGCGGTGACGGCGTCGATGCTCGCCTCGGCGAGCAGGGTGCCGTCGGCGTCGACGAGGTGGCGCACGTCGCGGGCGGAGCGCAGCCGGACCAGTGGGACCAGCTCGGCGTCCCGGACCCGGGAGCGGACCAGGGCCGCGATCTCCTCGGGGACGGTGTCGGACAGCGGGGCCCGGATCTCGTCGCGGACACCGGGGGCGACGGGGAACTTCAGATGCCAGCCGGCGTCCGACCCTCCGGTGCGGCGACGCAGGGTGAGGCAGGCGCCGGCCAGGCGTTCGTCGGCGGTGTCGTAGTAGGTGGCGTCGAGTTCCATCAGGCCCTTGTCCAGGACGGCCGCCACCGCGCCGACGCCGGTCAGGTCGGGCAGCCCGCTGTCGTCGGACTCGTACTTGCGCTCGATCTCGCGCTTCGTATCCGCCATGAACCGAATCTAGTGGCCCGTGGAGCGGCACGGCAGGGGCCGATCCGGGCAGACGGCGGAAAATTCCACACATCCACCCGGCATACGGTGGGCTATGCCGACATGGGTCTTTGCACCTTGATCGACTGCAGCAGTCCCACGGCCACCCACACCACGAACATCGACGAGCCGCCGTACGACACGAACGGCAGGGGCAGACCGGTGACCGGCATGATGCCGAGGGTCATGCCGATGTTCTCGAAGGACTGGAAGGCGAACCAGGCGACGATCCCGGCGGCCACGATCGTCCCGTACAGCTCGGTGGACTCCCGGGCGATGCGGCAGGCGCGCCACAGGACCACGCCCAGCAGGAGGATGATCAGGCCGGCGCCGAGGAAGCCCAGTTCCTCCCCCGCGACCGTGAAGACGAAGTCCGTCTGCTGCTCGGGCACGAACTGGCCGGTGGTCTGCGAGCCGTGGAAGAGGCCGGCCCCGGTCAGGCCGCCGGAGCCGATGGCGATGCGGGCCTGGTTGGTGTTGTAGCCGACGCCCGCCGGGTCCAGGTCCGGGTTGGCGAAGGCGGCGAAGCGGTTGATCTGGTACTGGTCCAGGATGTGCAGCTGCCAGATGGCGACACAGCCGAGCACACCGGCGATGAGCAGGCCGAAGATCCAGCGGTTGGAGGCGCCGGAGGCGAGCAGCACGCCCAGGATGATGGCCACCATGGCCAGGACCGTGCCGAGGTCGGGCATGAGCAGCACGATCAGGATCGGCACGGTGGCCAGGCCGAGCGCCTGCACCACGGTGCGGTGGTCGGGGTACGGCTTGTCCCCGGCGTCGACCCGGGCCGCCAGTATCATCGCCATGCCCAGGATGATCGAGACCTTCACGAACTCGGCGGGCTGCAGCGAGAAGCCGCCGCCGAACACGATCCAGTTCCGGCTGCCGTTGATGGTCGCGCCGAGCGGGGTGAGCACCAGCAGCACCCCGAGCAGGGAGACGCCGTAGAGGATCGGCACGGCGTTGCGCAGGGCGCGGTGGCCGAGCCAGATCGTGGCGATCATCAGGGCGAACCCGATGCCGAGGTTCATCAGGTGGCGGACCAGGAAGTAGTACGGGTCGCCCTGGTTGATCTCGGTGCGGTTGCGGGTCGCCGAGTACACCAGCAGCGAGCCCATCAACGACAGCACGAGGGCGGCCAGCAGCATCGGCCAGTCGAGCCTGCGGGCCAGTGAGTCACGGGCGAAGACCCTGGTCCAGCCGGCCCGGTCGGGGCCGTACCCGGAGACGGAGAAGCTGTTCGCGCCGGTCATGAGGGCATCCTCCGGCTTCCCCTCCTGCGAGGACGCCTGCGGGTGTTGCGGTTGCCCGTGGTGGGCGGGCTGGTGGTGGCGGGCTGCTGGTTGTCGCCGTTGGTGGGGTTGTTCTGCTGGGAGGCCTCGGCGTCCTTGGCCGGGTCGCCGGTGACCTGCGGGGCGTCGATGGTGCCGTCGGTGCGCACCTTCGGCAGGCCCTTCTGCGGCTCGGGCAGCAGTGCCTTCTTGTTGTCGATGGAGCCGTCGCCCTGGACGCCGTAGAGCGCGCTGTAGATGTTGCGCACGGCTTCACCGGCGGATCCGGAACCCGTACCGGCCTGGGAGATCGTCATGATCACCGAGTAGTCCTTGGAGTACGTGGCCAGCCAGCCCGTGGTCTGCTTGCCGTAGACCTCCGCGGTACCGGTCTTGCCGTGCAGCGTGATCTTGTTCTGCGGCCAGCCGTTGAACTTCCACGCCGCCGTACCGCGGGTGATGACGCCCGCGAAGGCGTCGTCCATGCCCTTGAGGGTGGCCTGGCTGACCGGCAGCTTGCGCTGCACCTTGGGCTTGATCTCCTGCACGCTCTTGCCGTCGGGGCTGATGATCGCCTTGCCGATGGTCGGGACGTACTCGGTGCCGCCGTTGGCGACGGCGCCGTAGATCATCGCCTCCTGGATCGGCGTGACGAGCGTGTCGCCCTGGCCGATGGAGTAGTTGATCTCGTCACCCTCGCGCATCTTGTTGCCTTCGAGGCAGTTCTCGTAGGCGATCTTCTCGACGTAACTGCCGTCCTTCTTACCGGACTTGCACCAGGCGTCCTTGTTGGCCTTCCAGTAGTCCAGCTTCCACTGGCGGTCGGGGACGCGGCCGGTGACCTCGTTGGGCAGGTCGACGCCGGTCTCCTTGCCGAGGCCGAACTGGTGGGCGGTCTTGAAGAAGTAGTCCTTGGGCTGGCCCTTCTTGGGGTTGATGCCGCCGTCCTTCTTCCACTCGTTGTCGCCGAGGCCGTAGAAGACGGTGTCGCAGGAGACCTCCAGGGCGCGGCCCAGGGAGATGTCGCCGAAGTTCTCGCCCTCGAAGTTCTTGAAGACCTGGCCGCCGACCGAGTAGGAGCTGGTGCAGGGGTAGCCGCCGTCCCAGGCGTAGCCGGCATTGACCGCGGCGGCCGTGGAGACCACCTTGAACGTCGAACCGGGGGCCGCCTGCCCCTGGATGGCCCTGTTGAGCAGCGGGTAGTCGGAGTCCTTGCCGGTGAGGGCCTTGTAGTCCTTGGCTGAGATGCCGCCGACCCACACGTTCGGGTCGTAGGTGGGTGCCGAGGCCATCGCGACGATCCGGCCGGTCTTGGCCTCCATGACGACGACGGCGCCGGAGTCGGCCTTGAAGTTCTCGCCGGTGTTCTTGTCGAACTGCTGGCGGGCGGCCTTCATGGCCTTGTCCAGTTCGTACTCGGCGACGCGCTGGACGCGGGAGTCGATGCTGGTGACCAGGTTCGAGCCGGGCTCGGCGGCGTCCGACTTGGCCTTGCCGATGACCCGGCCGAGGTTGTCCACCTCGTAGCGGGTCACGCCGGCCTTGCCGCGCAGCTCCTTGTCGTACTCCCGCTCGAGGCCGGAGCGGCCGACCATGTCGGAGCGCAGATAGGGCGAGTCGGTGTTCTTCGCCTGCTGGATCTCGGCGTCGGTGACCGGCGAGAGGTAGCCGAGCACCTGCGCGGTGTTGGACTTGCCCGGGGCCGGATAGCGGCGGACGGCCTCGGGCTCGGCGGTGATGCCGGGGAAGTCCTCGGCGCGTTCCCGAATCTGCAGGGCCTGCTTGGGCGTCGCCTCGTCGGTGATCGGGATCGGCTGGTACGGCGAGCCGTTCCAGCACGGCTTGGGGGTCTTGGCGTCGCAGAGCCGGACCTTCTGGATGACTTCCTCGGGTTTCACGCCGAGGACGCCGGCCAGCTTGGTGAGGACGGCCTTGCCGTCGTCCTTCTGCTTGAGCAGGTCGGTGCGGGAGGCGGAGACCACCAGGCGGGTCTCGTTGTCGGCGAGGGGCACGCCGCGGGCGTCGAGGATGTCGCCGCGCACGGCGGGGTCGACGACCTGCTGGACGTGGTTGCCGGAGGCCTCCTTCTGGTACTGGGCGCCCTCGCGGATCTGCAGGTACCACAACCGGCCGCCGAGCGTCCCGAGGAGGGAGAGGACGAGGATCTGGATCACGACGAGCCGGATCTGGACCCGTGGGCTCCTGCCGGTCTCGGGGATGTTGGTCACTGCTGCTGTCTCCCCCTCTCAGTGCGTGAATGCGTCAGCGCGTACGAATGATGAACGATCAGCCTGTGAGCCCGCGTTCCGCGACAGCTGACCCGTTCGGGTGAATGTTCGACTTCCCGTCCGTGTGAACTCGTCCGCCCTCACAGCCGCTTGACCCCCTTGATCCGGCCGACGCGCACGGAGCGGGTCCGGGCCTTGGTCTTCAGGGCGCCCAGGCCGCCGCGCTGGCCGCCGATGCGCAGGCCGGTGCCGGAGGACAGCCAGCCGGCGGAGATGTTGCCGGCCTTGGCGGCGGGGCCCGTCTCGGTCAGCGGGTCGTTGTCCGCGCGGCGGGCCAGCCACATGATCCCGGGGACCACGAACGGGGCGAGCAGCAGGTCGTACAGGGCCGCCGAGAACAGCAGCCCGGGCAGGCCGACATGGCGGGCGGCGGTGTCGCCGACCAGGGCGCCGACACCGGCGTAGAGCAGTGTGGAACCGACGGCGGCGGCGACCACGACGGCCATCGGTCCGGTCGCCGACTTCAGGCGGCCGTTCTCCGGCTTGATGAGCCCGGCGAAGTAGCCGATGACGCACAGCACGAGGGCGTAGCGGCCGGCCGCGTGGTCGGCGGGCGGGGCGAGGTCGGCGAGCAGGCCGGCGCCGAAGCCCACGAGGGCGCCGCCGACATGCCCGTACACCATGGCGAGGCCGAGGACGGTGAGCAGCAGCAGGTCGGGCACGGCGCCCGGCAGATGCAGGCGGGCGAGGACGCTCACCTGGATCACCAGGGCCACGACGACCAGCGCGCTGGAGAGCAGGATCCGGTTGAGGCGCATGGAAGAGTCAGCTCCTACTGCTGCTGGCCGGTCGTGTTCGGGTCGGCGGAGGGCGTCACCGTGACGGTCACCGTCGGTGTCGGGACCGGCTTGGGCTTGGTCGGCAGGACCTCGTCGCGCGGGTCCTTCTTCGGTGCCTGGACGACCACGCCGACGATGTCGAGCTTGGTGAAGCCGACGTACGGGGTGACGTAGATCGTGCGGGTGAGGCCGCCGTTGGAGGGCTCGACGCGGGAGACCACGCCGACCGGCACGCCGGGCACGAACGGCCGGTCCGCCTGGGAGCCGAAGGTGACGAGCCGGTCGCCCTTCTTCACCTGGGCCTGGCCGTTGAGGAGTTCCACGCGCAGCGGGCGGTCGCCCTGCCCGGACGCGAAGCCGAGTTCGTCGCTGCCCTCCATGCGGGTGCCGACGGTGAAGTCGGGGTCGTTGGCGAGCAGCACGGTGGAGGTGTCGGGGCCGACCGTGGTGACCCGGCCGACCAGCCCGTCGCCGTTGAGGACGGTCATGTCGCGCTTGATGCCGTCGTTCGCGCCGGCGTCGATGGTGATGGTCCAGGAGAAGCCCTGCGCCGCCCCTATGGCGATGACCTGGGCACCCTTGATGCCGTACTGACCCTCGCCGGCGATCTTCAGCATCTTGTCGAGCTGGTTCAGCCGGCTGCGGTTGCGGTCGTCGCTGCCGAGCTTCGCCTTGAGGGCCGCGTTCTCCTTCTCCAGCCGGGCGAGCCGGTCGTGGCGGTCGTCGGAGTCGCGGATCGCGGAGACGGCGTTGCCGACCGGGTCGACCACCGAGGACAGCCCGTTCTCGACCGGGCCGAACGCGGCGGCCGCGGCCTGCCGGGCACCGTCCACCGGGGAGTTCCTGCCCCCGCGGATGTCCACCGTGATCAGTGCGAATGCGATGGCGACCAGCAGGACCAGGAGCAGCCGGCTCTCTTTCGTGTCCCTCACGTGCGGCGGCCGTGCCCTTCCTCACTAGGAATTCGGGAGCCCCTTTGCGGGCGTTCGCGCGAAACGCAAACCCTGGGGGCCATTTGTGGGAGCTTATGCCTGCAATCAACGATCCGCCGCACGAGAGGAGAACGTCTCGTACGGCGGAATCGAAGCGTTATGTCATCTGCGCGGCTGGGCGTCCAGCACCTGCTGCAGCGCCTCGAACTCCTCGACGCACTTTCCGGAGCCGAGCGCGACGCTGTCCAGCGGGTCCTCGGCGATGTGGATCGGCATGCCGGTCTCCCGGCGCAGCCGCTCGTCGAGGCCGCGCAACAGCGCTCCGCCGCCGGTCAGAACGATTCCTCGGTCCATGATGTCGCCGGACAGCTCCGGCGGGCACTTGTCGAGGGTCGTCTTGACCGCGTCGACGATGGCGTTGACGGGCTCCTCGATCGCCTTGCGGACCTCGGCGGCCGAGATGACGACGGTCTTCGGCAGCCCGGACACCAGGTCACGGCCGCGGACTTCGGTGTGCTCGTCGGCGTCGAGGTCGTACGCCGAACCGATCGTGATCTTGATCTGTTCGGCCGTACGCTCACCCAGCAGAAGGCTGTACTCCTTCTTGATGTACTGGATGATCGCGTTGTCCAGTTCGTCGCCCGCGACACGGATGGACTGGGCGGTGACGATGCCGCCGAGCGAGATGACCGCGACCTCCGTGGTGCCGCCGCCGATGTCCACCACCATGTTGCCCGTGGCCTCGTGGACCGGCAGGCCGGAGCCGATGGCGGCGGCCATGGGCTCCTCGATGATGTGCACCTGGCGGGCGCCGGCCTGGGAGGACGCCTCGATCACCGCGCGGCGCTCGACGCCCGTGATGCCCGAGGGCACACAGACGACGACCCGCGGCCGGGCGAGATACCGCCGCTTGTGGATCTTCAGGATGAAGTAGCGGAGCATCCGCTCGGTGATCTCGAAGTCGGCGATGACGCCGTCCTTCAGCGGGCGGACGGCCACGATGTTGCCCGGCGTCCGTCCGATCATCTTCTTCGCTTCGGCACCGACCGCGAGGATTCCACCCGTGTTGGTGTTGATCGCGACGACCGACGGCTCGTTGAGCACGATTCCGCGACCCCTGACGTACACCAGCGTGTTGGCGGTCCCGAGGTCGACAGCCATGTCACGGCCGATGAACGACATTGAGTTCCCCATCCGGATTCATCTGGCCTTCCTGAACGTTTGAGGGCATGTCAGGACGGCGAGGCGGGTGCTGTGACGTGAAGGCTTCCATCGTAAACGCGCCTGCACGAACACTGCGCGAGGGTCTCCGCCATTGTCACCAGATGGCGGCCCGCCCCGCTTGTGGAGACGGTCCATCGGGGGCACGCGTTCCCCCGATCGGCACGGCATATGCCAAGGGACGGCCGGAAATATACGGCCGTCCCTGGTCAGGCGCCACCGGACAGAGCTGACGCCCACTCAGAAAAATTAGCGGAAAAACAAGCCGCCGCGACTCACACCCGGCCCGGGAAGAAGATCTTCACCTCGCGCTCGGCGGACTCCTCGGAGTCGGAGGCGTGGATCAGGTTCTCGCGGACGATCACGCCGTAGTCGCCACGGATGGAGCCGGGCGCGGCGGCGATCGGGTCGGTCGGCCCGGCGAGCACGCGCACGCCCTCGATGACCCGCTCGCCCTCGACGATCAGCGCGACGACGGGACCGGAGGACATGAAGTCCACCAGCGGCTCGTAGAAGGGCTTGCCGACGTGCTCGGCGTAGTGCTGCTCCAGCGTGGCCCGGTCCAGGGTGCGCAGCTCCAGCGCGGTGATCTGCCAGCCGGCCTTGCGCTCGATACGGCTGATGATCTCGCCGGTCAGGCCTCGACGTACGGCGTCGGGCTTGAGGAGGACGAGGGTGCGCTGGCTCACGGGAGGACTCCTTCTGACGGACGTCTGCGGTGGTGGGACGAGGTTACAGGGCGTGTCCGCACGTCCGTTACGCAGCGTCAGGTGTAGAGGAGCCGGACTCCGCCCGGGCCGCGAACCTGGCCTTCGCCTCGTCCACCTTCCTCCCGAAGTGCACCGATGCCCACCACAGCCCCGCGAACACCGCGCCCAGGAAGTACATGGTCGGGACGAAGACGCCGGAGACGACCAGCGCGAGCTGCAGGGCCCAGCCGAGGGCCACCCCGCCGGGCCGGGTCACCATGCCGCACAGCAGCACGCACAGCAGCATGGCGATGCCGCTGACCAGCCACACGGTGGACATGGACAGGCCCGGATCCTTCATGGCGACCAGTCCGGCGAACCCGATGACGAAGAACTCGCCGATCAGCGTCGATGCACAGAGCGTACGCATTCTTGAGCCTCAGCCCTTCCCCAGCAGCAGCCGGGCCTCGCCGACGGTGATGACGGAACCGGTGACCAGCACGCCACCGCCCGCGAACTCGCCCTCCTCCTCGGCCAGCGTGATCGCGGCCTCCAGGGCGTCCGGCAGCCGCGGCTCGACCTGCACCCGCTCCTCGCCGAACACCTCGACGGCGATCGCGGCCAGCTCGTCCGCGTCCATCGCCCGAGGGGTGGAGTTCTGCGTGACGACGACCTCGGCGAAGATCGGCTCGAAGGCCTCCAGCAGGCCCCGCACGTTCTTGTCACCGCTCGCGCCCACGACGCCGATCAGCCGGCTGAAGTCGAACGCCTCCTGCACCGCGGCCGCGGTCACCCGAGCGCCCGCCGGGTTGTGCGCCGCGTCCAGCACGACGGCCGGGGAGCGCCGTACGACCTCCAGCCGGCCCGGCGAGGACACAGCCGCGAAGGCCTTGCGGACCGTGTCGATGTCCAGCGGCTCGGCGCGCTGCGCACCGACCCCGAAGAACGCCTCCACCGCGGCGAGCGCGACGGCCGCGTTGTGCGCCTGGTGGGCGCCGTACAGCGGGAGGTACACCTCGGGGTACTCGCCTCCGAGGCCGCGCAGCGTGAGCAGCTGACCGCCGACGGCGACCTGCCGGGCCACGACGCCGAACTCCAGGCCCTCCCGGGCCACGGTGGCGTCGACCTCGACGGCCTTCTTCAGCAGCACCTGGGCCGCGTCCACCGGCTGCTGCGCCATGATCACCGTCGCGTCCTGCTTGATGATCCCGCTCTTCTCGCCGGCGATCTCCGCGGGCGTCTCGCCGAGACGGTCGGTGTGGTCCAGGTCGATCGGGGTGACCACGGCGACGTCACCGTCGATGACGTTGGTGGCGTCCCAGGAGCCGCCCATGCCGACCTCGACGACGGCCACGTCCACGGGGGCGTCCGCGAAGGCCGCGTACGCCATGCCGGTGAGCACCTCGAAGAAGGACAGCCGGTACTCCTGCTGTCCGTCCACCATCTCGACGTACGGCTTGATGTCCTGGTACGTCTCGATGAACCGCTCGGCGGAGATCGGCGCGCCGTCCAGGCTGATGCGCTCGGTGATCGACTGCACGTGCGGGCTGGTGTACCGGCCGGTGCGCAGCTCGAAGGCGCCGAGCAGGGCCTCGATCATGCGGGCGGTGGAGGTCTTGCCGTTGGTGCCCGTGATGTGGATCGAGGGGTACGAGCGCTGCGGCTCGCCGAGGACGTCCATCAGCGCGGAGATCCTGCTGACCGACGGCTCCAGCTTGGTCTCGCCCCATCGGGTGGCCAGCTCCGTCTCGACCTCGCGCAGGGCCTTGTCGACCTCCGGGTCCTCCGGCCGTGCGGGCACGTCGGCCTGCGGCGGGCCGCCCTGGGTGCGCAGGGTGCGGCTGCCCGCTTCGATCACGGCGAGATCGGGGTCGCGGGTGGTCTCGGCTTCGATGATCTCCTCGAAGCTGTCGAGGGGGTCGGGGGTGTCGCTGGTACCGGGGTGGTCGCTCACGGTGCCAGTCTACGGAGCGGGCGGGGGCTTCGCGGCGCCGGTATGGGGTGTCTTGTCTCGTGAGCCGGCTGCGGGTGCGTGGGGGCTGGTCGCGCGGTTCCGCGCACCCCGGACGGGCGAAGGCCCCGGCGCCTCGAACGCACCGGGGCCTTCTGTCAGGCGGAATCGC
Source organism: Streptomyces sp. NPDC048191 (assembly GCF_040652655.1). NCBI lineage: Bacteria > Bacillati > Actinomycetota > Actinomycetes > Kitasatosporales > Streptomycetaceae > Streptomyces > Streptomyces sp. NPDC048191. The sequence continues at coordinate 72,616 of NZ_JBEZMO010000006.1, forward strand.
TCACGCCTGCGGCAGCCTGTCCAGCTGGGCCGTGATCCGCGCGATGTCGTCCTCGGCCTTGGCCAGGCGCGTGCGGATCTTGTCCACCACGTTGTCCGGCGCCTTGGCCAGGAAGGCCTCGTTGCCGAGCTTGGCGTTCGCCTGGGCCTTCTCCTTCTCGGCGGCGGCCAGGTCCTTGGCGAGGCGCTTGCGCTCGGCCGCCACGTCGATCGTGCCGGAGAGGTCCAGGGCGACCTCCGCGCCGGAGACCGGGAGGGTCGCCGTCGCCGTGAAGGAGTCGCCCTCCGGCTGGAGGCGCAGGAGCTGGCGGATGGCGGCCTCGTGCGGGGCGAGGGCCGTACCGTCCAGGGTCAGGCGGGCCGGGACCCGCTGGCCGGGCTGCAGGCCCTGGTCGGCGCGGAAGCGGCGGACCTCGGTGATGACCGACTGGAGGGTCTCGATCTCCCGCTCGGCGTCGGCGTCACGGAAGCCGCTGTCCTTGGGCCACTCGGCGATGACGACCGACTCGCCGCCCGTCAGCGTCGTCCACAGGGTCTCCGTGACGAACGGGACGACCGGGTGGAGCAGCTTGAGGGTGACGTCGAGGACCTCGCCGAGGACCCGCTTGGAGACCTCGGCCGGTTCGCCGCCCGCCTGGAAGACCGTCTTGGACAGCTCGACGTACCAGTCGAAGACCTCGTCCCACGCGAAGTGGAAGAGGGCGTCGGAGAGCTTGGCGAACTGGAAGTCCTCGTAATGGGCGTCGACTTCGGCCACGACCGAGTTCAGCCGGGAGAGGATCCAGCGGTCGGTCGCCGACATCTTCGAGGCGTCCGGCAGCGGGCCCTGCACCGTCGCGCCGTTCATCAGCGCGAAACGGGTGGCGTTCCAGATCTTGTTGGCGAAGTTGCGCGAGCCCTGGACCCAGTCCTCGCCGATCGGGACGTCGACACCGGGGTTCGCGCCACGGGCCAGGGTGAACCGGAGCGCGTCGGAGCCGTACTTGTCCATCCAGTCCAGCGGGTTGACCGCGTTGCCGAAGGACTTCGACATCTTCTTGCCGAACTGGTCGCGGACCATGCCGTGCAGGGCGATGGTGTGGAACGGCGGGGTGCCGTCCATCGCGTACAGGCCGAACATCATCATCCGGGCGACCCAGAAGAAGAGGATGTCGTAGCCGGTGACCAGGACGGAGTTCGGGTAGAACTTCGCGAGCGACTCGGTCTGTTCGGGCCAGCCGAGGGTGGAGAACGGCCACAGGCCGGAGGAGAACCAGGTGTCCAGGACGTCGGTGTCCTGGTGCCAGCCCTCGCCGGTGGGGGCCTCGTCGTCGGGGCCGACGCAGACGACCTCGCCGTTCGGGCCGTACCAGACGGGGATGCGGTGGCCCCACCACAGCTGGCGCGAGATGCACCAGTCGTGGAGGTTGTCGACCCAGTCGAAGTACCGCTTCTCCATCTCCTGCGGATGGATCTTGACCTTGCCCTCGCGGACGGCGTCACCGGCGGCCTTGGCCAGCGGGCCGACCTTGACCCACCACTGCATGGACAGGCGGGGCTCGATGGTGGTCTTGCAGCGCGAGCAGTGGCCGACGGAGTGGACGTAGGGCCGCTTCTCGGCGACGATCCGGCCCTCGGCGCGCAGCGCGGCGACGATGGCGGAGCGGGCCTCGAGCCGGTCCAGGCCCTGGAAGGGACCGTGGGCGGTGATGACGGCGTGCTCGTCCATGATCGTGATGGACGGCAGGTCGTGCCGCTGGCCGATCTCGAAGTCGTTCGGGTCGTGGGCCGGGGTGACCTTGACGGCGCCGGTGCCGAACTCGGGGTCGACGTGGGTGTCGGCGACGACCGGGATGGAACGGTCGGTGAGCGGAAGCCTGATGAGCTTGCCGACGAGGTGCTTGTAGCGCTCGTCGTCCGGGTGGACGGCGACGGCGGTGTCGCCGAGCATCGTCTCGGCACGGGTGGTGGCGACGACGAGGGTGTCGTCCCCGTCGCCGTACTTCAGGGAGACCAGCTCGCCGTCGTCGTCCTGGTACTCGACCTCGATGTCCGAGATGGCCGTCAGACAGCGCGGGCACCAGTTGATGATGCGCTCGGCGCGGTAGATCAGCTCGTCGTCGTAGAGGCGCTTGAAGATGGTCTGGACGGCCTGGGACAGCCCCTCGTCCATGGTGAAGCGCTCACGCGACCACGCGACACCGTCCCCCAGGCGCCGCATCTGCCCGCTGATCTGCCCGCCGGACTCGCCCTTCCACTGCCAGACGCGCTCGACGAACGCCTCACGGCCGAGGTCGTGCCGGGACTTGCCCTCCTTGCCCAGCTCCCGCTCGACGACGTTCTGCGTGGCGATGCCGGCGTGGTCCATGCCGGGCTGCCACAGCGTCTCGAAGCCCTGCATGCGCTTACGGCGGGTCAGGGCGTCGATGAGGGTGTGCTCGAAGGCATGGCCCAGGTGCAGGCTGCCCGTGACGTTCGGCGGCGGGATGACGATCGTGTACGGCGGCTTGTCGCTCTTCTCGTCCGCCTCGAAGTAACCGCGCTCTACCCAGCGCTCGTACAGCGGGCCCTCTACATCGGCCGGCGCGTACTGGGTCGGCAGTTCGGAGTCGGGCGCGGGTGGCTGCTGCTGAGCGTTCTCGGTCACGGGGGTCAGTTTAGAGGTGTCACGGGGTGGTCCCGAAACGCGTTTGTTCTGTAACGGTGCGGCCCCCGGTGCCGTGCGGTTTCCGGGCCTGGTCCAGGATGTCAGGAACACATAAGCATCCAAGGGGGAACCCAGAAATGAGCAACAACCAGCCGGGCCCGTACGGCCAGCCGCCCCAGCAGCCGGGTCCCTACGGCCAGCCGGGGCAGCCTGGTCCGTACGGCCAGCCGGGGCCCTACGGCCAGGCGGGGCAGCCGGGCCAGCCGGGCCCGTACGGCCAGCCGCCGCAGGCTCCGCAGCCCGGCTACGGCTACCCCCAGCAGGCGCCGCCGCAGCAGCCGCAGCCGCAGCCGGGTTACGGCTACCCGCAGCAGGGCGCGCCGCAGCAGCCGAACGCGTACGGTCAGCAGCCGCCCTACGGCCAGCAGCCCTACGCCATGCCGCAGCCCCCGGCCCCGGCCGGCGGCAAGAAGAAGACGGGCCTGATCATCGGCTCGGTGGCCGTGGTGGCGGCCGTGGCGGTGGGGGCGTACTTCGCGTTCGGCGCGAGCGGCAGCAGCAACGGCGTGGCGGACGACGGGCCTCACAAGCTGACCACGCCGAGCTCGGTCATCAACGGGACCTACGCGAAGTCCAGTAATGCCGACTCCTCGGACGACATCAGTGACTCGGACAAGTCGGACTTCGAGAAGTGGGGCGTCAAGAACCCCACCGAGGTGAGTGCCAAGTACCAGAACGGTAAGGGCCTGACCATGAAGGGCCTCGGCTTCAGCGGCGTGTACGGGACGATCGACAACCCCGAGGCGGTCGTCGACGCCATGTTCGCCAAGGTCAAGACGGAGTCCGAGAAGGACCAGAGCGGTTCCGACACCAAGGGCAAGCTGATCGGCAGCCCCCAGGCGGTCCATCCGGCAGGCTTCTCCAACGGCGTCATGAAGTGCCAGGTGGCTGAGATCGACACCAGCGGTTCGTCGGCCTCGGATGCGGGGGTGCCGAAGGCCATGAAGGTGCCGATGTGCATCTGGGGCGACCACAGCACTGTCGCCGTCGTCTCGTCATACAGCGTCGCCTCCCTCGCCTCGGGCCAGGGCGAATCGGTCGACGACGCCGCGGACCTCGCGGCCAAGCTGCGCAACGACGTGCGCGTCAAGGCTTGACGACGCCTACAGTTCGACGACGGAAGGGCCCAGGTCGAACGACCGGGGCCCTTTCTCGCATCTTGGGTACGGCACCGTAGACATCATCAGGAAGTCGCACCAGTCCAGGCGACCACACCATTCGAGCCAACCACCACACCGCCTGCCCATTCACGTGATCGATTCCGTGATTGACTTGTACGCGTCAATCCATTTCGCGGTAGAAGCCTGCGTCCGCGCTCACCTCTAGGGCCCAGCACGTAGGACATGAGGGCCTCCTGAGTCCGGCATAGATGTGCAATCCACGTCGGTCTCAGGAGGCCTTCACCTCTTCAAGCGCCCAGCAGCGCAGGCCCTTACGCCGACTTCTGCTCCCCCGAGCCCCGCCCCCGGGCATCCCGCGGGATCAGGGTCGGGTTGACGTTGGACAGGACCACGTCCGCTGTGATGACCACGCGGGCCACGTCCTTGCGGGAGGGGACCTCGTACATGACGCCCTGGAGGACTTCCTCCATGATGGCGCGCAGGCCCCGGGCGCCGGTCTGGCGGAGGATGGCCTGGTCGGCGATGGCCTCCAGGGCCTCGCGCTCGAAGTCCAGCTCCACACCGTCGAGTTCGAAGAGGCGCTGGTACTGCTTGACCAGGGCGTTGCGGGGTTCCACCAGGATCTTCAGCAACGCCTCGCGGTCGAGGTTGTGGACCGAAGTGATCACGGGCAGACGGCCGATGAACTCCGGGATCATGCCGAACTTGACCAGGTCCTCCGGCATGACGTCCTCGAAGACGTCCTTGGCCTCCAGCTCGCGCTTGGAGAGGATCGTGGCGCCGAAGCCGATCCCCTTGGCGCCGGCGCGGGCCTCGATGATCTTCTCCAGGCCGGCGAAGGCACCGCCCACGATGAACAGGACGTTCGTCGTGTCGATCTGGATGAACTCCTGGTGCGGGTGCTTGCGGCCGCCCTGGGGCGGGACCGAGGCCGTGGTGCCCTCGAGGATCTTGAGCAGGGCCTGCTGGACACCCTCGCCCGACACGTCGCGGGTGATCGACGGGTTCTCGCTCTTGCGGGCCACCTTGTCGATCTCGTCGATGTAGATGATCCCGGTCTCGGCCTTCTTGACGTCGTAGTCCGCCGCCTGGATCAGCTTCAGGAGGATGTTCTCGACGTCCTCGCCGACGTAGCCCGCCTCCGTCAGCGCCGTGGCGTCGGCGATGGCGAAGGGGACGTTCAGCATGCGCGCCAGGGTCTGCGCGAGGAGGGTCTTGCCGGAGCCCGTGGGACCCAGCAGGAGGATGTTGGACTTCGCCAGCTCGATGGCGTCGTCACGGCCGCTCGCGCCGCCGTTCTCGCCCGCCTGGACCCGCTTGTAGTGGTTGTACACCGCGACCGAGAGGGCCTTCTTCGCCGCTTCCTGGCCGACTACGTAGCCCTCCAGGAACTCGTAGATCTCGCGGGGCTTCGGGAGTTCCTCCCAGCGCACCTCGCTCGTCTCGGCGAGCTCCTCCTCGATGATCTCGTTGCAGAGGTCGATGCACTCGTCGCAGATGTACACACCGGGCCCTGCGATGAGCTTCTTGACCTGCTTCTGGCTCTTGCCGCAGAACGAGCACTTGAGCAGATCGCCGCCGTCACCGATGCGTGCCACGGTGTGCTTCCCCTTCGCCTGGGAGACGCCTGGACGCTTTCGAATCCAGCGGCTCCTGGTGCTGCCTTATGTCCGACGGTACCTTGCCGGGCCCGGTGTTCGGGCCCCCCTTGGCAGGGTTCACTTTGACGTGCACCGTGCCAAGAGGGGCAAAGAGTGCGCCACTCCGCGTCAGCGGACCGCGGCGTTGTTCAGCTTGCGGGTGGAGATGATCTGGTCGACGAGGCCGTACTCCAGCGCCTCCTCGGCCGTGAGGATCTTGTCGCGCTCGATGTCCTCGCGGATCTTCTCGATCGGCTGGTTCGAGTGCTTGGCCAGCATGCTCTCCAGCTGGTCACGCATCCGGGTGAACTCCTTGGCGATGATCTCCAGATCGGAGAGCTGACCGCGGCCGGTGGAGCCCGCCGGCTGGTGGATCAGCACGCGGGAGTTCGGCAGCGCCATGCGCTTGCCGGGCGTACCGGCGGCGAGCAGGATCGCCGCGGCGGAGGCCGCCTGACCCATGCAGACCGTCTGGATGTCGGGCTTCACGAACTGCATCGTGTCGTAGATCGCCGTGAGGGCGGTCATGTCGCCACCGGGGCTGTTGATGTAGATCGAGATGTCCCGGTCCGGGTCCATCGACTCCAGGCACAGCAGCTGCGCCATGACGTCGTTGGCGGAGGCGTCGTCGATCTGGACGCCAAGGAAGATCACGCGCTCCTCGAAGAGCTTCGCGTACGGGTCGTACTCGCGGATGCCCTGGGAGGTGCGCTCGACGAAGCGCGGGATGACGTAGCGGCTGTCGGGGCGGGGCCCTTCGTACATGCCGCTGGCGGCGCCGGGGAAGTTGCTCATGGGGTTCACCGTCCTGGTGGCGTTCGGGGGGTGGTGTCTTCGCGGTGCGTGGCGCGGCCGGGCCGGTCAGGCACCGGTGCCGCCGCCTCCCGGAACACCCGAGGCGTGCGTGATGATCTCGTCAATGAGACCGTACTCCTTGGCCTCTTCCGGCGTGAACCAGCGGTCGCGGTCGCCGTCGCGGATGATCGCCTCGACCGTCTGGCCGGAGTGCTGCGCGGTCAGCTCGGACATGCGCTTCTTGGTGCGCAGCAGGTACTCGGCCTGGATCTTGATGTCCGAGACCGTACCGCCGAGGCCCGCGGAGCCCTGGTGCATCATGATGTCGGCGTGGGGCAGCGCGAAGCGCTTGCCGGCCGCACCACCGGTGAGCAGGAACTGGCCCATCGAGGCCGCCATGCCCATCGCGATCGTGACCACGTCGTTCGGGATGTATTGCATGGTGTCGTAGATCGCCATGCCGGCCGTCACCGAGCCACCCGGGCTGTTGATGTAGAGGTAGATGTCCTTGTCCGGGTCGGCGGCAAGGAGCAGCAGCTGCGCCGTGATCTTGTTGGCGATGTCGTCGTCAACCTGCTGGCCGAGGAAGATGATCCGCTCGTTGAGCAGCCGGTTGTAGACCTGGTCGCCGAGGCCACCACCGATGGAAGGCTCGCCGGCGGCGGAGGGCATCAGATTCGTCACGTATCCACCTGCTCGTCTTACGACGGCGCCGGGCCGTCTCATTGTTCTGCCTTTCATGGACCCTAACGCGATGGTCCCTTCGGGGAATCCCGGGAATGCGGGTGTTCGCCGGGGGCGTAGCGCTCCGCTGGAGGGCCGGTGCGGCTCGTGGGGGGTGGTGCAGGTGATCGCCGGGCTGCCGGTGCACGGGGGTTGTTCGCGCGGTTCCCCGCGCCCCCGAGGTCGGCACCGCCCCCGGAACGACGAACGGGCCCCGGGGACAGTCCCCAGGGCCCGTCGTACGTGCCTTACCGGCACCGTAGGGCCGCTCAGCCCTCGGTGGTCTCCTCGGAGGTCTCCGACGCCTCGGCGGCCTCGGTCTCCTCCTCCTCGTCGTCCAGGTCGACGACCTCGCCGTTGGTGTCCTTCACCGTGGCGGCCTCGACCACGACGGCCAGAGCCTTGCCGCGGGCGACCTCGCCGACCAGGAGCGGCACCTGGCCGCCCTCGACGACGGCCTGGGCGAACTGGTCGGGGGACATGCCGGAGGAGGCCGCACGCCGCATGAGGTGCTCGGTGAGCTCCTCCTGGTTGACGTTGAGGTTCTCCTTCTTGACCAGCTCGTCGAGGACGAACTGGGTCTTGATGCCCTTGACCGCGGCCTCGCGGGTCTCGGTCTCGAACTCCTCGGCGGTCTTGCCCTGGAGCTCCAGGTACTTGTCGAGGGTGAGGCCCATCTGGCCGAGCTGGTGGTGCTCCAGGTTGTGCTTGCGGGTGTTGATCTCGTCCTCGAGCAGCTTCTCGGGGACCGGGACCTCGACCAGGTCGAGCAGCTTCTCCAGGACGCGCTCCTGGGCCTGGGTGGCCTGGTCGAACTGCTTCATGTTCGCGAGGCGCTTGCGGCTGTCGGCCTTCAGCTCGTCCAGGGTGTCGAACTCGGAGGCGAGCTGCGCGAACTCGTCGTCCAGCTCGGGCAGTTCGCGGGCGGCGACCTGGGTGACCTTGACCGTGACCTCGGCCTCCTTGCCCGCGGCGGAGCCGCCCTTGAGCTCGGAGGTGAAGGTGGCCTCGGCGCCGGCCTCCAGGCCCTTCACGGCATCGTCGATGCCGTCCAGCAGCTCGCCGGAGCCGATGGTGTAGGAGACGCCGTTGGCGATGCCGTCCTCCAGCACCTCGCCGTCGACCTTGGCCTCCAGGTCGATGGTGACGACGTCGCCGTCCTCGGCGGCACGCTCGACCGGGGAGGTGGAGGCGAAGCGCTCGCGCAGCTGCTCGACCGACTTCTCGACGTCCTCGTCGGTGACCTCGACGGCGTCGACCTCGACCTCGATGCCGGAGTAGTCCGGGATCTCCAGGGCCGGGCGGACGTCGACCTCGGCGGTGAAGTTCAGCGTCTCGCCGTCCTTCAGCTCGGTGATGTCGACCTCGGGCTGGCCCAGCGGGCTCAGCTCGGCCTCGTTGACCGCGTCGGTGTAGAACTTGGGCAGCGCGTCGTTGACGGCCTCCTCCAGCACCGCCCCGCGGCCGAACCGCTGGTCGATGACGCGGGCCGGGATCTTGCCCTTGCGGAAGCCCTTCACCGTGACCTGCTGGTTGATCTTCTTGTACGCCGCGTCGAGGCTGTCCTTGAGCTCCTCGAAGGGCACCTCGACAGTGAGCCGAACCCGGGTCGGGTTCAGGGTCTCCACGGCGCTCTTCACGGTTCGGTCTCCTTGTGGCTGACTTCTTGGTTTCTGCCGGAGCCAGACTGGTCCGGCGGATTTCGCCGCCCGGAGGAGTTCGTAGGCCGAGTGGGCCGGGACACACGGGCGCGCAGCTTGCATAGTAACCGGAGCCGGTCAGCGCCCCAAAAGGCGATCATCGCGACGTCGCGAGCCGTTGGTCGGGGTGGCGGGATTTGAACCCACGGCCTTCCGCTCCCAAAGCGGACGCGCTACCAAGCTGCGCCACACCCCGTCTGGTGCGACACGTAGGGTACATGCCCCCGCCGGTCGCGTCGGCCGCATTCTTAGAGGCGGCACGCGCGGGGCCGTCGGGGATCAACTCGTTGGCCTCGGCGCCGGGCGACCCGCTACGATGCGTCCAGTGCCGCGGTCACCGACCTGCGGCGCGGTGTTGCGGGCGTAGCTCAATGGTAGAGCCCTAGTCTTCCAAACTAGCTACGCGGGTTCGATTCCCGTCGCCCGCTCTGTACGGCTCAGGGCCAGGTCAGAGGATGATTCCTCCGCCTGGCCCTGATCGTTTCCGGGGGCCCGGACCAGTCCGCCGTGTCCCCCGCGTGCCCCTCCGGCTTTCGATCTTGCTTCTTCTTCGCCTTCTGGTTCTTCTTGCGACCCTTGCCGGCGAGGTTGCTCACGGCGTCGGCGATCAGCCGGTCACGGCCGGCGCCGGCGTACTGGTAGATCAGCGCGGCGCGGGCGGTGCTGTGGCCCATGCGCGTCATCGGCTCCCGCGTGCTCGCTCCGGTGGAGACGGCGAGGGTGTTGCCGGTGTGCCGAAGATCATGGAAGTGCAGGCCCTTGATCCCGGCGTAGTCGCAGGCCTTGTGCCACAGCCGGCTGAAAGCGAACAGCAGCGGTCGGCGCCGGAGCTTGGTGGACGATCGATCGAGGCGCAGAGCCGGTTGACCGACGGTGCCGCACCCCGTGATCGACCTGATAAGGATGCGGCCACAGGTCCAGGTTCACGATCGTCGGGGGATACGGCGCATGACGGAGTACACGTGGCCGAACGGCGTGGATGATCCGACGTCCGAGGACATAAGACGCGCCTGGCCGGCGACCATGACCGCACTGCCAGTGGGCGCCCGCGTGACCGGCAGGGTCATCGGCCGGCAGCGCTTCGGCGTGTTCGTGCAGATCGATGGGGCGCCGTACGCCCTGGGCATGGCCGAGATCGGTGGCTCACCGCCTGGAACCGTCCCTCCCCCGCTGGGGTTCATGATCAGAGGGAGGGTTGTCGACCATGCGGAGCACAACTGCCAAGTCAAGCTCAGGCTCGATGACTGGGGAGACGAGCGCGAACCCCTCCCACTGACAATTGACGAGGGCCTTGCCGATCGCGAGGCCCTGAGCGGCTTTCTGAGGCGTCTGCGGGAGGACTTCGAAGCGAGTGGCGACCAGTGGGAGAACCGGACGCTGAACAGCTTCCTGGAGGCCCTGGAAGCGTGGGTGGGCGACGCCCCGGGGTGGTACGCGCACCACGGCCGAGAGCTACCGGCCGACGGTGACTGGACGTTCATGGCTCGGGCCCTGAGTGCGGCGCGGTTCTACGAGTGACAACGTGCTCCCTGCATGCCCGAGGAGGAAGCGGCCGACGGGGAACAGCAGGGAGTCTCCGCGAACGGCGGTCCAGGTCTGTAGGCCGGGGCGCCGTCCGGGCGCCGAAGGGGTCGCGCCGGGTGGCGCAGGGCGTCGGTGGTGGGCGCGGGAGACTCCGGGGGTGATGGGCGCGGGCCGTCCTCGGCGGGCATGACGTTCGCCGGTTCCGCGTCCCGGTGGACGACGCCCGCGCCGTACGGGCCTCTGCGGACGTGGGTGCGCAGGTCCCCGCCGGGGACGCGGGGCGTGGCGACCCGGGGCGTCGACGCCCGCGTCCACCGCGGGGCCGTGATGACACCCACTGACCTGGCGCGCGGCTGAACCGGAAGCGGCACCCGTCGTCGGCGGCGTACCGGCCGTGGACGGCCTCGACCGCGAGCCGGTGGCCGGAGGCGGACCGGGCGAGGGAGACCACGCCCGTGCCGCCGCTGCCGAGGCGGTCCGGCCCCGCTCCGGTCAGAACTTGATCGAGCTGATGGAGTCCGCTATCGAGTTCAGGAAGCGGTCGATGGACGGGGCCATGCCGGTCGAGGCGAGGAAGAAGCCGAAGAGGACCGCGACGATCGCGGGGCCCGCCTTGATGCTCCCCCCTCTGAGGAGCACTACCAGGATGATCGCCAACAGCAGCACCACAGACAGTGAAATGGCCACAACTGATCACACCCTCGGTCGGTCCGCTCTCCCGGCCCGGGGGTACGGCCCGCGCACCCCCGCCAGAACCATCGTGCCACCAACCCGGCCCGCCCATGCGGCCCGTGACACAACGTCGGGCACCCCACCGCCCCGGACGACCGCCCGCACAGTAATTCGACGGAGCCGCCTGCACACGACTTCCCTGGTAATTGCGCGACTTCGTTTCCGCCTCCACACATCCCGTGCGCAGGTAATTCGAATTGATGGCACAGAGAGGCCGTATGCCCCATTTAGTCAGGATGAATCTGGACATCGAGGGGCGATCCGCCGACTTCGTGTGCGCACCATCACGTAGACAGAGATGCCAAGTTCGGTAAATCGGGGGTAGTCGAGGGCGATAACCAGGAATGACTGCGGGGGTTTTACGAAATCCCACAGACGACGCTAGGGTGCCTGAGATGTTTGACGCCGCCTCGTCCCCCGGCCAGAACCGCAGGCCACTCCCCCCGGCACAGTCGCCGGCGGACGGAGTGCCCGGTCCGCGTACCCCGATGAGCGCGCGGAAGGGGCAGCCCGAGGCGGACAGACCCGGCAAACAGGGCAACGGCAAACAGCGCGACGCGTTCTTCGACAACGCCAAGTACCTGGCCATCGTGCTCGTCGCGATGGGGCACTCGTGGGAGCCGCTGAAGAGCGACAGCCGGATCCTGGAGGGCGTGTACACGGTCGTGTACTCCTTCCACATGCCGGCGTTCATCATCATCTCCGGCTTCTTCTCGCGCGGTTTCGACATGCGCCCGGACCGGCTGAAGCGGCTGATCACCGGTGTCGTGGTGCCGTACGTCGTCTTCGAGACCGCGTACCCGACCTTCAAGAACCTGATCACGGGCTCGCACGAGGAGATCAGTCTCCTCGATCCCTGGTATCTGACCTGGTTCCTGGTCGCCCTGTTCATCTGGCGGCTGACGACGCCGATCTGGAAGCTGGTGCGCTCGCCGTTCGCGGTCGCCCTCGGCATCGCCATGCTGGCGTCCGTCACCCCGAACATCGGTGACGACCTCGATCTGCAGCGCGTCCTGCAGTTCCTGCCATACTTCGTGCTCGGCCTGTGCATGAAGCCCGAGCACTTCCGGCTGGTGCGCCGCCGCTCGGTGCGGATCGCGGCGGTGCCGGTGTTCGCCGCCGCGCTGGCCGTCGGCTGGTGGGCGGTGCCGCGCATGAACACCGCGTGGTTCTACCACCGGGACTCCGCGCAGGAGCTGGGTGCGCCCTGGTGGTGCGGCCCGGTGATGACGCTCGCGATGATGGGCTGCTCGCTGCTGCTGACGGCCTGCTTCTTCTCCTGGGTGCCCGGCCGGAAGATGTGGTTCACGCCCCTCGGCGCCGGCACCCTGTACGGCTATCTGCTGCACGGCTTCCTGGTGAAGTTCGCCGACTACCGCGGCTGGTTCGACCACCGCTGGCTGCACCACCCGCTCGGCGAGATCACGGTGACCGTCCTCTTCGGCGCCGCCGTCACCGTGCTGTGCACCAAACCCGTACAGCGCCTCTTCCGGTTCGCGATGGAGCCGAGGATGGAGTGGGCGTTCAAGCAGGACGCGGCCGAACTCGCCCGCGAGCGGCAGAAGAAGGAGCGCGAGAAGGTCGGCGCCTAGCTGCCTCGCTCCTCGTCGAGTCCCTGGTCTCGTCCCTGGCCGGCCTCCCGGCCGACCTCCCGGCCGAGCCTTTCGTCGAGGCCGAGAAGCGCGCGCATCCGGGCGTACTTCCCGGTCAGTCGTTTCCGGGTCGGTTCGTCCAGGACCGCCAGCCGCACCGGGTCGGCGTTGTGCGCCAGGTCGGCCTCCTTCACCAGCCGCGCGCCGTCCGTGGCGAGGATCCGCCGGGCGTACGCCTCCGGCTCCTCGCCCGGCCGCTTGGTGAGGGCGTCCACGATGGCCTTCGTACGCGCGGTCAGTGCCGCCCGGGCGAGCCACTCCCGGGTCAGCGCGTCGTCCTCGACGGAGTCGTGCAGCCAGGCCGCCGCGATCTGCTCCGCGTCCCCGCCCCGGGCGCGCACACCCGCGGCGACGGCGGCGAGGTGGTCGGCGTACGGCCGTCCCGCCTTGTCGGTCTGGCCCTCATGGGCGGCTCGGGCCAGGGACTCGACCTCGGCGAGCGTGAGCTGTGTCATCGCCCCAGTCTCGCTCACGGGGCCGGTCGGCGTGCCGCTCAGCGGAGCGTCGCCGTGGCCTGGCGGCAGATCAGGAGCAGCGCCCGGTCGTCGTTGACGTCCTTGGCCACCGCCTCGATGAGGTGCCAGGCGGCGCCGTGGAAGCCGCCGGCGACATAGCGGTCGGCCTCGCCGGTGAGCCGGTCGATGCCCTCCACGATGTCGCGGTCGGAGGTCTCCACCAGACCGTCCGTGAACAGCATCAACACGTCACCGGGGCGCAGCGAGCCCTTCACGGGGTCGAACTGGGCGCCGTCGTACACACCCAGCAGCGGGCCCTCGGCGGCCTTCTCCTCCCAGCGTCCGCTGCCCGCGCTCAGTTGCAGCCCCGGCGGATGGCCGGCCGAGTACAGCTCGTAGTCGCCGGAGTCGAGGTCCAGGACGAGATGGATGGAGGTGGCGAAGCCCTCGTCCCAGTCCTGGCGCAGGAGGTAGCCGTTCGCGGCCGGGAGGAAGGCGTGCGGGGGAAGGGAGCCCAGCAGGCCCCCGAAGGCCCCCGACAGCAGCAGGGCGCGCGAGCCCGCGTCCATGCCCTTTCCGGACACGTCCGTGAGCACGACCTCCAGCGTCCGGCCGCCGTTCGTGCAGGACGCGACGACGAAGTCACCGGAGAAGGACTGGCCGCCGGCCGGGCGGAGCGCCATCTCGTGGTGCCAGCCCAGCGGCAGCTTCGGCAGCGTGCTCTGCACCCGGATCCGCTCGCGCAGGTCGAACAGCATGGTGCCGCCGCGGCGCCAGGGCACGCCGACCCGGCTGCGGAACTGGGCCGTGAGCAGACCGAAGAAACCGCACGCGGCCACGACCAGGACCACGCCCGGCGTGACCCGCGAGGGCCCCTCGGTGTACGGGCCGAGCCGCACCGACTCCACGATCAGCGCGGTGGCCGCGGCCGCGTACAGGCCGAGCAGGCTGGCCGGGCGCAGCAGCAGGCCGCCGGCGACGATCGGCAGCACCAGGGTGGCCGGGGAGCACCACACCGAGTCCACGAGCGTCATGCCCGCGAGGACGGGCACGGTCAGCAGCAGTCCGGCGAAGGCGATCCAGTCGGAGCCGTCGCCGCGGAAGTAGTCCACGGCGCTTCTGCGCAGCCCGGTACGGACCCGGTGCCACTGCATCTTCCACCGGGCCGTGAACGTCTCGGCCTTCGCGCGCCGCTCTCGTCCTGCTGCCATTAGTTCGGGACCCTATCCATCGGACCGGCTGCTTGGCACGGGAGGTCCCACTTGTCCCCCGTGCGAGGCTCCACTTCGCGGTTCGTCCTCACAGTGAACGGCACGCGGGCCCGGCGAGCGGCCGTCCGGGAGAAATTCGCTGGCTCGTCCGCCAATGCCCTGGTAGGCATGGTTCATGGGGACTGACCGGGGAACCGAGTTGAAGGTGCTGCGCGAGTCCGACTGGGACCGGTGGTACGACGTCCTGTTCCGCGCCTTCGGCGCCGCGGCGGTACCGTCCGAGGAACGCGAACTGGACAAGTCCCTCACCGAGTTCGGCCGTTCGCTCGCCGCATGGGACGGCGACGAGATCGTGGGTGCTGCGGGGGCGTTCAGCTTCCGGATGACCGTGCCGGGCGGTACGGCGGTCCCCGCGGCCGGCGTGACCATGGTGGGGGTGGCGGCCACGCACCGGCGGCGCGGGGTGCTGACCTCGATGATGCGCCGGCAACTGGACGACGTACGGGCGCTGGGCGAGCCGCTCGCGGTGCTGACCGCGTCCGAGCCCGCGATCTACGGCCGCTTCGGGTACGCCGCGGCGACCTTCCGTACGTCCGCCGAGATCGACACGAGCCGGGTGACGCTGTCCCTGCCGGCCGGCGTCGAGGACGTACGGCTGCGGTACGCGGCGCCCGCGGACGTCCTCGACGTGTGCGAGGCGGTGTACGCGGCGCTGGTGCCGCTGCGGCCCGGGATGCTGGCCCGGCAGCCCGGCTGGGAGCGGGCCCCTCTCCTCGACCCGGAGAGCGAGCGGGGCGGGGCGTCTGCGCTGCAGTGCGTGGTGGCCGAGCGGGACGGCGAGGTCACGGGGTACGCCCGGTTCACCACCAGGATCGGCTGGGGCGAGAGCGGGCACGACGGCACGGTCCAGCTGAAGGACCTGGCCGCGGTCGATCCTGTCACCGAGGCGGCGCTGTGGCGGTTCCTGTTCGGCATCGACCTGATGACGACGCTGTCGGTGGGGTCGCGACCGGTCGACGACGCCTGGCGGTACCTGGTCTCGGACACCCGCCGCTGCCGGCCGCGCCTGCGGGACGACGCGTACGTCCGTCTCGTCGACGTGGGTACGGCGCTGGCGGCGCGTACGTACCAGGCGCCCGTGGACGTCGTGCTGGAGGTGGAGGACACCTTCTGCCCGTGGAACGCGGGGCGCTGGCGGCTGACCGGCGACCCGAAGGGCGCGTGCTGCGAACGTACGACCGACGCCGCTGATCTGTCCCTTTCCGTACGGGAGTTGGGCGCGGCGTATCTCGGCGGGGTGACGCTGCTGTCGCTGGCGGCGGCCGGACGGGTACGGGAGCTGCGGCAGGGGGCGCTGGCGGAGGCCTCGGTGGGGTTCGGCTCACCGGTGGCGCCGTGGCTGCCGCACGGCTTCTAATACGCGGTCACCTCTGCTGACAGGTGGGGCACCAGAAGAGGTTGCGGGCGGCGAGGTCGGCGGTGCGGATCGCGTCGCCGCAGATGTGGCAGGGCAGGGTGGCGCGGCGGTAGACGTACACCTCGCCTCCGTGGTCGTCCACGCGGGGTGGCCGGCCCATGGCCTCCGGGGTGTGCTCGGCCCTGACGGTGTCGATCCTGTTGTTCCTGACCCCTTCGCGCATCAGCTCGACGAGGTCGGCCCAGATGGTCTCCCACTCGGCCGGTGTGACGTCCCTGCCCGCGCGACAGGGGTCGATGCCGTGCCGGAAGAGGACCTCGGCGCGGTAGACGTTTCCGACGCCGGCGACGGTCTTCTGGTCCATGAGGAGCGCGGCGATCGACGTACGGCTGCGGGAGATCCTGCGGTACGCCGTGCTCGGGTCGGCGTCGTCGCGGAGCGGGTCGGGGCCGAGGCGGTCGTGTACGGCCCGCTTCTCGGTGTCGGTGATCAGCGCGCAGGTGGTGGGGCCGCGGAGGTCGGCGTGCGCGGTGTCGTTCGCGAGGCGGAGGCGGACGGTGTCGGTCGGCGGGGGCGCGGGTGTCGGTCCGAAGCCGACCTTGCCGAAGAGGCCGAGGTGGATGTGGACCCAGTCGCTGTCCCTGAACCGCAGGAAGAGGTGCTTGCCGTGGGCTTCGGTGGCCGTCAGCGCGGCTCCGTCCAGCAGGGCGGCGGCGTCGGAGAACTTGCCCTGGGGGCTGGTCACCCGCGGGGCCGTGCCGAGGAAGTGGGCGGCGTAGTCCTGGGCCAGCCGATGGATGGTGTGCCCTTCCGGCACGGCGAGGTGTCCCTTCGGAGTCGTTCGCCCGCCCACGCAATCCGGTCGGTCGAGAGGTGCACGAGCGGGGGCTGAAGCGGTCGGTCGCTCGAGCGGTGCCCGAGCGACCGAGCCGACTCGATCGGCCGGGCAACGGACGAGCGGGGCGGGCCGGCCCGCCCGGTCCAACGGCGCACGGGCCGGGCGAGCCGACTCACTCGGCCCAGGGACGAACGAGTACGGTCCGGGCCTCCGGCGGGCCGAGGGGGGCCGGCCCGCGGGGGCTACTGCTGGGGGTGGTGGGCCGGGATCGGGGGGAGGTCGCCCGTCGTTTCGTAGGACGACAGCATGTCGATCCGGCGGATGTGACGCTCGTCACCGGAGAACGGGGTGTTGAGGAAGACCTCGACGAATTTCGTCGCCTCCTCCGTGCTGTGCATGCGCGCACCCACCGCGACCACGTTGGCGTTGTTGTGCTGCCGCCCCAGCGTCGCCGTCTCCTCGCTCCAGGCCAGCGCCGCCCGCACGCCCTTCACCTTGTTCGCGGCGATCTGCTCTCCGTTGCCGGAGCCGCCGATCACGATGCCGAGGGCGTCGGGGTCCGCGGCCGTACGTTCGGCGGCACGGAGGCAGAAGGGCGGGTAGTCGTCCTGGGCGTCGTAGATGTGCGGCCCGCAGTCGACGGGCTCATGACCCGCCGCCTCGAGCCACTCCACGAGGTGGTTCTTGAGTTCGTAGCCAGCATGGTCGGAGCCGAGATACACGCGCATGCCATGAGTGTGACACGCCCCATTCCGGGCAGCAGCCTCGGGGCGCGGCACCCCCGCCGGGCGCCGAGGGACACCCCGCCAGGCCTCGGGAAAATGTGAGCGGGGCCATAGAACCTCAAGGGAACCTCAAGTAACGATACGGATTCAGAGGTTCCCGAATCCGTTCACCTCGGATTCACTGGACCGGCTCGTACACCGCTCGTACGAATGCTCCGCCTGGCGAAAAGGAAATCCGTCCATGACCCCTGGCTCGGGCCTCCAAGCAGGACTCAAGAACCGCCACCTGACGATGATCGCGATCGGTGGTGTCATCGGAGCCGGCCTCTTCGTCGGTTCCAGCTCCGGTATCGCTACCGCGGGACCGGGCATCCTTTTGTCGTACGCCCTCGTCGGCACCCTCGTCGTCCTCGTGATGCGCATGCTCGGCGAGATGTCCGCCGCCAACCCCACCTCCGGCTCCTTCTCCGCGCACGCCGACCGTGCCCTCGGCCGCTGGGCCGGGTTCTCCATCGGCTGGCTCTACTGGTTCTTCTGGGTCGTCGTGCTGGCCGTCGAGGCCACCGCCGGCGCCAAGATCCTCGAGGGCTGGGTGCCGGCCGTACCGCAGTGGGGCTGGGCGCTCATCGTGATGACCGTCCTGACCGCGACCAACCTGGTCTCCGTCGGCTCCTACGGCGAGTTCGAGTTCTGGTTCGCCGGCATCAAGGTCGTCGCCATCGGCGCCTTCATCGTCGTCGGCCTGCTGGCCATCTTCGGCGTACTGCCGGGCGTTCACGCCGACAAGGCGTCCTTCGGCAATCTGGCGAACCACGGCGGCTTCCTGCCGCACGGACCCGGCTCGATCCTCACCGGTGTGCTGCTGGTCGTCTTCTCCTTCATGGGCAGCGAGATCGCGACCCTGGCGGCCGGCGAGTCCGAGGACCCGCAGAAGGCGGTCACCAAGTCCACCAACAGCATCATCTGGCGTATCGGCGTCTTCTACCTGGGCTCGATCCTCGTCGTGGTCTCGCTGCTGCCGTGGAACGACGCGTCCATCCAGAAGAACGGCTCGTACGTCGCCGCCCTGGACTCCCTCGGCATCGCGCACGCCGGCGAGATCATGAACGTGATCGTGCTGACGTCGGTGCTGTCCTGTCTCAACTCCGGCCTCTACACGGCCTCCCGCATGGCCTTCTCGCTCGGCCAGCGCGGTGACGCCCCGAAGGCGTTCGCCCGCACCACGGCCCGTGGTGTGCCGATGGCCGCGATCCTGTCCTCGGTCGTGTTCGGCTTCGTGGCGGTGTTCTTCAACTACCAGTACCCGGACACCGTCTTCCTCTTCCTGCTCAACTCCAGTGGCGCCGTCGCCCTGTTCGTGTGGCTGGCGATCTGCTTCTCGCAGCTGCGGATGCGGAAGATCATCCAGCGGGAGGCGCCGGAGAAGCTCGTCGTGAAGATGTGGCTCTACCCGTACCTCACCTGGGTGACGGCGGCCTTCATCGTCTTCGTCCTCGGCTACATGCTGACCGACACCAAGGGCGAGAGCAGCGGCCGTACGACCGTGCTGCTGTCGGTGGCGGTGGCGGCGGTCGTGGTGGTGATCGCCGTGATCAAGCAGGCGCTCACCAAGAACCGCCCGGCCCCCGCGGTCGAGGCCCCGGCCGACAAGGTGTCCGTCGGCTGATCCGCCCTCCGGCTGCACATGGCCGCATAACCTGACGACAGTTGTCAGGTTATGCGGCCATGCTGCGTGCCATGACCCACGTGGACGACCGCCTGGACCTGCCCCTCCTCCGCCCCGGCGACACCGGTTACGACGACGAACTCGCCGGTTTCCAGCTCGGTTTCCCCCAGCGGCCGGCCGTGGTCGTGCCCGCCCGCTCGACCGCCGACGTGGTGGCCGCCGTACGGTACGCGGCGGCCGGGGGCCTGCCCGTCGGGGTGCAGGCCACCGGGCACGGGCTGCCCGGCGGTTACGAGGGCGGGGTCCTCGTCAGCACCCGGAGGATGGACGGGATCGTGGTCGATCCCGGGGCCCGTACCGTCCGGGTGCGGGCGGGCGTGCGCTGGGGGCAGGTGGTCGCGGCGGCCGAGCCGTACGGGCTGGCGCCGTTGAACGGCTCGGCGCCGGGTGTGGGCGCCGTGTCGTACACCCTGGGCGGTGGACTCGGCATCCTGGCCCGGCAGTTCGGGTACGCGGCCGACCATGTGCGGTGGCTGGAGCTGGTCACCGCCGACGGGGGGCCGCGCCGGGTCGCCCCGGACTCCGACCCCGAGCTGTACTGGGCGGTGCTCGGCGCCGGGCAGAACCTCGGCATCGTCACGGAGCTGGAGATCGGGCTCGTACCGGTGCGGACGCTGTACGGCGGCTCGCTCGCCTTCGACGGGCGCGCGGTGGACCCGGCGGCCGTACTGCGGGCCTACGAGGCCTGGACGCGGACCGTGCCCGACGGGCTGACCTCGTCCTTCGCCGCGGTACCGTACCCGGACCTGCCCGCCCTGCCCCCGCACCTGCGCGGGAAGTACGTCGTCTCGGTCCGCGTCGCGCACACCGGCGGCGACGGCGAGCGGATCACCGCCCCGCTGCGGGAGATCGGCCCGGCGCTGTCGGACTCGCTGCGCGAGATGCCGTACGCCGAGAGCCACACCATCCACAGCGACCCTGACTTCCCGCACGCCTACTACGGCGACAGCGCGGTGCTGCGGGACCTCGACACCGAGCGGGCCAGTGCGCTGCTGCGGGCGACGGGACCGGAGGCGGACCTGATGTGTGTCCTGCAGATCAACCACCTGGGCGGCGCGCTCGCCCGGCCGGCGCCGAACGCGGTGCCCTACCGTGAGGGCCGGTTCCTGGTGCGGCTGCTGACGGCCGGGGACCGGGAGCGGGCGCGCGGCGTGCTCGATCCGGCGTTCGCGCTGCTGTCCGGGGACACCCTCGGCCGGTCCCTCAACTTCGCCTTCGGCGCCGGGGACAGGAACTCCGGCCTGTACGACCCCGGAACGCGTAAGAGGCTCGCCCGGGTCAAGGAGACCTACGACCCGGCGAACCTCTTCCGCAGGAACTACGGCGTCAGCGCCTGAGCTCTAGCGCTTGTTCGCGAACTTCCAGGCGGTGGGCAGCGCGCCCATCGCCAGGGCCGCCTTGAGGGCGTCGCCGAGCAGGAACGGGGTGAGCCCGGCCGCGACGGCCTGGGAGAGGGAGAGATGGGCCGCGAGGGCCAGGTAGGGCACGCCGACCGCGTAGATGACCGCCTCGCCGAGGATCATCGTGCCCGCCATGCGCAGCGCGGAGCGGTCGGCGCCGCGCCGGGCCAGGGCGCCCACGGCGGCGGAGGCGAGCAGCATGCCGAGGACGTAGCCGAAGGAGACCGAGGCCGCGCCGGACGTGCCGTCCGCGAACCACGGCACGCCCGCGACGCCGGCGAGCGCGTACAGGGCGAGCGAGAGGACGCCGCGGCGGGCACCGAGGGCGGTGCCGACGAGCAGCGCGGCGAAGGTCTGGCCGGTCACCGGCACCGGGGAGCCGGGCACCGGCACGGCCACCTGGGCGGCGAGGCCCGTGAGCACGGCGCCGCCGACGACGAGGGCCGCGTCGCGGACACGGGACGCGGGCAGCAGGTCGGCGAGGACTGCGCCGGGGCGGGCGAGGGTGGTGGCCGTGCTCATGGGGACTCCGCGGGTGACGGGGACATGCTGGGACACGGTGACGCTATCCCAGCCGCCTCGGGCCGATCACCGTCAGCGCTCGACAAATGGCGGAACGAGAGCTTGGTGGGCTCCGGACAAAGAGTGTGGGTTACACCGATCAGGGCGTGACACTGGTCACTGAGGCAGGGACGCGTCGCTCACTCGGCCGGGCGCCGAGGGGACTGTGGGGTCCCACCAAACGAATCCTGGTCGTCTGGTCGGATTCACCTTTCCTGGCCTACCCTTCCAGCCATGGTTGCCCAGGCCCGGTACCTCACGTCGCGTCGCTATGTCGACCTGCGACGCCAGGGCACGGCCACCTGTCGCCGCCCGGGGTAGGGGCGGACCGCTCGGCACGCCCCGCCTTCCGAGACGTGTCGGCCCCGTTTCCCGAGGACGGTTCCCATGCCCCGTACCGCGGTACCCCCCCTTGTCTCGCCCGTTCCCCGCGCCGCCGACAGCGACCGGCTGCGCACCAGCGCCAGCCTCGTGCTGCGGTCCGTGCTGGAGCACGGCCCGGTGGCGCGCAGCACCGTCGCCCGGCTGACCGGGCTGTCCCCCGCGTCGGTGACCGAGCACTGTGCCCGGCTCACCGGTCTCGGCCTGATCCGGGAGTCGGTGGCACCCCGGCGCTCGAACGGGGTCGGCCGGCCGCACGTCCCCGTCGACCTGGACGTCACGGGTTTCGTGGTCGGCGGGGTGCACGTGGCCGTGCCGTACACGACGGTCGCACTGCTGGATCTGCGGGGCCGGGTGGTGGCCCGGCGTGAGCTGAAGCACGAACGGACCGATCCCGGCCGGGTGCTGGCCCGGGCCGCGGAGGCGCTCGCGGCGCTGCTCGCCGGGGTGCCGGGCCGTCGGCCGCTGGGAGTCGGGGTGGCGGTCGGCGGCTGGGTGGACCGGGAGACGGGCACCGTGGTCGAGCACGAGCTGCTGGGCTGGCGCGAGGTGCCGGTGCGGGAGCTGCTCGGCGCCCGCACCGGTCTGCCGGTCCATGTGGACGGGCACGCGCGGGCGTTGGTGCACGGGGAGCGGCTGTTCGGGCGGGCCCGGGGCAGCCGGAGCGTGCTGCATCTGTTCGTGGGCAATGTGGTCGACGCGGCCTTCGCCACCAACGACGAGGTGCACCACGGGCCGCGTTCGGCGGCCGGCGCGATCGCGCATCTGCCGGTGCCGGGCGGCACCGAGCCCTGCCCGTGCGGCCGCAGCGGCTGCCTCCAAGTGGAGCTGAGCGAGCGGACGTTGTGCCGGCGGTCCCGTGCGGCCGGGGTGACCGGCTCGGCCAATCCGATGCACGTGGTGGCCGCCGCGGCGGCCGGTGACGTGGTGGCACGGCGGCTGCTGGTGGACCGGGCCCGGACGACCGGGCGGGCGGCCGGGCTGCTGCTGGACGTGCTCAATCCGGAGACGGTCGTGGTGACCGAGGTGGGTGTCATCCACTTCGAGGACTGCCTGAGCGCGCTCAGGGAAGCGGCCGGAAAGGATCGCTCCACGGCGGTGGTACCGACGAGTTTCCCGGATTCCGTGCTCGCGGTGGCGGGCGGTTCGGTGGCCCTTGACATGGTCTTCCGTGATCCGCTGGGCGCGTCACCTGAGGCTATTTAATTCAGAAACTCGGAATGTTGACAGGGGCCACTCATGGCCGGGAACATGCTGGTCATGAGCCACCTCACGAGCTGTCGCACCCTCTGTTGCTGACACATTGCCGCGCATGAAGCGCGTGTTTCCCACTGCGTGAGTTCTCTTCCTTCGGCTTGCCTTTTCCGGAATTCCTCCTGTCTTTCCGGCCTTTTCCTCCCGGGAGTCCTCCCATGCACCGTCGTGTCTTTCTCTCCTCCCTGCTGGGCGCGTCCGCCGCCGCCGTGGGCCTCAGCGGCTGCGCGAAGGGCGATACCGCCGCCGACACCCGGGGCGCCGCCACCAAGCCGCTCGCGGACAAGGTCCCCGCGGGCACCAGCCTGAAGATCGCCTCCTACCTGGGCCAGCAGCAGCTGCAGTTCCGGCTGGCGAAGCTGCCCAAGCTGCCGTTCACGGTGGCCGGCTGGGTGAACATCGGGGCCGGCCCGGACGTGATCAACGCGTTCCGGGCGGGGTCCCTGGACCTCTCCAACAACGCCGGCATCCCGCCGATCCAGGCGCACTACCAGGGCTTCGACGCGAAGATCGTGGCGATCGACCTCACCCGCAAGCCCAACTACCTCTTCGCCACCAAGCCCGGCAGCGACATCCACACCGTCGACGACTTCAAGGGCAAGCGGCTGGCGTTCTCGCAGGGCCAGGCCCAGGGCGTCGTCCTGCTGCGGGCGCTGAAGAAGGCGGGCCTCGCCTACGACGAGGTGAAGCTGGTCCCGCTGACCAGCAACCAGTTCTTCACCGCCCTGCAGTCCGGGCAGGTCGACGTGGCCCCGCTCGCCATCAACCAGGCCCCCGCCTATCTGAAGCAGTACGCGGCGAAGGGCGCCCGCACCGTCTCCACCGACGTCGTCGACCTGCTGAACCTGCTGTGGGCCCCGCAGTCCGTGCTGAACGACCCCGCGAAGGCCGCCGCGATCGCCGCCTACATCCCGCAGTGGGCCAAGGGGCTGGTGTGGCAGTACGAGCACCCGGACGCCTGGAACGAGGAGTTCTACGTCAAGACGCAGAACCTGACCCTGGAGCAGGCGAAGTCCATCACCGCGCTCGCCAACAAGCCCTTGTTCCCGACCAGTTGGGACGAGGCGATCAAGTGGGAGCAGGAGACGGCCGATCTGCTCGCCGAGGGCGGGTTCGTGAAGAAGTTCGACGTCTCCACCCTCTTCGACCACCGCTTCGAGTCGATCGCCGCCAAGGCCGTACCCGAGGAGTACCGGAAATGACCGCCATGACCACGACGACCGCCGTCGCGGCGGCTCAGGCCGGGGAACTCCCCCAGGTCCGCCGGCGCCGTCGTCTCTCCCCCGGCCGCCGGCTGCCCGCCGCCCGGCTGACCGGCCCGCTCGTCCTCCTCGCCCTGTGGGCCGCCGCCTCGGCCGCCGGGGCACTCGACACGGGTGCGATACCGGCGCCCTGGACGGTGGTGCGGACGGCCGGTCACCTGTGGACCGACGGCACCCTGCCCACCGACATCGTGACCTCCCTCAGGCGGGCCGCGTACGGGTTCGCGATCGGTCTGACCGCGGGCGTACTGCTCGCGCTCGCCTCCGGGCTCAGCCGGACCGGGGAAGCGCTGATCGACGGGACCGTGCAGCTCAACCGGGCGATCCCGACCCTCGGGCTGATCCCGCTGTTCATCCTCTGGCTGGGCATCGGCGAGACCTTCAAGGTCGCCATCATCGCGATCGTCGTCTACATCCCGATCTATCTGAACACGCATGCCGCGCTGGCCGGCATCGACAGCCGGTACGTCGAACTCGCCGAGGTGCAGGGCCTGTCGAGGCTCGGCTTCGTCCGCAGGGTCGTGATCCCCGGCGCGCTGCCCGGATTCTTCGTGGGACTCCGGCTCGGTGTGACGGGCTCCTGGCTGGGGCTGGTGGTCCTGGAGCAGATCAACGCCACCAGCGGTCTCGGCTACATGATGTTCCAGGCGCAGAACTACGGCCAGACCGACGTCATCCTGGTCGGCCTGCTGGTCTACGGCGTCTTCGGCCTGGTCTCCGACAGCGTGGTCCGTCTGATCGAACGGAGGGTGCTGTCGTGGCGCCGCACACTGAGCAACTGACCCGGCCGGCCGTACGGCTGCGCGGCCTGACCCGATCGTTCGACGGCCGTACGGTCCTCGACGGCATCGACCTCGACCTGCCCGCCGGCCAGTTCACGGCCCTGCTGGGGCACAGCGGCTCCGGCAAGAGCACGTTGCTGCGGGCGGTCGCGGGCCTCGACCACGGAGTTGCCGGGTCGGGCCGGCTGACCGCGCCCGAGCGGGTCTCGGTGGTCTTCCAGGACTCCCGGCTGCTGCCCTGGTACCGGGTACTGGACAACGTCCTGCTCGGCACGGACGGCAAGGACGCCGAGGAGCGGGGCCGGGCCGCCCTCGCGGAGGTCGGGCTGAAGGGCCGCGAACGGGCCTGGCCGGGCGAGCTGTCCGGCGGCGAGGCCCAGCGGGCCGCGCTCGCCCGCTCCCTGGTCCGCGAGCCCGAACTCCTGCTGGCCGACGAGCCGTTCGGCGCGCTGGACGCGCTGACCCGGATCAGGATGCACAACCTGCTGCGCGACCTGTGGCAGCGCCACCGGCCGTCGGTGCTGCTGGTGACCCACGACGTGGACGAGGCGATCGTGCTCGCCGACCGGGTCCTCGTCCTGGACCAGGGCCGTATCGGCCTCGACCTGACCATCGACCGCCCCCACCCCCGCTCCTACCGCCAGCCCGTCCTCGGCGAGTACCGCGAACGACTGCTGACCGCACTGGGCGTCACGGAGGACCACGGATGACCCGCCGCCCCCGCCCGAACCCCCCACCAAGAAACGCCGGCCACCCGCCCCGACCGCGGAAGCGCCGCAGGCACCCCCTGCCCACCGACCGGGCCCTCGCCCCGGACCAGGCCCGCATCGGCCTCGACCCGACCATCGACCGCCCCCACCCCCGCTCCCACCGCCAGCCCGTCCTCGGCGAGTACCGCGAACGACTGCTGACCGCACTGGGCGTCACGGAGGACCACCGGTGACACAGAGAAGACTTCACCTGAACGCGTTCCTGATGAACACCGGGCACCACGAGGCGTCGTGGCGGCTGCCGGAGAGCGACCCGTACGCCCACGTGGATCTGCGGCACTACGTGCGGCTGGCCCGGATCGCCGAACGCGGCACCTTCGACTCCCTCTTCCTCGCCGACGGCCCCCAGCTGTGGGGCAACCTCGCCCAGCGCCCGGCCGGCGCCCTGGAACCGCTCACCCTGCTGACCGCGCTGGCGACGGCCACCGAGCACATCGGGCTGATCGCCACCGCGTCCACGTCCTACAACTCCCCGTACAACCTGGCCCGCAAGTTCGCCTCGCTGGACATCATCAGCGGCGGCCGGGCCGGGTGGAACATCGTCACCACGGCGGGAGCCGAGGCGGCCCGGAACTTCGGGCTGGACGCCGAGCCCGCCCACGCCGAGCGGTACGCCCGCGCCGCCGAGTTCCTCGACGTCGCACTGAAGCTGTGGGACAGCTGGGAGGACGACGCGATCGTCGCCGACAAGGCGGCCGGCGTCTGGGGCGACGACAGCAAGATCCATTCACCCCGCCACCAGGGCACGTACTTCAGCGTCGCGGGCGCGCTCAACGTCCCCCGGACACCCCAGGGTTACCCGCTCCTGGTGCAGGCGGGGTCGAGCGAGGACGGCAAGGCCTTCGCCGCCCGGTACGCGGAGGCGGTCTTCACCGCCCAGCAGACCCTCGCCGACGCCCAGGCCTTCTACGCCGATCTCAAGTCCCGTACGGAGCGGGCGGGCCGGAACCCCGAACACATCAAGGTGCTGCCCGGGATCGTGCCCGTACTCGGCTCCACGGAGGCGGAGGCGCGGGCCGCCGAGCGGCTGCTGGAGGAGCACATCGTGCACGACCACGGGGTGGCCCGGCTGGAGAGCCTGCTGCAACTGCCGGCCGGCACCCTGGAGCTGGACTCGCCACTGCCCGCCGATCTGCCGCCCGAGTCCGCCGTCGAGGGTGCCAAGAGCCGCTACACGCTCGTGGTCGAGCTGGCGCGGCGCGAACGGCTCACCGTCCGGCAGCTGATCGGCCGGCTCGGCGGCGGTCGCGGCCACCTCACGTTCGCCGGCACGCCCGAGCAGGTCGCCGACCAGATCGAGACCTGGTTCACGCAGGGAGCCGCCGACGGCTTCAACATCATGCCCGCCGTACTGCCCTCCGGCCTGGACGCCTTCGTCGAGCACGTCGTGCCGCTCCTGCGCGCCCGCGGCCTGTTCCGCACCGCGTACGGCTCCCGCCAGACCCTGCGGGAGCGCTACGGCCTCCCCCGCCCCGCCAACCAGTACCTGACCCCGGCCTTCGCCTAGAGAGGACCCGCACATGTCCATCGAGATCACCAAGGTCACCGCCCGCATCGGCGCCCGTGTCACCGGCGTCGACATCACCCGGCCGCTCGCCCCGGAGCACGTCTCCGCGATCCGTGAGGCCCTGAACGTCCACAAGGCGCTCGTCTTCGACGCGGGCAGCCTGGACGACGCCGGCCAGCAGGCCTTCGCCCGCCACTTCGGCGACCTGACCACCGCCCACCCGACGGTCGGCGCGGTCGACGGCGCCCCGAACGTGCTGCCCGTGGACAGCGAGCGGGGCCGCGCCAACCACTGGCACACGGACGTCACCTTCGTCCTCAACCCGCCGCAGGCCAGCACCCTGCGTTCGATCACCGTCCCGCCGTACGGCGGCGAGACCCTGATCGCCAACGCGGCCGCCGCCTACCGCGACCTGCCCGAGCCGCTGCGCCGCCTCGCCGACACGCTGTGGGCCGAGCACACCAACGACTACGACTACGCGGTGCCGGAGGAGGAGGTCGACGAGGAGAAGGCCGCCCAGCGCGCCCAGTTCACCTCCATCAAGTACCGCACGGCGCACCCGGTGGTCCGCGTCCACCCGCTGACCGGTGAACGGGGGCTGTTCGTCGGCGGGTTCGCGCAGCGGATCGTGGGCCTGTCCGTCGGCGAGTCCCGCAAGATCCTGGACCTGTTCCAGGCGTACGTCACGCGCCCGGAGAACATCCTGCGCCACCGCTGGGCGGAGAACGAGCTGGTCCTGTTCGACAACCGGATCACCCAGCACTACGCCATCGACAACTACGACGGACAGCCGCGCCGGCTGCACCGGGTGACCGTCGCCGGTGACGTCCCCGTCGGCATCGAGGGCAAGGAGAGCTACTCGATCGAGGGCGACGCCTCGCACTACACGCCGGTGCTCGCGGCGTAACCGTCCGCTCACCCGGCGTACGGCGGGTGTCCGGATACTGGGCGGCTCCTTCGCGTGAGCGGACGGGCCGCCCAGACTGGCGGCGCTTTTGCCAGCCCATTGCCCGGGAGAGCCGCGCCATGCCCAGCAGCACGACCACCGAGACGCCGCCACAGCAACAGGACGGCGTCTCCCTCTCCCACGGCCTCAAGCAGCGCCACCTGTCGATGATCGCCCTGGGCGGGGTGATCGGCGCGGGTCTGTTCGTGGGCTCCGGCGCGGGCATCGCCGCCGCGGGTCCGTCCATCGTCATCGCCTACACGCTCTCCGGCCTGCTGGTGATGCTGGTGATGCGGATGCTGGGCGAGATGTCGGCCGCCTACCCGTCGTCGGGCTCCTTCTCGGCGCACGCCGAGCGGTCGATCGGCCCGTGGGCGGGCTTCGCCGCCGGCTGGTCCTTCTGGGTCCTGCTGTGCACGGCCGTCGGCCTGGAGGGCATCGGCGCCGCGAACATCATCCAGGGCTGGCTGCCGCACACCCCGCAGTGGATGTGGGTGGCCCTGTTCATGGCGGTCTTCTGCGGGACGAACCTGGCCGCCGTGAAGAACTTCGGCGAGTTCGAGTTCTGGTTCGCCGCGCTGAAGGTCGGCGCGATCAGCCTGTTCCTGGTCCTCGGCGTGCTGGCCGTCGCGGGCGTGCTCCCCGGCACGCACTCCCCCGGCGCCTCGCACCTCACCCACTTCCTCCCGCACGGCAGCGAGGGCCTGATCATCGGCCTGCTCGCGTCCGTCTTCTCGTACGGCGGCATGGAGACGGTCACCATCGCCGCGGCCGAGTCGGAGAACCCGGTCAAGGGCGTGGCCTCCGCCGTCCGTACGGCGATGTGGCGCATCGCCCTGTTCTACATCGGCTCCATGGCGGTCGTCGTCACCCTGGTCCCGTGGGACTCCAAGGAGGTCGTCGAGAAGGGCCCGTACGTCGCCGCGCTCGACCACCTCGGCATCCCCGGCGCCGGTCAGCTGATGAACGTGGTCGTCCTGGTCGCCCTGCTCTCCGCGATGAACGCCAACATCTACGGCTCCTCGCGCATCGCCTTCTCGCTGGTCGAGCGGGGCCAGGGGCCGAAGGCGCTGGCGAAGCTGTCCGGCGGGGTCCCGCGGATCGCGGTCCTCGTCTCGTGCGTCCTCGGGTTCGTCTGCGTCCTGCTCAGCTACTGGAGCCCGAACGGCGCCTTCAAGTGGCTGCTGAACATGATCGGCGCGGTCATCCTGGTCGTCTGGATCTTCATCGCGGTCTCGCAGCTGCTGCTGCGCCGCCGCATCGAGCGCGAGGCGCCCGAGAAGCTGGTCGTGCGCATGTGGGCGTTCCCGTGGCTGACCTGGGTGGCGCTGGCCGGCATGGCCGCGATCTTCGTCCTGATGGCCCGCGAGCCGGACACCCGCGTCCAGCTCTACTCCAC
The DNA here is from genome assembly GCF_040652655.1 of Streptomyces sp. NPDC048191. Lineage (NCBI taxonomy): Bacteria > Bacillati > Actinomycetota > Actinomycetes > Kitasatosporales > Streptomycetaceae > Streptomyces > Streptomyces sp. NPDC048191. Next base: position 101,822 of record NZ_JBEZMO010000006.1, read on the forward strand.
CGGCGGCATGACCCTGGCCCTGGCGGCCGTGGGCTACCTCTGGCAGCGGGCTCGCGCCAGGCGCTGAGCCCCGCTCCGGCAACAGGCCCCCACGTGCGACACGTGGGGGCCTTTCTGTTGCCCGGCCACTCTTGTTGCTAGCGTGTAGTTGCAAGCTCTTTGCAATAAGCTTTCGGAGGGGATCACCCATGCCCGCCTACACGCTGCCCGACCTGCCGTACGACTACTCCGCGCTGGCCCCCGTGATCAGCCCGGAGATCATCGAGCTGCACCACGACAAGCACCACGCCGCCTATGTGAAGGGCGCCAACGACACGCTGGAGCAGCTCGCCGAGGCCCGGGAGAAGGACGCGTGGGGCTCGGTCAACGGCCTGGAGAAGAACCTGGCCTTCCACCTCTCGGGCCACATCCTGCACAGCATCTACTGGCAGAACATGACCGGCCCGAAGGAGGGCGGCGGCGAACCGCTCGCGGCCGACGGCGTCGGCGAACTGGCGGACGCCGTCAAGGAGTCCTTCGGCTCCTTCGCCGCCTTCCGGACCCAGCTGTCCAAGGCCGCGGCCACCACCCAGGGCTCGGGCTGGGGGGTGCTGGCGTACGAGCCGCTCAGCGGCCGGCTGATCGTGGAACAGGTCTACGACCACCAGGGCAACGTCGGCCAGGGCTCCACCCCGATCCTGGTCTTCGACGCCTGGGAGCACGCCTTCTACCTCCAGTACCGCAACCAGAAGGCGGACTTCGTCGAGGCCATGTGGCAGGTGGTCGACTGGCAGGATGTCGCCCGCCGTTACGAGGCCGCGAAGTCCCGCGCCGACGCGCTGCTCCTGGCCCCCTGAGAACGTCCTGCCTCGTGATCGTCTTCTCACCCTTCACGGCGGCAGGCGGATGGACGGAAGACCCCGCGAGGACATGACTCGCGGGGTCTTCCCCTCAGGCGCAGGGGACGTTGAGGGACAGCAGGGCGGTGTGGTCGCCGTCCACGCGGATCTCGCTGACCGCCGCGTTGCCGAGCCGCGGGAGGACCCGGCGGTACTCGGCGAGCGGGATGTGCAGGAGCGAGCAGAGCACCAGCCGCAGCAGGGTGTTGTGGGCGACGACCAGGACCCGCCCGCCGGGACGGTCGGCGGCGATGCGGCGCAGGGCGGCGGTGCCGCGCCCGGCCGCCGCGCGGGGGTCCTCGGCGCCGGGGAAGGGATGGGCGACGGGATCGTCGCGGAACGCGTCCGCAGCCCGGGGGTTCCGCGCGGCGAACTCGGCGAGCGTATGCCCCTCCACCACCCCGAAGTCGCATTCGCGCAGGGCGGGTTCGCGGCGCGCGGTCAGGCCGAGGGCCCGGCAGGCCGGTTCGGCGGTGGCGATCGCCCGGGACAGGGGCGAGGTCCACACCGCGTCCACGGGATGCGCGGCGGCCCACTTCCCCAGCGCCTCGGCCTGGGCGTACCCGGTGTCGGTGAGCGCGACGTCGCTGACACCGGCGTACCGGTTCTCGGCGTGCCAGACGGTCTGTCCGTGGCGGACGAGGAGAAGGGTGGCGGAGGTCATGGGCAGCAGTATCCCCGCGGACCGCAGCGCCGCCGGTGACCGTCCGGCATGCGCGGGAGGGGCGAGTGGCGCACGATGAACCTATGTCCGACAAAGACAGCGCACGCGGCAGGCGGCGACTGGACCGGGCAGCGGCCACGGTCGCGCTGGCCGCATCCGCACTGCTGCCGACCACCGGTCCCGCACTGGCCGCGCCCAAGGACGACACGGTCGCCCTCCAGACGCTGAACGACATCATCAAGGGCGACTACAAGGCCGCCACCGCCCACTTCGACGCGAACATGCGCAAGCACCTGCCGCCGGACGTGCTCGGCCGGGTGTGGAAGAGCTACCAGGCCCAGTTCGGGCGCTACCGGTCCCACGAGAAGCCCGAGGACGTCAAGAGCGGGCGGTTCACCGTGGTCCGGGTGCCCCTGCGCATGGAGCACAGCGCCGGTGAGTTCCGCGTGAGCTTCGACAAGTCCGGTGCGATCGCGGGCCTGTTCTTCCTCAAGCCGGGTGTGCCGGTCCCGACGTCGTCGCCCACGTAGTCACCGCTCCAGCCGCGCCAGCGCGTGCGCCGCCACCTCCCCCGGCAGCCATCCACGCAGCTCCAACTCCCCCACCAGCCGCGCGTACGGCTCCGCGAACAGGGCCGTCCGGCCGGGGCGCGGTTCGACCGTCGTACCCACCCGGGCCATCCCCTCGGCCACCGCGGCGAGGCTCCGTCCCGCCCCGGTGCCGTACGCGGCCAGGGCCGCCATGCCCAGGGCCGGTTCCGGGCGTTCGGGGACGCGGACCGGGCGGCCGAGGACGTCCGCCCGCAGCTGGGTCCAGTAGGTGCTGCGGGTCGCGCCGCCGGTGAAGGTGAGGGGGCCGTCCACGGGAGCGCCGAGCCCGTGGAGGTAGTCCAGGCACAGGCGTTCGCCGAAGGCCACGCCCTGGAGGAGGGCCGCCCACAGGTCGGCGTCCGACGCGGGGGCGCCGAGGAGGAGCGCGGTGGCCTGCGGGGCGCGGAAGGGGAAGCGTTCGCCGGGTGAGACGAGCGGGTAGGCGACGGCGCCCGAGGGCTCGTACGCGGCGGCGCGGGCGTCCAGCACGGCCGGGTCGGCGCCCGGGAAGCGCGCGGTGAGGACGCCGGCGCCGACACTGGAGGCGCCGCCGGGCAGCCAGGTGCCGTCCGGCGCACGGTGGTTGTAGACGACCCCGGCCGGATCGCGGACGGGCTCGGCGGAGGCCCCCTTCAGCACCAGCGTCGTGCCGAGCACCGAGTTCCACGCGCCCGCGCGCAGCGCACCGGAGGCGATCTGGGCCGCGCAGCCGTCGGTCATGCCCGCGACCACCGGGGTGCCGGCGGGGATCGCGGTGGCGTCGGCGGCGGCCGGGCAGACCTCGCCGAGCCGGGTGCCGGGGCGTACGACGTCCGGGAGCGCGCCCGCGGGGAGGCCGGTGAGGTCGGGCCAGCGGTCGTGTTCCACGTCGTACGCCGTCTTCAGGGCGTGGCTGGAGTCGGCCGGGACGCGGCTGCCGGTCAGCCGTGCGGTGATCACGTCCGGCTGGTGGGCCACGCGCCCGGCGCCGTACCGGCCCACGAGCCAGCGCGCCTTCGGCAGCGCCCAGGTGTCCTGCACGGCGAGGCCCGCCGAGCGCAGCCCGCCCGCCTCGGTGGCCGCACGCCCGTCGTCGTACATGAGCGCGGGGCTGCTCGGGCGTCCCGTGTCGTCCGTGAGCAGCACGGTCCCGGAGGTCCCGCACAGCGCGAGCCCGCCCACCCGCGTGTGCACCCCGTCGAGCGCCCTCCGGCAGGCCGCGCACACCGCCTCCCACCACTCCCCCGGGTCCTGCTCGTGCCGCACCCCGTCCCGCCGGCCGCGCACCAGGGGCGCGGCACCGCTGCCGAGGACCGTGCCGTCGGCCGTCACGAGCAGCGCCCGCACCCCCTGCGTGCCGAGATCGATCCCGAGCCACGCCACCGTCATCCGAACCTCCCGCACATCGCGAACGGCCCTGTGAACTTCCCACTCCTCCTTGAGATTTCCCGCTGATTTCCCCATGCACAAGGGATTGACGGCGTTGCCGTGCCGTTACACCCTCTGTTGTCGAGTCGACTCGCCCCGCGCTCCCTTCAGGCCTCGCCGCCTTCCCTGCCAAGCCCACTGCCGTTCGAGGCCGGCCGGCCGGAGCGTCCAGGACGACGGATCGGGAAACGATGAGCAGCACCACAGGCGCCCAGCAGGGCCCCGCCGCCCGGCAGGCCGCCGTGGCCGAACTCGTCCTCGCCGCGGGCTCGGCGACCGCGGCCGAGCTCGCCGAGCGGTTCGGGGTGAGCCTGATGACCATCCACCGGGACCTCGACGAGCTCGAACGGCAGGGGGTCGTACGGAAGTTCCGGGGCGGGGTGACCGCGCAGCCGTCGGGGGTGTTCGAGTCGAACGTGCAGTACCGGCTGAAGACCATGCGCCCGCAGAAGGCCGCCCTCGCCGCGCGGGCGCTGAAGGGGATAGAGCCCGGCATGGCGATCCTCCTCGACGACTCCACGACGGCCCTGGAGATGGCCCGCCGGCTGCGGCTCGGCGAGATCACCCCGCTCACGGTCGTCACCAACTTCCTGGAGGCGGTCAACCTGCTCGCCGGGCAGCGCGGCATCCACCTGATGGCACTCGGTGGCGACTACGACCCGCTGCACTCCTCCTTCCTCGGGGTGTCCTGCGTGGCGGCGGTCGAGCAGTTGCGGGTGGACGTCGGTTTCGTGTCGACGTCCGGGGTGCACGGCGGCTACGCCTACCACCAGGAGCAGCACATCGTGTCCGTGAAACGGGCGATGCTCGACGCGGCCGCCCGCAACGTGCTGCTGGTCGACCACACCAAACTGGGCCGGGTCGCGCTGCACCGGGTGGCCCCGCTCTCCCGCTTCGACCTGTTGCTGGTGGACGACGGCGCCTCGCCGGAGGAACTGCGCGACCTGGACGAGCACAAGGTGCGCTACGAGGTGTGCGCCACGGATCCGGGGGAGGGCGATGACCGCGCCGGAGTCACGTGAGCCCGGACACCGGCGGCCCGCGCCCGGCCCGTGTCCTCCGGGCCCGCCCGCCGAGACGGGAGACGCCCCGCGATGACACCCCGAGTGCGTGTGGTGGCCGCCGGCGACCACTTCGTCCTGCCGCCGCTGATCACGGCGGCCCTCGGCAAGGAGGCCGACTGCGAGGTGCGGGAGCTGACGCTCGGCTGGCCGCTTCAGCCGTTCGGGCCGGTCGCCGAGGTGAGCGAGGCCAGCGACGCCGAGGACGAGCTGATCGCGGCCCTCGACGGCGCCGAGGTGCTCGTCACCCAGATGGGCCCGGTCACCGCCCGCGTCCTGGCCGCCTGCCCCGCGCTCCGCCTGGTCGTGGTCTGCCGGGGCGGACCGGTGAACGTCAACCTGGAGGCGGCGACACGGCATGACGTACGGGTGTGCTTCGCGCCCGGCCGCAACGCCGCCGCCACCGCCGAGTTCACCGTCGGCCTGCTGCTCGCCGCCCTGCGCCGCATCCCGCAGGCCCACGACCTCCTTGCCGGGCAGGGGAGTTGGGGCGGGGCCGCGTACTACACGTACGAGCACAGCGGTCTTGAGCTGGAGGACCTGCCGGTCGGGCTGGTCGGCTACGGCGCGGTGGGCAGCCGGGTCGCGCGGGTGCTGTGCGCCTTCGGGGCGCGGGTGATGGTCCACGACCCGTATGTGCGCGGGGAGGTGCACGGTCTGCGGCTGGCCTCGCTGGAGGAGTTGCTGCGCCGCTCGCGGGTCGTCACCCTGCACGCCCGGCTGACCGAGGAGACCCGGGGGCTGCTCGGCGCGCGCGAGCTGGCGCTGCTGCCGCCCGGTGCGGTGGTGGTCAACGCGGCGCGGGGACCTCTGCTGGACGAGGACGCGCTGTGCGACGCGCTGGCGGACGGGCGGCTCGGCGCGGCGGCCCTGGACACGTACACCCGCGAACCGCTCCCGCCGGACTCCCGGCTGCGCGCGCTGGCCGACCGGGTGGTGCTGACCCCGCACCTCGGCGGGGCCAGCCGGGCGGTGGCCGAGAAGGCGGCCCGGATCGCCGCGGCCGAGGTGGGCCGCTGGGTGCGCGGGGAGCCGCTCGCGCACTGTCTGACCTGAGGGGGAGCCACATGTACATCGGGATCGATGTCGGCACGTCCCTGGTGAAGGCGGCGGCCTTCGACCGGGCCGGCCGCCAACTGGGCGTCGAGGCACGGCCGGTGGAGCTCGCCGTCCGGTACGGGGCCGTGGAGCAGGACATGCGGGCGGTGTACGCGGCCGTGGTCGGTGCCGTGCGGGCACTGACCGGGCGGCTGGAGCAGCCCGTGGAACTGGCCGGGCTGACCGGGCAGGGCGACGGGGTGTGGCTGGTGGACGCGGCGGGCCGCCCGGTGCGGGAGGCGATCTCCTGGATGGACGGCCGGGCGCACCGGCTGGTGGACGAGTGGCTCGCGGACGGCACCTTCGAGGCCGTCTTCCGGCGCACCGGCAGCGCCATGTTCCCGGGCTGCCCAGGGCCCTTGCTGGCCTGGCTGGACCGGCACGAGCCGACGTCCCTGGACCGGGCCGCGGCGGCCGTGTACTGCAAGGACATGGTGTTCCAGCGGCTGACCGGCGCCGAGCGGGCGGTGACGGACGTGTCGGACGCGTCGATGCCGTTCCTGGACCCGCGCACCCGGCGTTACGACGACGGGGTGACGGAGCTGCTCGGGCTGGCCCACCGGCGGCGGCTGCTGCCCGCGATCGGCGACCCGGTCGCCACGGGCGAGGCGACCGGCGAGGGCCTGCCGGCGGGCACCCGGCTGGCGAACGGCCCGTACGACCTGCCGGCCTGCGCGCTGGGCGCGGGCGTCACCGCGCCCGGCGACGGCCTGCTCATCGTCGGCACCTGCCTGGCGAGCCTGGTCGCCACCACCGAGCTGGACCTCGCCGGCGAACCGGCCGGGCTGCACATCTCCACGGACCGGCCGGGCCACTGGCTGCGCGCGATGCCCGCGATGGTCGGCACGGCGGCCCTGGACTGGGTGCTGGCCACGACGGGCGCCCGGCACCAGGAACTGGACGCCCTGCTGGCCGAGGCGCCGCCCGGCTCGTCCGGGGTGCGGGTGCTGCCGTACTTCGCGCCCTCGGGTGAGCGGGCGCCCTTCGTGGAGCCGGGGCTGCGGGCCGAGCTGCTCGGTGTCTCCCTGGAGACCCGGCCCACCCATCTGGTCCGCGCCACCTGCGAGGGCATCGGCTACGCGGCCCGGCACTGTCTGACGGCGGCGGGGCTGACCGGCACGCTCGCGGTGTGCGGCGGCGGCACCCGCAGCCCGGCCTGGACCCGGCTGCTCGCGGATGTGCTGGGCCGGCCGCTCAGGGTGGTGGAGGGCGAGGTCGGCGCGCGGGGCGCGGTGCTGGCGGCGGCCGGGCGGTACGGCGTCCCGCTGGACACGGCGGCCTGGACCGGGCCGGCCCGGGTCGTCGAGCCGGACCCGGACCGGGCGGCGTACTACGCCAAGGGGTACGAGGAGCACCTGGAACTGCTGGCGCGGGCACGCGAACGGGCCCGGCGCGGGCCGGGCCCGTTCGGGGGACTCACAGGTTGCTGAAGTCCGGCCCCTGGGTACGGGTGCGCTTGAGCTCGTAGAAGCCCGGCACCGAGGCCACGGCGATCGTGCCGTCCCACAGGCGGGCCGCCTCCTCGCCCTTCGGGGCGGGGGTGACGACCGGGCCGAAGAAGGCGATCTGCTCGCCGTCGGGGCCGGGCACCGCGATCACCGGGGTGCCGACGTCCTGGCCGACCTTCTCGATGCCCTCCTTGTGGGAGGCGCGCAGCTCGGCGTCGAACTCGAAGTCCTGCTGCTCGGCGTAGTCGATGAGGTCGGCGGGCAGGCCGACGTCCGCGAGGGCGCCGGCGACGGCCTCCAGGGTCGGGCCCTCGCCGTTGTTGTGGATACGGGTGCCGAGCGCGGTGTACAGAGGGCCGAGGACGTCCGCGCCGTGCTTCTGCCAGGCCGCGGTGACCACGCGGACCGGCTGCCAGGCCTTGGTCGCGAGCATCTCCCGGTACTCCTCGGGCAGCTCGTCCAGCCGGTTCTCGTTGAGGACGGCGAGGCTCATGATGTGCCAGCGGACCTCGATGTCGCGGACCTTCTCCACTTCCAGGACCCAGCGGGACGTCATCCAGGCCCACGGGCACAGCGGGTCGAACCAGAAGTCGACGGGGGTCTTGCCGGACTCGGACATGGCTCTCCTCAACGAAAAGGACTCTTTCCGAGCCTCAACGACGTCCTCGCGACCCGCATTCCCTGCTGCCCGCTGTCAGGGGCGCATGGCAGGATCGGTGCTGTCCGGCCGCCATCCACGCGATCACAAGGGAGTGCCGCAGTGCCCGGTGAGAATCTGTCCCGTGAAGAGGCCCGGGAGCGGGCCGCCCTGCTGTCCGTCGACGGGTACGACGTGTCCCTGGACCTCAGGTCCGCCGTCGGCGACGGGGACGGTGACGGTGACGGGCAGCCGCGCACGTTCCGGTCGGTGACCACGATCCGCTTCCGCTGCAACGAGCCGGGCGCGTCCAGCTTCGCCGACCTGATCGCGCCGGGCGTGACCTCGGTCTCGCTCAACGGCCGGGACCTGGATCCGGGTGAGGTCTTCGACGGCGCGCGGATCGCCCTGGAGGACCTGGCCGCGGAGAACGAGCTGGTGGTGGACGCGCAGTGCGCCTACTCCCGCACCGGTGAGGGCATGCACCGCTTCGTCGACCCCGAGGACGGCGAGGTCTACCTCTACACCCAGTACGAGCCGGCCGACGCCCGCCGCGTCTTCGCCAACTTCGAGCAGCCGGACCTCAAAGCGCCCTACCGCTTCGAGGTCCGGGCCCCGGAGGGCTGGACGGTGTGGAGCAACGGCGCGGGCGAACGGGCCGACGGCGTCTGGAAGTTCGCGGAGACCAAGCCGATCTCGACGTACATCACGTGCGTGGTGGCGGGGCCGTACCACTATGTGACGGATTCCTACGAGCGGGTCTTCGAGGACGGCACCAAGCTGGAGATCCCGCTCGGCGCGATGTGCCGCAAGGGGCTCGCCCCGCACTTCGACGCCGACGACGTCTTCCTGGTCACCAAGCAGGGCCTGGACTTCTTCCACGACCACTTCGACTACCCGTACCCGTTCGGGAAGTACGACCAGGCGTTCGTGCCGGAATACAACCTGGGGGCGATGGAGAACCCGGGTCTGGTGACCTTCCGCGAGGAGTACATCTTCCGCGGGAAGGTGACGCAGGCGTCGTACGAGGCGCGGGCCAACGTCATCCTGCACGAGATGGCGCACATGTGGTTCGGCGACCTGGTGACGATGGAGTGGTGGGACGACCTGTGGCTGAAGGAGTCCTTCGCGGACTTCATGGGCACGTTCGCGAACGTGGGCGCGACCCGCTTCAAGGACGCCTGGATCACCTTCGCCAACCGCCGCAAGGCCTGGGCGTACCGCGCGGACCAGCTACCGTCCACGCATCCGGTCACGGCGGACATCCGTGACCTGGAGGACGCCAAGCTGAACTTCGACGGCATCACCTACGCCAAGGGCGCCTCGGTGCTCAAGCAGCTGGTGGCGTACGTCGGCCAGGACGCGTTCCTGGAGGGTGCCCGCCGCTACTTCAAGCGCAACGCGTACGGCAACACGCGCCTCGGCGACCTGCTGTCGGTGCTGGGCGAGACCAGCGGCCGGGACATGTCCGCGTGGGCGCGCTCGTGGCTGCAGACGGCCGGGGTCAACTCGCTGACGCCGCAGGTGCTGCTGGACGCGGCGGGCCGGGTGGCCGAGCTGGCGGTGGTGCAGGAGGCGCCCGAGTCGCACCCCGAGGAGCGCCCGCACCGCGTCGCGGTGGGTCTGTACCGCCGTACGCCCGAGGGCGCGCTCGTGCGGTACGCGCGTGTGGAGACCGACGTGGAGGGCCCGCGCACGGTCGTCGCGGACCTGGCGGGTGCCGAGGCGCCGGAGCTGGTCCTGGTCAACGACGACGACCTGACGTACTGCAAGATCCGCTTCGACGACACCTCGCTGGCCACGCTCAAGGCGCACCTGGGCGCGCTGACCGACCCGCTGGCCCGGGCCCTGTGCTGGTCGGCGCTGTGGAACATGACCCGGGACGCGCTGCTGCCGGCGCGGGACTTCGTCGCTCTGGTGCTGCGGTTCGCGGGCCGCGAGTCCGACATCGGCGTGCTGCAGATGCTGCACGCGTGGGCGAACTCGGCGCTGGTGCACTACGCGGCGCCCGAGTGGCGGGCGACCGGCGAGGAGCTGGTGGCCGAGGGCGCGCTGCGGGAGCTGCGGACGGCCGGGCCGGGCAGCGAGCAGCAGCTGGCGTGGGCGCGGTTCTTCGCGAACGTGGCGTTCGCCGAGCCCGACCTGAAGCTGCTGCGGGACCTGCTGGACGGGACGACGACGATCGACGGTCTGGAGGTGGACCAGGAGCTGCGCTGGGCGTTCCTGGAGCCGCTGACCGCGCGGGGGGCGGCGGACGAGTCCGTCCTGGCGGCCGAACTGGCCCGCGACGACACGGCGTCCGGCAAGCGCCACCAGGTCCGCTGCCTGGCGGCCCGCCCGTCCGCCGCGGTCAAGGCGCAGGCGTGGGCGCAGGTGGTGGAGTCCGACGCGTTGTCGAACGCGCTGGTGGAGGCGACCATCGCGGGCTTCGACCAGCCCTCCCAGCGGGAGCTGACCGCGCCGTACGCGGAGAAGTACTTCGCGGCGATCGAGCGGGTGTGGCGGGAGCGGTCGATCCAGATCGGCATGGACGTCGTACGGGGCCTGTTCCCGGCGCTCCAGGACCGCCCGGAGACGCTCCGGGCGACGGACGCGTGGCTGCAGGCGCACCGGGACGCGGCGCCGGCGCTGCGCCGACTGGTGCTGGAGGCGCGGGACGACCTGGCGCGGGCGCTGCGCGCACAGGAGTGCGACGCGACGGCGAGCGCCGGCTGACACCACCCGAGCGTTGGCCTGAGCTTGGGCCGCCGGTGACCGTTACGGAATTCGTTCCATCGGAACCGTAACCCCTGGTCCGCACCCGATCGGACCAGGGGTTTCCCATCCCTACTCGGCATCCGAACACCTGACCTTTAGTCCCGCCTTGTCCGCATTCCTCGACGACCGTGTAACAGCGGTTAAGGGTGGGACCGGGCGCGGGAATCCCGACGCCATGACGCACAACACCCCGCTCTCCCCCCGCCCCCTTCGTCACCTCTCCGAGGCCCACCGCCGCGTCCTGACGGTGGCCCAGCTCCGCTCCCACGGCGTGACGACGGCCGAACTGAACGAGCAGTGCCGTCCCGGCGGGCCCTGGCGGCAGCTGCTGCCGAACGTGATCCTGCTGCACCCCGGCCCGCCGACGAGCGAGGAGCGTCTGCACGGGGCCCTGCTGTACGCGGCCCGTGAGTCCGCGCCGGGTGTCCCGGCCCAGCCGACGGCGCAGGAACCGCACCGCCCGCTCTACGCGGAGGCGATGATCACCGGCCTCGCCGCCCTCTCCCTCCACGGCTTCGCCACGACCCCGCCGCTGCTCGCCCTGGACCACGTCGACGTCCTGGTCCCGCGGCTGCGCCGGCTGCGCTCCACGGGCTACGTCCGGGTCCTGCGCACCTCCGCCCTGCCCGCCCCCCGCACGGTGGCGGGCCTGCCGGTGGCACCGGTGCCGCGGGCGCTGGCGGACGCGGTGGCGGAGCTGGCGGACGGGGAGGCGGTACGACGGCTGCTGACCGAGGCGGTGCGCGGCGGCCACTGCGAACCGGCCGCGGTGGTGCGGGAGTTGACCCGGGCCAAGCTGCTGAGCCGGCCGCACGTGGTGGAGGCGGTGGACTCACTGGTGGCGGAGGGCCGCTCGATCGCCGAGGCCCGCCTGTACCGGATGGTCACCAAGTACGGGCTGCCCGACCCCGTCTGGAACGTCGACCTGCGCCTGCCCGGCGGCCCGCACCTCGGCGGCCTGGACGCGTACTGGCCCGACCAGGCGGTGGCGGTGGAGCTGGACACACGCGCACCCCGGCAGGACGACGACGCGCAGTGGTCGGAGTACGCCCGTAAACGCGAACATTTGGAACGCCTCGGGATCACGGTCGTGTACGTCACCCCGAAGAAGCTCAGGAACGCGATGGAACAGCAGGCCGCGGTGATCCGTACGGCCCTGATGGCCTCCGCCGACCGCGATCCGGCGGCGTACGTCGTGGTGCTTCCCCGGTAGTGACGGACCGGAGGCGCGCCAGGAGGGAAGAGGAGGGGCCACCGGGCCGGTGCCGGTGGCCCCTTCTCGCGGTCGCGGCCCCAGGTAACGCTGCGTTCTCACCCGAACGGAGGAACCTCGCGGGCGGCGCCGTCCGGGTCACGAAAGATGGGAGTATGCGACACACCCGGACAGCCGCGTGCTCGTCGGCCCTGCTGCTCGCCGCCGCCTGCCTCGTCGCCGCCCCCGGGACGGCACAGGCGGCGCCGCTGCGAACGGGCCCGGGGTACGTGGCCCTCGGTGACTCCTACTCGGCCGGGCTCGGTGCCGGCGACTACCTGCCCACCGGCACGAACTGCAAGCGCAGCAGCCGGGCGTACCCGGTCCTGTGGGCCTCGGCGCACCGGGTGGCGTCCTTCGCCTTCTCCGCGTGCAACCACGCCCGGACGAGCGACGTCCTGTCCGGCCAGCTCGGTGCGCTCGGCGCCGGCACCAGGCTGGTCACCCTCACCGTCGGCGGCAGCGACGCGGGCTTCGTCGGTGTCATGACGACCTGCGCGCTGGGCGGCACCAGCCGCTGCCTGTCAGCCGTCGCCGGCGCCCGCGCCACGGTGGACAGGTCCCTCGGGGACAGCCTGGACCGGCTCTACTCGGCCATCAGGAACCGGGCTCCCGCCGCCCGCGTCGTGGTGCTCGGCTACCCGCACCTGTACCACCTCAGGGGCTCCTGCGAGATCGGCCTCCAGGACAGCGCGCGCGCCGCCATCAACGACGGGGTGGACCACCTCGACGCGGTGATCGCCCGTCGCGCCGCCGCCCACGGGTTCACCTTCGCCGACGTCAGGGCCGCCTTCGCCGGACACGAGATCTGTTCCCGGACCCCCTGGCTGCACAGTGTCGACGTGCTGGCCCCCACCGAGTCGTACCACCCCACGGCCCCGGGGCAGACCCTCGGCTACCTCCCGGTCCTCGACCGGACCTCCTGAACCCCGCGGGGTACGGGTGCGCCGGGCCCGGCTACCGCTCCTCCGCCGCCTCTTCGCCCACACCCCCGTGGTGCGGATCGAGGCCGGCACCGAGGCCGACCGCGTGCTGCGCGACGATCCCCCGCCCGGCGGCGTGTGCGGTGTACACCTCGTCGAGGAGGGCGGCGTAGGCCGCGATCATGCGGGTGCGGCTGAAGCGTTCGCGGCTGCGTTCCAGGGCCGGGGTCAGTTCCCCGCGGGCGGCGGCCGCGGCGGACCAGGCCAGGGCGATCGCGGCCGGGTCCGGCGGGGTGACACGGCCGAGGCCGTCCACGATCGACGCGCTGTCGCCGACGTCGGTCGTGACCGGGACCGCGCCGCACATCATGCCCTCGATCAGGCACAGCGGCGCCGCCTCCCCGGAGACGGAGGTCAGGGCGACGACGTCGGCGGCCGCGTAGACGGCCGGCATGTCGTGCCGCACGCCGAGCAGGTGCACCCGGTCGGTGAGGGACGGCGCGTCCGCGAAGGCGTCGGCGAGGTCCACGCGCAGTCCGGGATTGTCCGGGGTCATGCCGGCGCCGCACATCACCACGTGCCCGCCGCCCTCGCGGGCCAGCCAGGTCCGGGCCGCGCGCAGCAGCAGCGGGACGTTCTTCATCGCGGCGTACCGGGCCGCGAAGACGACGACGGGCGCCCGGTCCGCGACGCCGAGCCGGGCGCGCAGCGCGCGGCGCGCGGCCGGGTCGGGGCGGAAGCGGAGCAGGTCGACCCCGTTGGGTATGACGTGCAGCAGCCGGGCCGGGATGCCGGCGGCCTCGTAGGCGGCCCGGGTGGACTCGGCGCAGCACACGCACGCGGCCACCGTGCCGTCGGCGATGGCGGCCTTCAGCTCCTCCAGGGCGGGGCCCTGGTTCTCCGGGTCGGAGCGGTGCAGGCCCACCACGACCGGCCGGCGGGGCAGGCCAGCCTGGTTCAGCAGGGCCAGCGGCTGCTCCTTCAGGGAGAGGATCACATCCGCCCCCGCCATCGACCGAGCGGTTTCGGCCAGCTCGGGCCCGCTGAAAGCGTTCGCCGCGAGGGACCCGTCCACCAGGCCCGCGCTGCGGCCGAGCGAGGTGACGCCGACCCCGCCGGCGGTCAGCGCCCGGTAGCAGTGGTCGTCCTCCATGCGCTGCCTGGTGGCCTCGCGATGGACCTCACCGTGAATGCTGAGTACCTGGTGGGACTGGCCGCCCTCGGCCAGTCCCAGTACGACGTCGCTGTGCACGATCCGGGCTCCTCCGGAGAAGAAACCCTCGTAGACCGACAGCACACGCAGTCCGTGCGAAGCACGCACACGACCACCCGCCTTGCATAAATGATCGAGAAGATCGAGCCATCCCCGTCCATAGCGGGTTAGCCGATATGAGGCGGTACGGATATTACGTGCGCGTTAACGCAGAACTACGCGAATGAAAAGTCGCTAACAGAATTCCCTTTCCACGATCTTGCGCGCGTCGCCGGCCCAGTCGCCGTTGAAATTGAGGGCCAGGGAATGCCGCCCGTCCTCGGTCGTCACCGCCGTCGATACGGAGCCGTGGATGCCGCCGTCATGGCCCCAGACTCGAACGCCGCAGCCCAGCGGGGTCTCCATGAGGCCGAGGCCATAGCCGCCCGGGTTCGGGGTGCCCTTGATCGCGACGGTGGTCTTCATTTCCTTCAGCTGGCGGGCCGGAAGGAGCTTTCCGCCCAGCAGGGCACCGTAGAAACGGTCCAGGTCGGCGGAGTCCGAGATCATTTCCCCCGCGGAGGAGGCGATGGTGGGACTGAGGGCCGTGACGTCGTACGTCGGGCCGGTGGGATCGGTGAATTTCGAATAGGCGCGGCTGCTCGGGTGCGGGAGGCCCGTCCTGGTCCCGGGCAGGGAGGTCGCCCTCAGGTGCAGCGGGTCGATGACGCGGCGGGTGATCTCCGAGGCGTACGTGTGTCCGGTCACCTTCTCGATCACCATGCCGGCCACGACGTAGTTGGTGTTGGAGTACTTCCAGGACGTGCCGGGCGCGAAGTCCGGCTCGTGCCGCATGGCGATGGCGACGAGCCGGGCCGGCGTGAGTGTGTCGTAGCGGTGCCGGCGGAAGCCGTCCGGGGTGAAGTAGTCGCGGCCGAAGTCCGCGTCCGAGGTGTAGTTGTAGATGCCGCTGGTGTGGTTGAGCAGCCGGCGGACGGTGATGCGGCGTCCGTCGTGGCCGTGGACGACGCCCGGCAGCCACTTCTCCACGGTGTCGTCCAGGGACAGCCGGCCCTCCGCCTCCAGTTGGAGCAGGACGGTGGCGACGAAGGTCTTGGTGATGCTGCCGACGCGGTAGCGGTCGGCGATGGAGCGGGGTGCGCCCGTGCGGACGTCGCCCACGCCGGCGGTGGCGGACCAGGTGCCGTGGGTGTCCCTCGCGGTGGCGGTCACCCCGGGCACGCCGGCCGCGACCGCCGCCTCGACGGCCTCGCGGGTGCCCGCGTGCCCGTCGCCGGAGGCGGCCAGGGCGGGCGCCGCGAGGGCCGCCGAGAGGAGCAGGGCGGTGGCGCCCACCAGGGTCGTGCGTCGACGCATGTCTTCCCCCAACCTGTGGTGTTCCGTGCGGTCGGAGGGAGAAACCGGTGTCGGATGCGCAAAGGTTGCTCAGGTGTAGGCCGGTTGGGTGAATACCGGCCGTATCAGCCCTTCTTCAGCACCAGCTCCGTGTTCCGGTCGGCCGCGCTGCCGGCGAGGGTCCTGTTGGCGCCGGGCGCGTTGTAGGCCAGCTCGCGGTAGAGGGCGGCGAGGCCGGTCTGGGAGAGGTCGGCGAAGTCGGTGCGGTGCGGCGCCGCGGACTCGATGAGGGTGGTGAACAGGGAGAGCGTGCCGTCCTTGTTGTCCACCAGCTCGATGACGCGGGCCAGGTGGGGGAAGTCGATGTGCGAGGCGGTGGAGATCTCCCAGAAGGAGCGGCCGCCGGAGGCCTGGTGCGGGGTGATGACGTTCTTGTGGATGTGGCCGTTCACCCAGACCAGCACATTGGCGTGCGCGCCCAGCGCCTTGACCACCTCGGCACCGCTGTGCCGCTTCTCGCCCGGGTGGGCCGGGTCGGGGCGGGTGTTGTCCATCGACGTGCTGGTGTGGTGGCTGAAGACGACGGCGTAGGAGTCCTTGTTGTCCTTCAGCGTCTTGTCCAGCCAGTTCAGCTGGGCGGTGCCGATGGAGCCCTCGTAGTGGCCGCCGGCGTCGGTGGTGTCGAGGCTGATGCCGATGACGTCGTCGGAGATGCGGAAGGCGTAGTACTGGGTGCCCGCGTCGAGGTTCGCCGAGGAGTAGCCGTGGCCGACCGGGCCGACGCCCTGGTGGGCCGGGTCCAGGTGGGCCTTGAGGTAGTCGGCCTGGGTGTAGGGGGCGCGCTTCTCGTCCGGCGTGACCGAGCGCATCGAGCGGGCGTGGGCCTTGAGGAAGTCCCGGTAGCCGGAGCCCCTGGGGTCCTTGGCGTTCTTGATGGCGTCCTGCAGCTTCTTGGCGTCGGCGGCGGAGACGCCGAACAGCTTCTTGCCGCCGATGGCCGCCTCGGCGAGGTAGGGGTCGCCGTGGGAGCCGTAGCAGCCGAGCGGGAGGGCGTCGTGGTTGCCGACGGTGGAATACCAGGGCAGCTTCAGGCCGGGGCTGCGCACCTCGCGGATCGCGGCGGTCAGGAAGCCCTTCAGGTGCGGGAAGCCGAGCGCCTTGTCGTTGTCCCGGAGGGTGGCGTCCGGCTGCCAGTACAGCTTCAGGCCGCTGTTCTGCACGCCCTCGTAGTGCCTGGGATCACCGGAGTTGGGGGTGATGCGGCCACCGCTCATGATCTTCATGAACCACTCCAGTTCGGAGTGGGCGTTGTTGTCGGTGTTGTCGCCGGTGGTCATGACGAAGTGGAGCGGGGCGCCGGTGACGGGGGCGCCCCGCAGCGCGTTGACCCGCTCGACCAGCGAGATCGCACCGGGCACGGTGAGCGCCTCCTGCGGACGCCAGGCGTGCACGTCGGTGGAGCGCAGGTACTCCAGCCGCAGCGGGTGCTGGACGTCCTGCAGGTGCAGGTCGGTGAACTGCACGAACGCGGCGAGGGTGGTACGGCGGCCCGCCCGGCCCGACTTGGGCGCGGCCAGCTCGCCGCGCACCACGCGCTGCCAGCCGGCGCCGTCGCCGAGCCGGCGGTAGCCGGAGCCGTTCCGCGGGGCGGCGACGGAGGCGAGGGTGGTGCCCTTGGTGTAGGGGGCGAGCGGGGCCGCCGCCGCGGCCTGCCGGGAGTGGGCGACCGGCGCCTCGGCTCCCGCCTGCGGCGAGGTGGTGGCGGCCTGGGTGTCGGTGGGGCGGAGGGCATAGCCGACGCCCGCGGAGAGCGAGACCGCTCCGGCGGCGGCGAGGACGGTACGGCGGTTGACCCCCAGAGCGGAGGTGGCGACAGAGCGTATGCGCGACATTGGCGCGATCTCCCCGGGTGCGAACGCGTCGGCAGTGGTCGCGGGTCGTCGCTCGCGCGAACGGCCCGCTCGCTCTGGATGGTTGGCACCGGGGATGACCTGCGCGTGAACGCGGCGGCAACGCGCAGCGCCGATCACCGTACGTGGATCACGGGGTACCGGTCGCGGTCATGGAGTGGATTGCGGGCGGCCGGGAGGCGGTTGCTCCTCGTTCATCTCCTGGGGTAGGGGACGGACCCCGGGGCCGGGATGACCGTGCGCGGGGCGCTCGCGCCACAGGCCGAGCGCGACGTCGACGAGCCGCACCCGCACCAGGCCGTCGACGGCCGACAAGTCCTGCCATGCGGCGAAGTCGGTGGATCCGCCCACTTCGTACCGTAGTTCACCGCCGACGACCTCGCCCTCGTAGACGAGACGCAGCGCGTGGTGGTCGGTACGACGGTCCAGGGTCAGCCGGCGCGAGTCCACGCCGAGGAGACCGGTCACCTCGATGCGGTAACCGGTCTCCTCGGCGACCTCACGGCGGACGGTGTCGTACGGGTCCTCGCCGTGTTCCATGCCGCCACCGGGCAGCACCCACTCGGGGGTTCCGTGGGGGCCGGGCGAACGGGCCAGCAGGATCTGTCCGTCGCGGACGCACACGGCGTAGGCCGCCACCCTCAAGTTCCGTCGCATGCACAGACGTTAGCCCGGAAGGTCCGGGTTCGCCGGTGAGTACTCGGGGGCGGACCAGCGCAGCGGCAGGGCGGCCGGGGACCACAGGGCCTCGGTGAGGGTGAAGCGGACGGTGCGGGTGCCCTCGGCGGTGAACGCCGCGTGCGCCTCGCCGGTCAACTGCAGGGTGGTGCCGGCGGTCCAGTCGAGGAAGAGCAGTCCGGCCCGGGGGTCGGTGCGGAGGTTGCCCAGGGTGAGGAACATGGCGTTGCCGGGGTAGTCCGGCCAGGTGAGTTCGCGCGGTGACGTGATCCGCACGAAGCCCGGGTTGCCGCCGCGGTGGCTGACGTCGGCGCCGGCGGGGTGCACCGTGGCCAGGAAGAAGGTGTCGGCCGAGCGGATGAACTCCATTGCCCGCGGGTCGAGTTCGCCGAGGGTGCGGGGAGCCTCCCGGGCGCGGTCGGTGAGTGTCTCGTACGACTGTCTGCGCTGGATGTACCTGGGACAGTTGGAGAAGACCTGGTCCGCTTCGATCGCGAACCCCCTCGGTGTCGGCCGCAGCCGGCCGTTGAGGCGCATGCGGCGGCGGGTCCGGGGGTCCAGGGCGATGGTGCCCACGGGGGTGCCGGGGGTTTCGAGGGCCGGCGCGAGCGGGTCCCGGTGGTCCGGCCGCGGGTCGTCCGTGGCGTCCGTCGTGACCGACATCCGTCTCGGACTCGTCGCCCGCACGAACCCCGGGCTGCCCGTGAGCGCCGACGCCCACACCCTCCCCGTCCCCGGGTCCGCCGCGCCCACCACCAGCAGGGGCTGCAGTTCCAGGAAGGCCGCCGCGACCGGCTTGATGTCCTGGCCGAGGGAGCGGCCGACGTGGTCGGCCCGGTCGCGTACGCCCATCAGTTCCTGCACGGCGAGCGAGCCCTCGTGATAGGCGCCCATGCCTAGAAGAAACCGCAGGTCGGAGCGGAGGCGTGGGGGGCCGGGGCGCCGTCGGGGCCGAGCGGGGCGGAGATCTCCAGACGGATGCCGTCGGGGTCGTGGAAGAAGATCCCGCCGGAGGTGCCGCCCTCGCGGTGGGCGACCACGCCGTCGTGGGCGAAGTCCACCCCGGCGGCCCGCAGCGCGGTCTCGTACTCCCGGACGCGGTCGACCGAGTCGACCGTGAAGGCGAGGTGGTGCAGTCCCGCGCGACCGCTGTCGTACGACCCCTGCGCCTGCTGCCAGAGGGTGACGAGCGGGGCGCCGCCGGTCTCCCCCAGCATCGCCCAGCGCCGGCCGTCCTCCTTGCCCTCGCTGAGCACGGCGAAGCCGAGGAGGTCGCGGTAGAGGGCGAGGGAGCGGTCGAGGTCGGTGACGTTCAGTCCCGCGTGTGCGATGCCGGGGGCCATGGCGTTTCCCTTCGAGAGATCTAACCTTCGTAAATGAGATTAGGCAGTTAGATGCGCCCGGGTCAACCGCTCACATACAATTCAGCGGTTAGGAGAGAAGGAGTCCCCATGTCCACCGCTCGCGATCCCCGCCCGCTCACCGGCGAGCCCCTCGCCCTCGACCTGCTCAACACCCGGTGGAACCAGGAAGGCGTCACCCGGGACCTGCTCCAGGACACCGAGGGGCTCGCGGTGTGGCTGGCCGCCAACGGGCTGGCCGGCACCCATCCGGCCGACGCCGGGGTGCTGCGCCGTCTACGCGAGGCCCGCGAGGCGATCGGGGCCGCGGTGCACGGCTCGCCGCGGGAGGCGGCGCCGCTCGTGGACGCCGTCCTGGCGCACGGCCGGATCCGGGCCCGGCTGACCGCCGACGGCCCCGCCGAGGATCCGGAGTTCGCCGACCCCTCCTGGGGACCGGCCTGGCTCGCCGCCCGCGACTACCTGGACCTGATCAGCCGCGCGCCGGAGCGGATCCGCGGCTGCGCCGGCGGCGGCTGCATCCTGCACTTCTTCGACACGTCCCGGAACGGCACCCGCCGCTGGTGCTCGATGGCCGCGTGCGGCAACCGCGCGAAGGCGTCCCGGCACTACGCGCGCTCGAAGGAGAAGTGAGCGGACCGGGCAGGTCACGGCTTGCCGGTGGGCACCTCCTCGGCGGGGCAGGCGGTCTGCCGGGACTTGGGCAGCGCCTCCGTGATCCAGGCGCGGTTGACCGCCACCCGGGTGTCTCCCACGGCCCACAGGCGCGCGTTGCGCTGTCCCACGCCCACCTCGACGAGCACGTGCTGTCCCGGGCGCGGGGCCGGTTTCGCGCCGGCGCCGAGCAGGAAGCCGACCCGGTCCGGTCCGTGCGCGGGCTTGTAGGAACGGATCACGGTCAGTGTGATCCGGCTCCACGGGGACGGCTGCCGCGGCTCCACCGTGGCCACGGTGCCCTCCACGACCAGCCGGGAGCAGGCCAGGTCGAGTTCCGGTTCGGCGGGCCGCCCGTCGTCCCGGGGTGCCTGGGCCTCGCCCGCACGCTTGCCCGAGGAGTCCGCGGCGCTCGCGCCGCTGTCGTCCGCGGCGCCGGGGTGCGTGACCAACCAGCCGAACCCGACGACCAGCGCGCAGGCCGCGGCGCCGGCGAGCGCCCCGAACGCGATCCGCGGCGCCCGCCGCGGCCCGGAGGGCCGGCCGGGCCGTGAGGGACGCGCGGGGTGGCGCCGCGCACGCGCCGGCCGTACGGCACCGCGCGGCCGGGGCGCGGACCCAGGACTCCGCGCGGGCGCCCCCCGCGTCTCCTCACCGGTCAGCGCCTCCGCGAGCCGGGTCAGCTGCTCCTTCAGCAGCGCCACGTCGGCCTCGGCCGCCCGGTGTTCGGCGAGGAAGGCGGGATCCCGCCGGGCCTCCTCCGGCAGCGACTCCCCCGTGATCGCGGCCATCAGCGCGTCCATACCGCCGTACTCCCCGGCACTCCCCGTGCCGTCGGGCCCCGTCACGTCACACCACCTCGTCCTCGTGCAGGCGGTCGCGCAGGGCGCGGACCGCCGTGTGCAGCCTGCTCTTGACCGTGCCCTCGGGGATGCCCAGTTCCTCGGCGATGCCCCGGACGGGCAGGTCGGTGAAGAACCGCAGGACGAGCACCTGCCGCTGGGCGGCGGGCAGTTCGTCCAGGCCCCGGGCGACGGCGAGGGAGAGCAGGCTGGTCTCCTCGCCGGAGGGGTGCGCGGGTTCGCGCAGCGCGGCCAGCCGCTCCCCCAGCCGCTCCTGGCGCCGCTTGGCCCGGTGCCAGTCCATGGCGAGGTTGGAGGCGACCACCGCCGCCCACGCCGACACGTCCCGCGGCGCCTCGCGGCCGTTCGCGGTCCGCTCCAGCAGCCGCAGCCGGACCTGCTGCACCCCGTCCGGCAGGTCCGACTGCGGCACCCCGCCGAGCGCGAGCACCGCCCGCACCCGGCGTTCCTGGGCCGCGTCCAATGGATCGTCGCCGCCGGGACCCCCCTGGTCCGTCCCGGCGGCGTACGCCCCCTGGTCGCGGCGCGCCCCTCCGCGCAGCACAAGCCACCCCCTCACCCGTCTGCCCCTACGACGCGGCGGCGGCCCGAAACGTTCGGACCGGTTTCCGGCGGCCCGCAGAGGCGTACGTCACATCACCGTGTGGCCGGTAACCGTACGGGCAGGGACGGGACAGCACAGCTTGCGGCCGGGGCGCCGGGCAAGGGGAATTTCTCCAGCTCAGGGCGGTGCCGGGCGGACGTACGGAACCGTCGGCCGGGTGATCGTGTCCCACTCCTCGGGCACACTCCGCAAAGAATTGGACAGCACGACCGGGGTCGGCCGCATGATGGAAAAGCCCCGGTCATGAGAGAGACGCATAGAGGGAGTCACTGTGAGGGTCGGAATCGTCGGAGCCACCGGTCAGGTCGGCACGGTCATGCGCAGGATCCTCACGGAACGTGACTTCCCGGTGACCCAGCTGCGCCTGTTCGCCTCGGCGCGCTCGGCCGGCACGGTGCTGGACGGGGTGACGGTGGAGGACGCGGCGACCGCCGACTACACCGGCCTGGACATCGTGCTCTTCTCCGCGGGCGGCTCGACCTCCAGGGCGCTGGCCGAGAAGGTTGCCTCCCAGGGCGCCGTGGTGATCGACAACTCCTCCGCCTGGCGCAAGGACCCGGACGTACCCCTGGTCGTCTCCGAGGTGAACCCGCACGCGGTCGCCGACCGTCCCAAGGGCATCATCGCCAACCCGAACTGCACCACGATGGCCGCGATGCCGGTCCTGAAGCCGCTGCACGAGGAGGCGGGCCTCGAGGCGCTGGTCGTCGCCACCTACCAGGCGGTGTCCGGCTCGGGTCTCGCGGGCGTGGCCGAGCTGCACGGCCAGGCGCAGAAGGTGGTCGCGGACGCCGACAAGCTGACCCACGACGGCACGGCGGTCGACTTCCCCGAGCCGCAGGTCTACAAGCGCCCCATCGCCTTCAACGTGCTCCCGCTGGCGGGCTCCGTCGTCGAGGACGGTCTGAACGAGACCGACGAGGAGCAGAAGCTGCGCAACGAGTCCCGCAAGATCCTGGAGATCCCGGGCCTGAAGGTCTCCGGCACCTGTGTCCGCGTCCCGGTGTTCTCCGGCCACTCCCTCCAGGTCAACGCCCGCTTCGCCCGCCCCCTCTCGCCGGAGCGCGCGACCGAGCTGCTCGCCGGGGCGCCGGGCGTCGCCCTCTCCGACATCCCGACCCCGCTGCAGGCGGCCGGCCAGGACCCGTCGTACGTCGGCCGCATCCGCCGCGACGAGACGGTGGAGCACGGTCTCGCCCTGTTCGTCTCCAACGACAACCTCCGCAAGGGCGCCGCGCTGAACGCGGTGCAGATCGCGGAGCTGGTCGCGGCCGAGCTGTCCGAGAAGTAGTCCCGGCACGGCACAGGGGCGGTCACGGTCGCGTGACCGCCCCTGTCGTGTTCTCCCCCGTCGTGCGAGGATCGCTGACCCGGGTTCCGAGCGGGAGGTGGCCGTGGACACGTGCGCGACCTGTGGCGGCCCTCTTCCGGCGCGGGCCGGCCGCCGGGGCCGTAACTCGCTGTACTGCTCGGCGGCCTGCCGGCAGAAGGCGTACCGGGAGCGGCAGGACGGCGGCGGTGGCCTGGAGGAGCTGATCGAGTCGGTCGGCCGCCAGGCGGGATCGCTGGTGCCGCGCCCGGCCTCCGCCCTGTACACGGGCGTCACCGAACTGTCCGCCTCAGTGGCCCGGCTGCGCCGTATCGCGCGGCTCGCGCAGGAGACCCGGCAGGCCACGGACCATTGCGTCACGGAGCCCGGCGTGACGGAAACCGGGGCCACGCCCTTCGACGAGTCCGCCTTCGCCGCGCTCACCGAGTCGTACCGGCGCGAGGTCCGCGCCCACTGCTACCGCATGACCGGCTCCTACGACGACGCCGAGGACCTGGTCCAGGAGACGTTCCTGCGTGCCTGGCGGGCCCGGGACGGCTATGCGGGCCGGGCGAGCGCCCGTACCTGGCTGTACCGCATCGCCACCAACGCCTGCCTGGACTTCCAGCGCCGTACCGCCCGCCGCCCGCAGGCCTACGAGGCGCTGCCCGGCATGGACCACGGCACCGGCGAGCCACCGGCCCGTGTCACCTGGCTGCAGCCGTACCCGGACGACGAGCTGCCGGACGGCGCGGCGGAATCGCGCGAGACCGTCGAGCTGGTCCTGCTCGTCGCGCTCCAGCATCTGCCGGCCCGCCAGCGCGCGGCGCTCGTGCTGCGCGACCTGCTCGGACTCACCGCCGCCGAGACCGCACAGGCCCTCGACACCTCCGTGGCCTCGGTCAACAGCGCGCTGCAACGCGCCCGTCCGGCCCTGCGCGAGCATCTGCCCGCGAACCGCACCGACTGGACGGCCGCTCCGCCCACGGACGCCCAGCGGGCCGCGCTGCGGCGGTACATGGCGGCGGCCGAGCGGCTCGACTTCGCCGCGATGGCCGGGCTGCTCGCCGAGGACGTCACGCTCACCATGCCGCCCAACCCGTTCTGGTTCACCGGCCGCGACGCGCTCCTCGGCTTCCTGCGCCCGAGCCTCGACCCCGGGTCACCCGTGTTCCTCGGCCACTGGCGCCACCTGCCCGCCCAAGCCAACGGGCAGCTCGCGGCCGGGGGTTACGTCCGCCGCCCCGGTACGAACGTCTACCGCGCCCAGGTCCTGGACGTGCTCCGCTTCGACGCCGAGGACCGCGTCGCGGAGATCACCTCCTTCGAACCGCACCTGTTCCCGGCGTTCGGACTGCCGCTGCGGCTGTGAGCGATGAGTGGCGGGGCTGCCGTACGTCTGCATCGGTGAAACGGACACCACTTCTGAAGGAGTTCACCATGCTGCTCACCGACAAGACCGCGATCGTCTACGGCGCCGGCGGCTCGATCGGTTCCGCGGTGGCCCGCGCCTTCGCCCGTGAGGGCGCCCGGGTGCACCTCGTGGGCCGCACCCGGGACCCGCTGGAGGCCGTGGCCAAGGACATCACGGCGGCCGGCGGGCACGCCGAGACGGCGGCCCTGGACGCGCTGGACGAGGCGGCCGTGGAGGAGCACGCGGCCCGGGCCGGCCGGATCGACATCTCCTTCAACCTCGTCAGCCGCGGTGATGTCCAGGGCATGCCGCTGACGGCCATGTCCGCCGACGACTTCCTGCGCCCCGTCCTCGACGGCACCCGCGCCAACTTCCTCACCGCCCGAGCCGCCGGCCGCCGCATGGCCGAGCAGGGCTCCGGCGTGATCCTCACCCTCAACAGCGGCTCCGCGCACGGCAGTCCGATGATGGGCGGCACGGGTCCGGCCGACGCCGCCACCGACGCCCTGGTCCGCAACCTCGCCATGGAACTGGGCCCGCGCGGGGTGCGCGCCGTGGGCCTGTGGGCGGCCGGCGTCCCGGAGACCCTCAGCGAGGACAAGCTCCGCGCCGTCGACCCGAACGTGAACGTCGCCGGCATCCTCGACCACCTGGCCGGCCTGCGCATGACCCGCCGCAACCCCACCCTCGCCGAGATCACCGCGACGGCCGTCTTCCTCGCCTCCGACCACGCGGCGGGCATCACCGGCACGTTCGTCAACGTCACCGCGGGGATGTTCCCGGGCTGAGCGCGCGGAGGGCGCCCGGCACGGATGCCGGGCGCCCTCCGCCGGCGGTGACTACTCGGCCGACGCGTCCGCCGCCTGCGCCCGCAGCGCCCGCTCGATGCCCGAGCGGGACTCGGAGACGAGGCGGCGCAGGGCCGCGTTCGGTTCGGCCGTGGCGAGCCAGCTGTCCGTCTTGGCCAGGGTCGCCTCGGAGACCTGGACCGCCGGGTACAGGCCGACGGCGATCTGCTGGGCGATCTCGTGCGAACGGGAGTCCCAGACGTCCTTGACGACCTCGAAGTACGTGTCCGCGTACGGCGCCAGCAGCTCGCGCTGGTCGGTCTGGACGAAGCCGCCGATCACGGCCTCCTGCACGGCGTTCGGCAGCTTGTCGGACTCGACCACCGAGGCCCAGGCCTCCGCCTTGGCCTCCGCCGTCGGGCGGGCCGCGCGGGCGGTGGCCGCGTGCCGCTCACCGGCCGCGGTCCTGTCCCGCTCGTACTCGGCCGCGATCTCCGCCTCGTCGAAGCGGCCGACCGCCGCCAGCCGCTCCACGAACGCCCAGCGCAGCTCGGTGTCCACGGCCAGGCCCTCGACGGTCTGGGTGCCCTCCAGCAGCGCCTCCAGCAGGTCCAGCTGCTCCGGGGTGCGGGCCGTCGCCGCGAACGCGCGGGCCCAGGCCAGCTGGTGGTCGCCGCCCGGCTCGGCCGCCCGCAGGTGGGCCAGCGTGGCGTCGGTCCAGCGGGTCAGCAGGGCCTCGCGGGCGGCCGGGTCGGCGTACAGCTCGATCGCCAGCTTGACCTGGCGGTGCAGCGACTGCACGACGCCGATGTCGGACTCCTTGGCGATGCCCGACAGGACCAGGGACAGGTAGTCGCGGGTCGCCAGCTCGGCGTCCCGGGTCATGTCCCAGGCCGAGGCCCAGCACAGCGCGCGCGGCAGGGACTGCTCGAAGTCGCCGAGGTGCTCGGTGACCGTCTTCAGGGACTCCTCGTCCAGGCGGACCTTCGCGTACGACAGGTCGTCGTCGTTCAGCAGCACGACGGCCGGGCGGCGCCTGCCGGTCACCTGCGGCACGGCGGTCAGCTCGCCGTCGACGTCCAGCTCGACCCGCTCGGTGCGGACCAGCTTGCCGCTCGCCTCGTCCAGGTCGTAGAAGCCGATGGCGATGCGGTGCGGGCGCAGGGTCCCACGCGGCGGAGCCCCGTCGTCGGACACAGCGCCCTTGGCGCCGGCGGGCAGGGGCGGGGCCTCCTGGCGGACGGCGAAGGAGGTGATGACCCCGTCGGCGTCCGTCTCGATCTCGGGGCGCAGGACGTTGATGCCGGCCGTCTCCAGCCATTTCCTCGACCAGGTCTTCAGGTCGCGCCCGGAGGTCTCCTCCAGGGCGCCGAGCAGGTCGGACAGGCGGGTGTTGCCGAAGGCGTGCCGCTTGAAATAGGCCTGCACGCCGGTGAAGAACGCGTCCTCGCCGACGTACGCGACGAGCTGCTTCAGCACGCTCGCGCCCTTGGCGTACGTGATGCCGTCGAAGTTGACGAGCACGTCGTCCAGGTCGCTGATGTCCGCCATGATCGGGTGCGTCGACGGCAGCTGGTCCTGCCGGTACGCCCACGTCTTCATCGAGTTGGCGAACGTGGTCCACGACTGCGGCCAGCGCGAGCCGGGGGCGGCGGCCTGGCAGGCGATGGAGGTGTAGGTGGCGAACGACTCGTTCAGCCACAGGTCGTTCCACCACTCCATGGTGACGAGGTCGCCGAACCACATGTGGGCCAGCTCGTGCAGGATGGTCTCGGCCCGGACCTCGTACGACGCGTCGGTCACCTTGGACCGGAAGACGTACTGGTCGCGGATGGTGACGGCACCCGCGTTCTCCATCGCGCCCGCGTTGAACTCCGGGACGAACAGCTGGTCGTACTTGGCGAACGGGTACGCGTAGTCGAACTTCTCCTGGAACCAGTCGAAGCCCTGCCGGGTCACCTCGAAGATCGCGTCCGAGTCCAGGAACTCGGCGAGCGACGGACGGCAGTAGATGCCGAGCGGCACGCTCTGCCCGTCCTTCTCGTAGACGCTGTGCACGGAGTGGTACGGGCCGACGATCAGCGCGGTGACGTACGTCGAGATGCGGGGGGTCGGCTCGAAGGCCCAGACGTTGTCCTGCGGCTCCGGGGTCGGCGAGTTCGAGATGACCGTCCAGCCCTCGGGCGCCGTCACGGTGAACCGGAAGGTGGCCTTCAGGTCCGGCTGCTCGAAGGAGGCGAACACCCGGCGGGCGTCCGGGACCTCGAACTGGGTGTAGAGGTAGGCCTGCTCGTCGACGGGGTCGACGAAGCGGTGCAGGCCCTCACCGGTGTTGGTGTAGGCGCAGTCCGCGACGACCCGCAGGATGTTGCGGCCCTCCAGCAGGCCCGGCAGGGCGATCCGCGAGTCCTCGAAGACCTCGGCGGGCTCCAGCTGGTCGCCGTTGAGCACCACCTCGTGGACGGCCGGCGCCACCAGGTCGATGAAGGACTCGGCACCTGCGCGGGCCACGTCGAAGCGCACCGTGGTCACGGACCGGTAGGTACCGCCCTCCTGCGCGCCGGAGAGGTCGAGATCGATCTCGTACGAGTCAACGGTGAGCAGCTCGGCCCGCTGCTGCGCCTCTTCGCGAGTCAGGTTTGTGCCAGGCACGCGGTCATCTCCTCGATATGTGTGGGTTGCGCCATCCTTCCATGCCGTCCGGCGGGAATGCGATGTCCGGTTCCCGCCGGTGAGCGGGTCGCGGGAGCAGGACTCTGGAGCCATGACGACGACGACGCGCACGACGCCGTACACCGCACGCCCCGTGCCACCCGAGGTGCTCCGCGAGCTGCGGACCGCCGACGACGCGGGCCGCCCCCCGGTCCCTTTCACCGACGAGGAGGGCGGCGCCCCGCTGCGCTGCTGCCTGCGCCGCAGCGATCCCGGCGAGCGGATCGCCCTCGTGGCGTACGCGCCGCTGCGCCGCTGGGCCGCCGGGACGGGTGCCGATCCCGGCGCGTACGACGAGCAGGGCCCGGTCTTCGTCCACGCCGGGGAGTGCCCGGGCCCGTCCGGCACCGCCCTGCCCTTCACCGACGGTCACCGCGTCCTGCGCCGCTACTCGGCCGACGGCCGGATCCTGGGCGGCCGCCTGGTGGACGGCGGTTTCCAGGCCGCCGTCGCCGAGGCCTTCACCGACCCGGAGGTGGCGCTGGTGCACGTACGGGCGGTGGAGTACGGGTGTTTCCTGTACGAGGTGCGGCGCGGCTGAGGCGCGTCGGCGAACCCTTGCCGGCCTTCAGACGGCGGCCGCGTCGCGGAGGGCTTCGAGGACCCGGGCCACCGCCCGCCCGGTCTCGCCACCCCTGCGCACCGCCGCCGTCACATGCCGCACCGGCCCGTCCGGCCCGAGGTCGCGCAGCACGACTCCGTCGCGGCGGCCCGCGGCCATGCGGGGGACCAGCGCCACGCCCATACCCGCCTCGACCATGGCGAGGATCGCGGTCCAGCCGGAGGCCGAGTGGCCCTGGTGGGGGCTGAATCCGGCCGCCTCGCAGGCGCGGCGGGTGATGTCCGACCAGGGGCCGCTGCCGCCGAAGATCCAGGGTTCGGCGGACAGGTCGGTCAGGGTCAGGGCGGAGGCCGAGGCCAGGGGGTGGCCAGGGGGCAGTGCCACGTCCAACGGGTCGGCCAGAAGGGGGACTTGGGTGAAGCGGGGGTCGGCCGCGCTGGGTGCCTCGGCCGCCAGGGACAGGGCGAGGTCCACGTCCTGGGCGGCCAGGAGGTCGTACGCCTCGGCGGCCTCGGCCTCGCGGACCCGGACGGTCACCCCGGGGTGCGCCGCCCGCAGGGCCCGTACGGCCGGTACGACCAGGGCGGGGACGGACGTCGGGAACGCGCCGACCCTGACCTCCCCCTCCTCCCCCTGGGCGTAGGCCGCCAACGCCGCCTCCGCGCGCTCCAGTTGCTCGAAGACCGGCTCCGTGTGGGTCAGCACCAGGCGGGCCGCGTCGGTGAGGCGGACCCGGCGGCCCCGTGCCTCCAGCAGGGGTACGCCGAGCTGCCGGGCGAGGTTGGTGAGCTGCTGGGAGACGGCGGAGGGCGTCATGTGCAGCGCCTCGGCCGTCGCCGTCACCGTGCCGCGCTCGCGCAGGGTGCGCAGGATCTGCAGCTTGCGGATGTCCCACTCGGCCATGCCGGGAAAGCTACACGTCAACGGCGTGCACCCGCGCCCAGCACCACCCCGCCCAGGATCAGTGCCATCGGCAGCAGCCGCGGCAGGCCCGTCGTCTCGCCGAGCACCGCCCAGGACAGCAGGGCCACGCAGACCGGCTGGAGGTGGTAGACGATGCCCGCGCGGGTCGCGCCGATCAGGGCGACGGCCTTGTTCCAGGCGAAGAAGGCGACGGCGGAGGAGGCCACGCCGACGTAGAGGAGGGGCAGGACCGTGCCGGGGGTGGGGTGGAAGGAGCCCTGCGCGGCGACGCTCACCGCCTGCGCGGGCAGGAGCAGGACCGTGCCGGTCAGAAACGTGGTGAACAGGAAGCCGGTGCCGTGGAGTTCGGCGGGCCCGCGGCGCAGCAGCGCGCTGTAGCCGGCGAAGCAGCAGGCCGCCGCGATCATCCACAGGCCGCCGGACGAGATGTGCGCACCGCCGCCGAGCAGCAGCGTCACGCCCGCGCAGGCGATGAGCAGCCCGGTGGTGCGGCGTGCGCCGAGCCGTACCCCGCCCAGCCGCTCGAACAGGGCCATGAGCACCGGGGAGGCGGCCATGATCATGCCCATGGTGGCGGCCGGGGTGGTCAGGCCGGCCTGGTTGACGAGGGTGTTGTAGGTGGCCACGCCGAGGAGGGAGGCGATCAGGACGTGGCGGGCGTGGCGGCGGAGGAGCGCCCGCTGCCGCCAGGCCTGGCGGGCGCCGAAGGGGGCCACGGCCGCGAGCGCGACGACCCAGCGCCAGAAGGCCTGCTGGACGGGTGGGACGCTGTCGTGCAGACCGCGCGAGGTGACGAAGCTGCCGGACCAGACGACCGTCGCAAGCGCGGCGCAGGCGAGGCCGGGCAGGGAGGCGGCCGCCGCGCGCGAGCGGCGGGCGGCGGCCGGGGTGGTGGTCCGGTGCAGGACTGCTGTCACGGGGGTCCTTTCGGAGCGGAGGCGGATGCGTGCTCCTACCGTCGCAACGAGTGACCTGTCAGGTCCATCGAAAGTTCTCGACGCTTCTCTTCAGGAAAACTGAACGGTCGGCTCACTGGGCGGGACCCAGGTGACGGGTGACGGCGGCCTCGACGTCCGCCGCGGTGGCCGAGTCGGCGGCCCAGGCCGCGTATCCGTCGGGGCGGACCAGCACGGTCGTACGGCGGCCGCCCGCCCAGTGCGCCACGGTCAGCCGGTCCGCGCGGCCGGCCGCGGTGTCGTACGGCTCCGGGGTGATCAGCACGAACCCGCCGCCGCGCAGCGCCTCGTAGAGGCGGCCGCCGCCGGCCAGGGCGACGTCCGGGACGCGGGCGCCGGTGAGGCGGTGGGCGCCGCGCGGCGCGGGGTAGCGGTAGCCGACCCCGGTGACCTGGGCGGCGACCCTGCGCCGGGCGGGGCCGACCGCGTTCAGGAACGTGGTGAGCGCGGCGCGGGCCGCGAGGGTCCAGGGGCGCTTGGCCATGGCGAGGCGGACGATCCCGCCGCTGCTGCGGAGCACCGCCCTGCCCACGGGGTGCCGCTCGGCCTGGTAGGTGTCGAGCAGCGCGGGGTCCGCGTGCCCGGTGACGACCGCCGCCAGCTTCCAGCTCAGGTTGGCCGCGTCCTGGAGCCCGGTGTTCATGCCCTGACCGCCGGCCGGGGTGTGCACGTGCGCGGCGTCGCCGGCCAGGAAGACCCGCCCGGCCCGGTAGGCGGGCGCCTGCCGTTCGTCGCTGTGGAAGCGGGACATCCAGCGGGCGTCGTGCATCCCGAAGTCCCGGCCGAGGGCGAGCCGGGTGATCTCCTGGATCTCCGCCAGGTCCAGCGGCTCGGTGTCGGGGACGTTGCGGCCGCGGTGCCAGCCGATCACCCGGTAGTAGCCGTCGCCGAACGGCGCGAGGAAGGCGAACGCGTCGCCCACGGCGTTGACGGTGAGCAGGGACGGCGGCTCCTCGGCGAGCCTGACGTCGGCGAGCACCACGGAACGGATCACCGACCGGCCCGGGAAGGGCAGCCCGATCGCGTCCCGTACGGCACTGCGCATGCCGTCGGCGCCGACGACGTACGCCGCCCGCAGTCGCTCGGCGCGCCCCTCGGGACCGCGCACGTCCAGGGTCACGCCGTCCGCGTCCTGCGTGAGGGCGGTCAGCTCGCTGTCGTACCGGAAGTCGGCGCCCGCCTCGACCGCGCGCCGCTCCAGGACCTTCTCGACCTCGTACTGCGGGAGGACGAGGAGGTGGTTGAACCGGGAGGGGAGGGCGGCGAGGTCGATGGTGAGCCGGCCGAAGAGACGCAGACGGTCGAGGGGCCGGCCCGCCTTCTCCAGGTCGTCGGCCAGGCCGCGCGCGTCGAGCTGTTCGAGGGTGCGGGCGTGCAGGACGAAGGCGCGGGAGAGGTTGCTGGTCGCGTGGGGGCGCTTTTCGAGGACGGTGACCGGGACGCCGGCGGTGGCGAGGTCACCGGCGAGAAGCAGTCCGGTGGGGCCGGAGCCGACGATGACGATGTTTCCCTTGGTGCCGTTCATGGGGGCCTCCTAAGGTGCCAACACCTGCTGGCCAACACCTGTTGGTCAACGCTTGTTGGCAACGGTAGGACCGGGCGGCAAACGAAGTCAACACTTGTTGGCCTACGAATGTTGGCCTACGCTCGTTGGCATGACCGGCACCCCCAGGAACAGCCAGGCGCGCCGCTCCGACGCGACCCGCACCGCCATCCTCGACGCCGCCCGCGAGCGGTTCGCCGCCGACGGCTACGAGCGGGCCACCATCCGGGCGATCGCCAGGGACGCACGCATCGACCCGTCGATGGTGATGCGCTACTACGGCAGCAAGGAGGGCCTCTTCGCCGCGGCCGTCGCGTTCGATCTGCGGCTGCCCGACCTGGAGCAGGTGCCGCGGGACGAGGTCGGACGGGCGCTGGTGGGCCACTTCCTCCACATGTGGGAGGAGAACGAGGAGCTGACGGCCGTCCTCCGGGTGGGCGTCACCAACCAGGCCGGGGCCGAGCGGATGCAGGGCATGTTCCGGGACCAGTTGCTGCCGGTGGCCCGGCAGGCGTGCCCCGACCCCGAACAGGCCCCGGCGCGGGCCGCGCTGTGTGCCGCGCAGCTGCTCGGGCTGGCCCTGACCCGCTATGTGCTGCGCCTGCCGCCGGCCCGCGAACTGAGCCGCGAAGAGCTGCTGGCCTGGCTCTCACCGACCGTGCAGCGATACCTGACGGCGCCGAGCCCCTGAGCCGTACCGGAACCGGGCGGCACGAACCGGGGCGGGCCGGACGGCAAAACGCCGGGGGCGCCGCCCTCACCCGGGTACGGCGGCGCGCACGTACCGACGGGAGGGCAGGCGCCCCCGGCGACAGAACCGGTGTCCGGTCAGGCCTTGGCCTTCGCCCCGGAGTTCGCGGTGGCGGAGGGCTTGGTGACCCTGATCTTGGACCTGTCCAGCGCCATCACCAGACCGGCGATGACCGCGAACAGGGCGAGCGGGAGCAGCACGTAGAGGCCCAGCGTCTGGATGACGCTCAGGCCGGGGCCGGGGTCGTCACCGTCGTCGCGGGTCAGCGCGAGCGCGGGGGACGACATGAGCAGCATCATCAGCGTCGTACCGGCGGCCAGGGCGCCGGCGCGCAGGGCGTTCTTCTTGTCCACGATCACAAGTTAGCGAATCACCCGGAAGGCCGCGCGCCCGGGGTCCCATACGGGGGACTCACCCGTTCCCGACCTGTGCGAAGACGGCGAGCAGTGCCCGGAGCCGGGGCGCGGCGGCGAGTTCCTCCAGCGGCACCGGCCGGCCCTCGCCGTCGGCGATCGGCAACCGCCAGTTCGGGTACTGGTCCCAGGTCCCCGGCAGGTTCTGCGGGCGCCGGTCGCCGACGCCGTCCGGGAGCCAGACGCCGATCAGGCGGGCCGGGGTGCGCAGCAGGAAGCGGTGGACGGCCCGGATCTCCTCCTCCTCGTCCGAGCCGGGCGGTCCGGCGGCCGTCAGGTCCAGCAGCCCGAGGCTGCCCAGCAGGGCGAGCCACTCGGCGGCGTCGGCGACGGCCTCGGCGCGTTCCTCGGCGGCCGGGCGGGTGAGCAGGCCGAGGCGGTCGCGCAGGTCGACGTGGTCGCCGGTGAGCCGGGCGGCGGTGGGCGGCAGGTCGTGGGTGGTGGCGGTGGCCAGGCAGTCGGCGCGCCAGCGGTCGGGCGGCAGCGGGTGGCCGTCGCCCTCCCAGTCGCGTTCGAACCACAGCACCGAGGTGCCGAGCACCCCGCGCCGCGCGAGCGTCTCGCGCACGCCGGGCTCGACCGTGCCCAGGTCCTCGCCGATGACGACGGCGCCGGCCCGGGTGGCCTCCAGGGCCAGGATCGCGAGCATGGCCTCGGCGTCGTAGCGGACGTAGGTGCCCTCGGTGGGTGCGCTGCCCTGGGGGACCCACCAGAGCCGGAACAGGCCCATGACGTGGTCGATGCGCAGGGCCCCGGCGTAGCGGAAGAGGGCGCGCAGGAGCTCGCGGTAGGGCGCGTACCCGGTCGCGGCGAGCCGGTCGGGGCGCCAGGGCGGCAGGCCCCAGTCCTGACCGCGGGCGTTGAAGGCGTCCGGCGGGGCGCCGATGGACGTGCCGGCGGCGAACACGTCCTGCTGGGCCCAGGCGTCGGCGCCGACGGGATGCACGCCGACGGCGAGGTCGTGCACGATCCCGACGGGCATGCCGGCCTCGCGGGCGGCGCGCTGGGCGGCGCGCAGCTGGCCGTCGGTGAGCCAGGCGAGGCGGGCGTGGAAGTCGACCCGGTCGGCGAGGTCGGCGCGGGCACGGGCGGTGCCGGCCGAACGGGGGTCGCGCAGGTCATCGGGCCAGCGGTGCCAGTCGGGGCCGTGGATCTCGGCGAGGGCGTACCAGGTGGCGTGGTCGTCGAGGGCCTGGCCGTGGGCGGCGCGGAAGTCGTCGTAGGCGGCGCGGCGGCCGGGGTCCAGGGGGACGGCCAGGACCAGTTCCAACGCCTCACGTTTGACCTCCCACACCGCGTCCCGGTCGATGAGGGCGCCCTTGTCGAGGACGGCGGTGCGCAGCCGCCCGGCCCGCTCCAGCAGGGTGCCCAGCCGTTCGCGGTCCTCGACGTACGCGAACTCGCGGACCGCCTCGATCCGCAGATGCACGGGGTCGGGGAAGCGGCGGGAGGACGGCCGGTACGGGGAGGGGTCGGTGGGGACGCCGGGTACGGCCGCGTGCAGCGGGTTGACCTGGACGAAGCCGGCGCCGGCGGTGCGTGCGGCCCAGTCGGCCAGCTCGGTGAGGTCCCCCAGGTCGCCCATGCCCCAGGAGCGGCGGGAGAGCAGCGAGTACAGCTGGACGAGGAGGCCATAGGAACGGCCGGGCGGGGCGGGCAGCCGGTCGGGGGCGACGACGAGGTGGGCGTGGCCGGTGCGGCCGTCGGGGGTGACGGCGGTCACCTGGTGCACGCCGAGCGGCAGGCCCTCGGCCTCCTCCCGCTCCTCGCCCTCCTCCGTCCCGACCCGCAGGCGGGTGCCGGGCGGCAGCGCGGCGAGGGCGGCGGGGCCCCCCGGGTCGCCCGCCCAGTGCACGAGGGTCGGCGGCAGCAGAAGCTCGCGCAGTTCGCGTTCGCGTGCGCCGAGCGCGGTGCGTACGACGCCGGGGCCGCTCGCGTCGACACCGAGGGCGGCCAGGGCGGCGACCACCGCGGAGGCGGGGACGGCGACGGTACGGCCCGGGGCGGGGCTGTAGGAGGTGGCGACCCCGTGCAGCTCGGCGAGCCGGGACAGGTCCTCGTCCTCGAGCGCCGCCGTCATCTACAACCCCGTACCGAAGGCGCCGGACTCGTACGACCCCGTGGCGTAGGCGTCGGGCTCGTACGGCGCCGTGCCGTAGGCGTCGGACTCGCTGGTCAGCGGGGTGGTGTCGGCGAGCGGCGGCTCGCTGGTCAGGGGTTCGGCGTCGGGCAGTGGCGGCTCGCTGGTCAGCGGGGCCTGGGCGCAGGCGCTCTCCGCGCTGAAGACGCACAGCGACGCCGCGTGGGTCGTGGCGGACGGATCCGCCTCGGGTTTCCACTGGGCCGGGATCGAGAGTCGAGCCGGTGCGGGCACGCGTGCCTCCTTCGGGCCGGCCGAACGAGTCGGCCGGATGGTGCGGCTTTGAACGGGTTACGGCAGGCCTACCCCGTGACGGCGTGCGCACTCCAGCCGACCTGGCGGCACTCCGGCCGACCGCCTCGACCGGCATCGACCTGACGGCCGTCGCGATCCTCGTCTCCCTCGCGATCACGCTCTCCGGCCTCGCCGTCGGCACCGCCGAGTCGGTGGCCAGTCGCCGCCGCGGCCTGGCCGCGCAGGTCGCCTCCGGGGTGCCCCGGGCGGTGCTCGGCCGGGCGCTGTTGCTGGAGACGGCGCTGCCGCTGGCCCCGGCGGTAGTGCTGGCGGGCGCCGGCGGCATGACGATCGGCGTCTGGTACGCCTCGCTGACCGGGGGCCGGCTCGGCCGGACCGTGCCGTACGCCGCGCTGCTGGTGCCGGTGGGTGTGTACGCCTGCTGCCTGCTGGCGGCGGCCGCCTCGCTGCCCCTGCTGCGCCGCGCGGCGCACCCCGGGGAGCTGCGGTACACCTGACCCTCACGGCTCCGGGGGCTGCCCGGTGCGCGTGAGCCGGCCGGCTCCGGGGGCGCAGGGGACTCCCGGAACCGGCTCGCGCCCTCGGCACGGCGGGTACGCGAAGGCCCGGATCGCCGTCAGGCAGAGATGCCGTCGATCCGGGCCATGGCGTCGTCCGCGCCGTACGGCTGCAAGTAGGGCAACCAGCGCGGGTCCCTGTGCCCCGTGCCGATGATGCGCCAGGCCAGCCCCGACGGCGGAGCCGGTTTGTGTCGCAGCCGCCACCCCAGCTCGACGAGGTGACGGTCGGCCTTCACGTGGTTGCAGCGGCGGCAGGAGGCCACCACGTTGTCCCAGACGTGCTTGCCCCCGCGGCTGCGCGGGATGACGTGGTCGACGCTGGTTGCGACGCCACCGCAGTACATGCACCGGCCCCCGTCGCGCGCGAAGAGCGCTCGGCGGGTGAGAGGAACGGGCCCCCGGTAGGGAACCCGCACGAATCGCTTGAGCCGGACCACGCTGGGTGCGGGGACTGTGACGGTTGCGCTGTGCATATAGGCGCCGGATTCCTCGAGGGAGACGGCCTTGTTCTCCAGGACGAGGACGAGCGCGCGGCGGAGCGGTACGACGCCGAGCGGCTCGTACGACGCGTTGAGGACCAGGACATGCGGCACGGGTGCCTCCTTGGGCGTCGGCGGCGCGTGGCTCGCGCCGGGACGATCTGCAGTCAGTCTCCCCTCATGCCTGGTGGAAGCGCCACCATGTCCCGGTAACGGGCTGGGAGTGTTTTCGACCACACCCGATACATCCCCCGGATCATGGCCTGTTCAAGCCAGGGTGAGTCCCGTCTCTCCTGTGCGTCTCCTTGGCGGATCCGCGCGGGAGACACACAATGCCCCGTTAGTGTGGTGATCCTGTCCGTCCGGTGACCTTTTCGTGACCTTGAAGACCTTGACCGCCTTGCCGGCCGGACCGCGCAGCACCTTGGAGGTACCTGCCGTGTCGTCCTTGCCCGCCGTCCTCCTGGCCGCCGGAGCGTCGCCGACCCCGTCCCCCTCTCCGTCCGGCTCGACGGAGCCCGCCGTGCCCTCGCTCCAGGACGCCCAGGAGAGCGCGACGAACGCGGCGAGCTGGGTCGAGCAGAACTGGTCGACATGGCTCGCGATGGGTCTGCAGATCCTGCTGATCCTGGTGGTCGCGGTCGCGCTGCGCGCGGCGGTACGGCGGGCGATCACCAAGCTGATAGACCGCATGGGGCGCACCGCCGAGGCCGTGAACGGCACGGCGCTGGGCGGGCTGCTGGTCAACGCCGAGCGGCGGCGGCAGCGCTCGCAGGCGATCGGCTCGGTGCTGCGCTCGGTGGCGAGCTTCCTGATCCTCGGTACGGCCGCGCTGATGGTGCTGTCCACCTTCAAGATCAACCTGGCGCCGCTGCTGGCGTCGGCCGGTGTGGCCGGTGTGGCGATCGGTTTCGGCGCCCGCAACCTGGTCACCGACTTCCTCTCCGGTGTGTTCATGATCCTGGAGGACCAGTACGGCGTCGGTGACGTGATCGACGCGGGCGTGGCCACCGGCGAGGTGATCGAGGTCGGGCTGCGCGTGACCAAGCTGCGCGGTTCCGACGGCGAGATCTGGTACGTCCGCAACGGCGAGGTCAAGCGGATCGGCAACCTCTCCCAGGGCTGGGCGACGGCCGGCGTCGACGTGACGGTGAGGGCGAGCGAGGACCTGGACCGGGTCAAGGCCACGCTGGACGACGTCGCCGAGCACCTGAGCAAGGAGGAGCCCTGGAACGAGCTGCTGTGGGGCCCGGTCGAGGTGCTCGGCCTGGACTCGGTACTGATCGACTCCATGGTGGTCCGCGTCTCGGCCAAGACCATGCCGGGCAAGGCGCTGACGGTCGAACGCGAGCTGCGCTGGCGCATCAAGCGTGCCTTCGATGCGGCGAGCATCCGCATCGTGGGCGGCGCGACGTCGGTCGAGGACGCGGAGGACACCCCGGACCCGACGGCGGCCGTGGCGGCGCCGTCGGTCTTCGCCAACGCGGACTCGCCGCAGGCGGCGGCGACGGCACCGATCGCCGCGCAGCGGCCGACGCCTCCGGGCAAGTAGCGAGCGGAACGGTTTCAGCACACTCGTTCGAGTGAACAGGTGGGGCATTCCGGCGCGCGATGCGCTGGGGTGCCCCATCGTTCTGCCGGGGCGCCCAGCGTGGGCTTAGCCTGGCATCACCGTGGCGAGGAGAAGCGATGAGCGCCGAACCGATCATGGAGCCGGTCATGACGCAGGTGGACCCCATCGACCTGTTGAGTGCGATCGAAGAGGCAGCGCCGATGCCGATTCGACCGGAGTACGTCGAGGGGACGGTCATCGTGCCGCCGCAACCGAACGACAACCACAACCACGGTGCCGGGGAGCTGTTCTACCAGTTCCGGGCAGGCGGGTTCCATCTCATGGGCTTCGGCAACGCTTATCGCGCCGCCCATGAGGACGGCAGGACCATGGCCCTGATCATTCCGGACTTCTATGTCCGCCGCCGTCGGCCGACCGAACTCGACGAGTCGTATCGGAAGGCCCACAAGGGCTGGTACCCCATCGACATGATCGCGCTGGTCGGCGAGGTCACCTCCACCAACCACGAGACCGACACCGGCCCCAAGTTCCGCACCTACGCCGCCGCCGGGGTCCCCGTCTACGTTCTCATCGACCGCCACTCCAAGACGGCCCACTGCTACACGGCCCCCGTCCTCCCCGGCGACGACCCCACCGAGGCGTACTACGACATGGACACCAAGGTCAGCCTCGGCGAACCGCTCCCCCTCCCGGCGCCGTACCCCACCCTCGACACCACCCCCTTCCTCACCGACTGACCAGCCGCACTATCTGGCACAGCGCGACGAACGCGCTCGCCCTGCGCAGCCCCAGGCCGGTCGTCAGGTTCTCGTCGGCGTCGATCCTCCCGGGCCTCTCCCGACGCGGAGTCGAAGGCGGTGCCGCTGACGGATCGCCGGCCGCGGAACGGGCGCCGGCGGAGTGGATCTCTTCGCCGCTCAGCACGTCCCACGCGCGCTCGCAGGAGGCCGGTGCCGCGAGCACGGCGGTGCAGGGCGCCGTACGCGTAGACGCATCGACGGCCGGGGCGCCTGCCCGGCGGGCGGATCAAAGATCACCAGCCTGTGGACAGGCTGTACAGGCCCGCGAGATAACGACTCTGCAGCCCCCGCGCCCTTGTCTATTGACGCCCCCTTCGTCCTGGGCTTACGTTCCTCCCACCCCAATAGGAAAGTTTCCTAACAGTGATCAAGACTGGACCTCCGGTCAAGGTCACTGCGAAGCTGGGCGGCTGGAAAGGCAGGTGTCGACCATGGCAGGAACCGCCGGTACGCCGGGCACCCCGCGTGTACTGCGCGCCATGAACGACCGCACCGCCCTGGACCTCCTGCTGGAGCACGGGCCGCTGTCGCGCACCCGGATCGGGAAGCTCACCGGCCTGTCCAAGCCCACCGCCTCGCAGCTGCTGGCCCGCCTGGAGGCGGCCGGACTGGTCCGGGTCACCGGCACCAGCGAGGGCCGGCCGGGCCCGAACGCCCAGTTGTACGCCGTCAACCCCACGGCCGCGCACGCCGCCGGGCTCGACGTCACCCCCACCCGCATCCGCGCCGCCGTCGCCGACATCACCGGCCGGACGGTGGGTGAGTACGAGCTGCCCACCCCCGGGCGGCGGCCCGCCCACCCGGTCGTCCAGCAGGTCGCCGACGCGCTCGACGGCGCCGTCAAGGCCGCCGGGCTCGCCCGGTCCGACGTGCACCGGCTGGTCATCGGCACCCCGGGCGCCTTCGACCCCAACACCGGCCGGCTGCGCTACGCCTCCCACCTGCCCGGCTGGCACTCGCCCACCCTGCTGGACGAGCTCGCCGCCGCCCTGCCGATGCCGGTGGAGTACGAGAACGACGTCAACCTCGTCGCCCTCGCCGAACAGCGGCTCGGGGCGGCCAAGGGCCACGCGGACTTCGTGCTGCTGTGGAACCAGGAAGGCCTCGGCGCCGCCCTCGTCCTCGGCGGCCGGCTGCACCGCGGCTGGACCGGCGGCGCCGGCGAGGTCGGCTTCCTGCCGGTGCCGGGCACGCCCCTGGTCCGGCAGGTGACCAAGGCCAACAGCGGTGGCTACCAGGAACTGGCCGGTTCCCAGGCCGTACCGAAGCTCGCCCGGGAGCTCGGCATCGAGGACGTGCCGCCGGGGTCGTACACCGAGGTCGCCGCCGAACTCGTGGCCCGGGGCGCCGACCACACCACCGGTCCCTACCGCGAGCTGCTGCGGAGCTACGCGACCCGGCTCGCCACCGGTCTGGCCTCGCTCGTCTCCGTGCTCGACCCCGAACTCGTCGTCCTCAGCGGTTCCGCGCTGACGGCCGGCGGCGAGGGACTGCGCGCCCTCGTCCAGGCCGAGCTGGAGGAGCTGGCCGCGGCCCGCCCCCGGCTGGTCGTCGGTGACGTCCACGAACACCCCGTACTGCGCGGCGCGTTGGAGTCCGCGCTCGTGACCACCCGCGACGAGGTCTTCGACACCTCGCGCTAGGCCCCCTCCTCACCCACCCCGTCCCGCTGGGAGACCTCGCCATGCCCGAAGTCGTACCCTCAGTTGCCCGAAAAGCGGCTTTTGCCGTTACCGCCTCCCTGACCCTCCTCGTCACCGCCTGTACCGGACAGTCCGGCTCCGGCGCCACGGACGACGCCTCGAAGGACACGACGATCAACTTCTGGCACGCCTGGAGCGCGCCGAACGAGGTCAAGGCCGTCAAGTCCCTGGTCGCCGGCTTCGAGAAGGCGCACCCCAACATCCACGTGAACATCGTCGGCAACATGACCGACGACAAGATCAACCAGGCGCTGCGGTCGGGAGGCGACAAGGCACCGGACGTGATCTCCTCGTTCACGACCAACAACGTGGGCAAGTTCTGTTCCTCGGGCGCCCTGGTCGACCTCAACCCCTTCTTCAAGAAGTCGGGCGTCGATCCGGCGACGACGTTCCCGAAGACCATGAACGAGTACACCCAGTTCGACGGCAACCGCTGTACGGTGCCGCTGCTCGGTGACGCGTACGGGCTCTACTACAACAAGACGGCGTTCCAGAAGGCCGGGATCGCGAATCCGCCGAAGACGTGGTCCGAGTTCGAGGCCGACGCCAAGAAGCTGACCACCCCCCAGGGCGACGGTTACAAGCAGCTCGGGTTCATGCCGGACTACCACGGCTGGGAGTCCACCACCGAGCACTACTTCGCCCAGTTCTCCCCGACGTACTTCGACAAGGACGGCACGTCGGACGTCGCCAAGGACCCGGCGTTCCAGAAGGGCTTCGAACTCCAGAAGCGGCTCGTGGACGAACTCGGCGGATTCCAGAAGCTGGAGAAGTTCCGGGCGACGCTCGGTGACGAGTGGGGCCCCAAGCACCCCTTCCACACCGGTCAGGTCGCCATGCAGCTCGACGGCGAGTGGCGGCTCGGGATGGCCGAGCAGGCCAAGCCGAAGTTCGGGATCGGGGTCGCCCCCCTGCCCGTGCCCGACGACCAGGTGAGCCAGTACGGCAAGGGCTACATCACCGGTACCATCGCGGGCATCGCCGCCGCCAGCCACAAGCAGAACGCGGCCTGGGAGTTCGTCAAGTACATCACCACGGACACGGACGCGGTGGTCGGCTTCGCCAACGACATCCACAACGTGCCGTCCACACTGGCCGCGCTGAAGTCCCCGAAGCTGAAGTACGACCCGCGCTTCAAGACGTTCCTGGACATCGCCGCCGACCCGAACTCCGCCACGACTCCCGCCTCCATCAACGGCGGGCAGTACCTGGTGACGATCCAGCAGTTCGGGTACGACTACGAAAGCGGCAAGGTCACCGATCTGAAGGCCGGTCTGCGGAAGACCGCGGCGCAGATCGACACGGACATCGCGCAGGCGAAGTAGCGATGAGCGCGCTCACCCTTGCGTCCAAGCGCCGGCGGGCGGCCCTGAGGACCGCCGCCTTCATGTCGCCCTGGCTGATCGGTTTCGCGGTCTTCTTCGCGTACCCGCTGATCTCGACGGTCTACTTCTCCTTCATGCACTACGACGGCTTCCGGCCGCCGACGTGGAGCGGGGGGAAGAACTGGGCGTATGTCTTCGAGCACTACCCGCTGTTCTGGCCGGCCCTGCGCAACACCCTCTGGCTCGTCCTGGTCATGGTGACCCTCAGGGTCGTCTTCGGCCTGGGCGTCGGCCTGCTCATCACCAAGATCAAGGCCGCCACGGGTGTCTTCCGCACCCTCTTCTACCTGCCGTACCTCGCCCCGCCGGTCGCCGCGACCATGGCCTTCGCCTTCCTGCTCAACCCTGGTACCGGCCCGGTCAACTCCCTCCTGGAGAAGACCGGCATCCCGGCGCCGGGCTGGTTCAACGACCCGAGCTGGTCCAAGCCGGCCCTGACCCTGCTGGCGCTGTGGGGCGTCGGCGACCTGATGGTCATCTTCATGGCCGCGCTGCTCGACGTGCCGACCGAGCAGTACGAGGCGGCCGAGCTGGACGGCGCGTCGGCCTGGCAGCGCTTCCGGTACGTCACCCTGCCGAACATCTCCCCGATCGTGATGTTCGCCGTGGTCACCGGCGTGATCCAGACCATGCAGTACTACACCCAGCCGCTGATCGCCGGGAAGGTCGCCTCCGGAGTGATCCAGGGCGCGGGCACCCAGTTCGAGCCCGGCTACCCGGACAAGTCCACGCTCACCCTCCCCCAGCTCGTCTACAACCTCGGCTTCCAGCGCTTCGACTACGGCTCGGCCTGCGTGGTGGCGCTGGTGCTGTTCGCCCTGTCCATGGTGTTCACCGGGTTCCTGATGCGGCGCCGGGGCGGTCTCATCCAGGCAGGTGACTGACCATGACCCAAGTACTGGACAAGCCCGTGGAGTTGAGCGCCGGTGCCACACCCGCCGAGCGCACCGCCCGGCGCAGGGCACTGCTGGAATGGATCGGCGTCCACTCCCTCGGTGTCGCCGCCGCGCTGTTCTTCACACTGCCGTTCGTGTTCGTGTTCCTGACCTCGCTGATGAGCGACACCCAGGCGCTCAGCCGCGATCTGATCCCGCACACCTGGGAGTGGGGCAACTACAGGAAGGTCTTCGACACGCCCGGGTTCCTGACCTGGTGGAGGAACACGCTGGTCTACGCCGGCCTCGGCACCGTGCTGACGGTGGTGTCATCCGTCCCGGTGGCGTACGCGCTCGCCAAGTTCCGCTTCCGGGGCCGCAACCTGTCCCTCATGCTGGTGATCTCGATGATGATGCTGCCCCCGCAGGTGGTCATCATCCCGATGTACCTGTTCTGGGCGAAGCAGCTGGACCTGTCCGGCACGCTGTGGCCGCTGATCGTCCCGATGGCGTTCGGCGACGCCTTCTCCATCTTCCTGCTGCGCCAGTTCCTCATGACGATCCCGAACGAGTACCTGGACGCCGCGAAGGTCGACGGCTGCGGTGACCTGCGCACCCTCCTGCGGGTCGTGCTGCCCATGGCGAAGCCCGGCATCGCCGCCGTGGCCCTCTTCCAGTTCTTCTACGCCTGGAACGACTACTTCGGGCCGCAGATCTACGCGTCCGAGAACCCCGGCGCCTGGACCCTGTCCTACGGCCTGGAGTCCTTCAAGGGCGCCCACCACACCGACTGGAACCTCACGATGGCCGCGACCGTGCTGGTCATGGCCCCCGTGATCCTCGTGTTCTTCTTCGCCCAGAAGGCGTTCGTCGAAGGCGTCACCCTCACCGGAGTAAAGGGTTGATCCATCCATGAAACTCACCGTGGTCGGCGGAGGCTCGACCTACACCCCCGAACTCATCGACGGCTTCGCGCGCCTGAGGGACACCCTGCCCATCGAGGAGCTCGTCCTCGTGGACCCGGCCGCCGAACGCCTGGAGCTGGTGGGCGGCCTGGCCCGCCGCATCTTCGCCAGGCAGGGTCACCCCGGCCGGATCGTCACCACCGCCGACCTGGACGCGGGAGCCGACGGCGCCGACGCCGTCCTGCTCCAGCTGCGCGTGGGCGGTCAGGCGGCCCGTGAGCAGGACGAGACCTGGCCGCTGGAGTGCGGCTGCGTCGGCCAGGAGACCACGGGCGCGGGCGGGCTGGCGAAGGCCCTGCGCACGGTCCCGGTCGTCCTCGACATCGCCGAACGGGTCCGCCGTGCCAACCCGCGCGCCTGGATCATCGACTTCACCAACCCGGTGGGCATCGTCACCCGCGCCCTGCTCCGGGCCGGGCACCGCGCGGTCGGGCTGTGCAACGTGGCGATCGGCTTCCAGCGGAAGTTCGCCGGCCTGCTCGGGGTGAGTCCGGCGGACGTCCACCTCGCGCACGTGGGCCTCAACCACCTCACCTGGGAGACGGCCGTGCGGCTGGGCGGCCCGGAGGGCGAGAACGTCCTGCCCAAGCTGCTGGCCGAACACGGCGAGGCGATCGCCGCAGACCTCCGCCTGCCCCGTCCCCTCCTGGACCGCCTGGGTGTGGTCCCCTCCTACTACCTGCGCTACTACTACGCCCACGACGAGGTCGTACGGGACCTGCGCGGCAAACCGTCCCGGGCCGCGGAAGTCGCCGCCATGGAACGGGAGTTGCTGACGATGTACGGCGACCCGGCCCTGGCCGAGAAGCCGGCGCTGCTGGCCAGGCGGGGCGGGGCGTACTACTCGGAGGCGGCCGTGGACCTCGCGGCGGCCCTGCTGGGCGGGGGAGGCAGCCCGTACCAGGTGGTGAACGCGTTCAACCGGGGCACGCTGCCGTTCCTGCCCGACGACGCGGTGATCGAGGTCCAGGCGGCGGTCGGCCCGACCGGC
Source organism: Streptomyces sp. NPDC048191 (assembly GCF_040652655.1). Taxonomy (NCBI): domain Bacteria; kingdom Bacillati; phylum Actinomycetota; class Actinomycetes; order Kitasatosporales; family Streptomycetaceae; genus Streptomyces; species Streptomyces sp. NPDC048191. The sequence goes on from NZ_JBEZMO010000006.1 coordinate 146,253, forward strand.
GCCGCCCCGCTGCCGGTACCGGAGCCGGACCCCCTGTTCTCCGGTCTGATCGCGAACGTGACGGCGTACGAGGACCTGGCCCTGGAGGCGGCGCTGCACGGCGGCCGGGACCGCGTCTTCCGCGCCCTGCTCGCCCATCCGCTGATCGGCCAGTACGCGTACGCCGAAGCCCTCACCGACCAGCTGATCGCACACAACCGGGAGCACCTCGCGTGGGCCTGACCGCACCTGATTCCGGCAGCGTCCTTGCGATTGACGCGGGCAACAGCAAGACCGACGTGGCCGTGGTCACCGCCGCCGGGGAGGTGCTGGCCACGGCCCGCGGCGGCGGGTTCCGTCCACCAGTGGTGGGGGTGACGGCGGCGCTGGACGCGCTGGCCAAACCGGTCGCGCGCGCCTTCGCGGACGCCGGCGTCGCCTCCGTCTCCCATGTCTCGGCCTGCCTGGCCAACGCCGATCTCCCCGTCGAGGAGGAGCAGCTGGGGACGGCGCTCCAGGCGCGCGGCTGGGGCGGGTCGGTGGAGGTCCGCAACGACACCTTCGCGATCCTGCGGGCCGGCGTCGCCGAGCCGCGCGGGGTGGCCGTGGTGTGCGGGGCGGGCATCAACTGCGTCGGCATGCGCCCCGACGGCCGTACCGCGCGCTTCCCGGCCATCGGCCGTATCTCCGGTGACTGGGGCGGCGGTTGGGGGCTGGCGGAGGAGGCGCTGTGGTACGCGGCCCGCGCGGAGGACGGCCGGGGCGGGACGACGGCCCTGGCCCGCTCTCTCCCGGCCCACTTCGGCCTGCCGTCCATGTACGCGCTCATCGAGGCCCTGCACCTGGAGCAGATCGACCACGACCGCCGGCACGAGCTGACGCCGGTGCTCTTCGCGACGGCCGCCGAGGGCGACCCGACGGCCCGCTCGATCGTCGCCCGGCTCGCGGAGGAGGTGACGGCGATGGCCGCGGTGGCGCTGACCCGCCTGGACCTGCTCGACGAGGAGACGCCGGTGCTGCTCGGCGGCAGCGTCCTGACGGCCGGTCACGCCCTGCTGGACGACGGCATCCGCGACCGGCTGGCCGCCCGCGCCCCCAAGGCCGACGTCCGCGTGGTCACGGCGAGCCCGGTCCTCGGCGCGGCCCTGCTGGGCCTGGACCGGCTGGGGGCGGCCCCAGAGGCACGGGAGCGGGCGCGGGGGTACTGGGACCAGTCCTGAGGACCGCGGCTCGTCCGGCCGACAAGGACGGCGGGGCCTCTTCCAGCTCCGCGTCCACCGCCCGCGCCCTCCGGGACCGGCCACGCCCGGACCGGCCCCGCCCGGACCGCGCCCGCCACCCGGCCTCTGCTCCGTCCTGAAGCCCCGTCCGTTCCCGAAGCCCGCCCCCTCCCCGCCCCCGGGGGAACCGATCCGCCCTGACCCGCGTGTTCATCTGCAGGGGGTGGTGCGCCGGGCGCAGCGCGCCGTCGGGCACACTGCGATCCGATCAAGATCCAGTGAAGGCCGGTGCGGATGTCGGTGCCGGCGGTGATACTTGGCGGCGAACGGATGACCATGGGGGAGGTCGAGTGACACACCCGCCGAAGAGCGCAGCACCACCCGTGGCGGGCCCCGGTGTGCCCGCCGCCCCCGGCATCCCCCCTCAGTCCGGCCGGCCGGCGCCCGGGCCCGCCTCGGCGACCCGCCGGACCGCGTTCGCCGAGGGCGTCGAGCGGTTGCGTGCCGCGGCGACCACCGAGCCGGGGCGGCTGCGGATCATCGGGGCCGTACTGGCGTTGCTGGTCGTGGCGTTCGGCGCGGTCACCGCCTGGCAGGCCGGTGAGCGGGCGGCCGCCGCCGACGACGTGCTGCACCGCAGTCAGCCGCTCAGTTCGGGCGCGGCCGGCATCTACCGCTCGCTGGCCGACGCCAACACGGCGGCGTCCAGCGGCTTCCTGGCCGGCGGGCAGGAGACGGCCGCCTCCCGGGACCGGTACGAGAAGGACATCAGTACGGCCGCCGCCGGCCTGGTGACGGCCGCGGCGAACGCCGAGCCGGGCTCGGCCTCCGAGGCGACGATCACCAGGCTGAACAAGCTGCTGCCCGAGTACAAGGGGCTCATCGAGCGGGCGCGGACCTACAACCGGCAGGGCTATCCGGTCGGCGGCGCGTACCTGCGGTACGCCAACGAGAAGATGCAGAAGGAGATGCTCCCGGCGGCGGAGGATCTCTACACCAAGGAGAACCAGCGGCTCGACGCGGACTACGGCCACGCCACGCCGTATCCGTGGATCGCCATCGCGCTCGGTGTGCTCGCGCTGGCCGGCCTCGGCTGGGCCCAGCACCGCACCTACCGGCGCACCAACCGCGTCCTCAACCACGGCCTGGTCGCCGCCTCCGCCGCCACCACGGTCGCCCTGCTGTGGCTCGTCGTCGGGCACGCGGTGGCCCGCACGGAGCTGAACGGCTCCTACGACCACGGCATCCGCTCGCTGACCGTCCTCGACGACGCCCGGATCGCCTCCCTGAAGGCGCGCGGCAACGAGAACCTGAGCCTGGTGGCGCGCGGCGCCGAGACCATCACGGTCGACGGCAAGCCGTACGACGCCTACTACTACGACTTCGACAAGGACATGGCCCACCTCGGCACGGGCCTGGCCCGGGCGTCGAAGCTCGCCGCCGACCAGGGCGGCACCACACCGGTGAAGGCGGCCGAGAGCAACATGGCGGTGTGGAAGCAGCGCCACGCCGCGGCCCGCGCCGAGGACGAGAACGGCAACTACCAGCAGGCGCTGGACAAGGTCATCGGTGCCAAGGGCGCCACCGGCGAGTGCTTCGACAGTGTCGACCGCAATCTCGCCCGGGCCATCGACCACGAGCAGACCGAGTTCCAGCGGGCCGCCGGTGACGGGCGGGACGCCATGACCGGGCTGCCGGTGGGCGCGGCCGTGCTCGCGGTGCTCGGGGCGGCCGGTGCCGTGTTCGGCATCGGGCGCAGACTTTCGGAGTACCGGTGACAGGAGGCATGACGATGTACGCGGCGCGTGTACGAGCCTCCCTGCGGGGCTGGGGCGGGGTCGGCGCGATGGCGGTGCTGTGCGCGCTGGCACTGGCGTTCGTCCTGCTGCTGCCGTGCACCCAGCGGGCACCGGACCACCGTCCGGACCGGGGCGGTCAGGCCGTCGCCAACGGTGTGCAGGCCCGCGCCGACGACTGCAAGGACTCCGAGGCGCAGAAGCAGACGCTGTCGCCGTCCGGCGCCGACGGGCCGACGATCGACGCGATCAAGGCGCGTACGGGCGCCAAGCGCAAGCTGGTCGTCGGCGTGGACCAGAACAGCTACCACTGGGGCTACCGCAACCCGAACACCCAGGGCGCGGAGCTGGAGGGCTTCGACATCGACCTGGTGCACCGGATAGCGCAGGACATCCTCGGCGACCCGGACGCGGTGCAGTTCAAGGCGATCCCGACCAGCCAGCGGATCTCCGCGATCCAGGACGGGCGGGTCGACATGGTGGTGCGGACCATGACGATCACCTGTGACCGGCTCTCCCAGGTGGCGTTCTCCGCGCCCTACTTCAAGACCGGCCAGCAGGTCCTCGCCCCCAAGTCCTCGTCCGTCACGGGCTACAACGCCACCCTGGCGCACAAGAAGGTCTGCACCGCAGCCGGTTCGACGGCGTACACCAAGCTGGACGCCGACCGGAAGGACGGCACCCTGCCCTCCTCCACGGACATCTCCACGACCGTCCCGAACCAGCTGGACTGCCTGGTCAGGCTGCAACTCGGCGAGGTGGACGCGGTGGTGACCGACGGCGCCCTGGCAGCCAGCCAGGCCGCGCAGGACCCGACCGTCGAGCTCAAGGGCGGGGCGTTCACGACCGAGTACTACGGCGTGGCGATGAAGAAGGACGCCTCCGATCTGGTACGCCGGGTCAATCGCATTCTGGTGGACTACCGCGGCGGCGGCTGGCAGGAGTCGTACGACAAGTGGCTGTCGGCGACACTGGGGAAGGACGCGTCGGCGTCCAAGCCGCCCGCGCCGCAGTACCTGCGCACGAGCTGAGCCACATCCGACCGGAACACTTGACAGCAGCGAGAGGTGATCGATGGGCGTCACGGACCCCGCCGGGCCGGTGATGGACCGGGACGAGGTGGACCGTGCGCTGGCGCGGCTCGGCCAGGAGCACGAGGCGATCGAGACCTCGCTGCTGGCGTTGCAGGACCACGCGGGCCGCAGACTCCTGGAGGGCGCCGAGCTGACCGGGGTGACCCGGGAGCGCTGGCAGGCCACCGAGGACCGGATCACCCGGCTGTGGGCGTACTTCGACGCCTACGCCGCCGCGCTGCGCTCCGCCCGCGAGATCCGTGCCCGGCGCCGCTGGTCCAGCCGTGAGGACCTGGTGGAGCTGACGGACCTACTGCGCGGCGAGTCCGTCACCGTGGCCGGCGGCGGCACGCTCAGCGAGTCCTTCTCGCTGACCACGCTGGTCGACCGGATGAACGAGCTGTACGCGACGAGCCTGGACCTGGTCGTCGCCGCCGACGCGGTGTGGTCGGCGCTGCCCGCGCGGATCGATTTACTCGCCGCGGAACTCCAGCGCACCCGCAAGCTCGCGCACTCCGTCGGCGTGCGCCCCGGCGAGCATCCCTCCGGAGACGACCTGGAGCGGATCACGCGCACGCTGACCAAGCTGCGCGAGGACGTCGTCCGCGACCCGCTGGCCTTCTGGGTGCCGGCCGAGGGCAGTTCGGCGCCCGGCGGCGGCCGCCCGGACACCACGGTGTACGACCGTGAGGCGCGCGCCCTGGAGGACGTGCGCCGGGAGATCGACGCCGTGCTGACGGTCCGGCAGGACGCCGAGGCGCGGCTGATCCGGCTGCGGGACGTCCTCTCCCGCGCCGACCGCACCCTCGCCGAGGCCCGCACCGCGCGCGGCGAGGTGCTGGCGAAGATCGCGGCCACCGAGGTGCCCGTGGTCAGCGGCCCGCCGACCGTGCTCCACGAGCAGCTGGCGGCGGCGGCCGAGTACCGCAGGCAGGCCCAGTGGCACCGGCTCTCCCCGCTCCTCGAGTCCCTGGAGCGCAAGGCGGAGGACGAACTGCTGCGCGCCCGCGAGTCGTTGACCGCGGTCACCGCGCCGCTCGCGGTCCGCGCCGAGCTGCGCGGCCGGCTCGACGCGTACCGGGCGAAGGTCGCCCGGCACGGGCTCGCGGAGGACCCGTTCCTGGTCGAGCGGTACGACGCGGCCCGGCGGATGCTGTGGAGCGCGCCCTGCGACCTGCGGGTCGCGGAACAGGCCGTGCTGCGCTACCAGCAGCTGGCGAGCGAGCTGCTCGGGGGCGCGGGCGCGCCGCAGGACCGTAAGGGGGACCAGTCATGAGCCAGCCGGGGCAGAGCTGCCAGCGACCGGGCTGCGAGGGGTCGTACGAGGACGTCGGCGGCGGCGAGCTGTACTGCGACACCTGCGGCCTCGCCCCGGTGGTGTCGGCGAACGGGCTGGTCGGTTCGCCGGCGACCGGGGTGACCAGGGGCGCGGCGGACAGCGGCAGTTCGCGCAGCAGCTCGCGGACGTCCTCGCAGTCGTCGAAGTCGCGCCGTTCGGTGTCCGGACGGCTCTCGCGGTCGCTGTCGGGCCGCTCCAGCGGGCGTTCGGTGTCGGTGCGCAGCTCCGGCTCCTCCTCCGGCACCTCCACGCGCGGCCGGCTCGGCGCCGGTCTGGTGCACGTGCCTCAGGTGCCGCGGCCCGACCCGCGCGCGATGGTGCTGCAGAACCCGGAGGTGCCGGAGCGGAAGCGGTTCTGCTCCCGCTCGGACTGCGGGGCGCCGGTCGGGCGGGCGCGAGGTGACCGTCCCGGCCGCACGGAAGGTTTCTGCACCAAGTGCGGGCACCCGTACTCCTTCGTGCCCAAACTGAAGGCCGGGGACGTGGTGCACGGCCAGTACGAGGTCGCGGGATGCCTCGCGCACGGCGGGCTCGGCTGGATCTACCTCGCCGTGGACCGGGCCGTGTCCGACCGCTGGGTCGTGCTCAAGGGCCTGCTGGACACCGGCGACCAGGACGCGATGGCCGCCGCGATCTCCGAGCGGCGCTTCCTCGCGGAGATCGAGCACGCCAACATCGTGCGGATCTACAACTTCGTCGAGCACCTCGACCAGCGCACCGGCTCCCTCGACGGCTACATCGTCATGGAGTACGTCGGCGGCAAGTCGCTCAAGGAGATCGCCAACGCCCGGCGTACGCAGGAGGGCCGGCGCGATCCGCTGCCGGTGGAGCAGGCGTGCGCGTACGGCATCGAGGCCCTGGAGGCCCTCGGCCACCTGCACAGCCGCAACCTCCTGTACTGCGACTTCAAGGTCGACAACGCCATCCAGACCGAGGACCAGCTCAAGCTGATCGACATGGGCGCCGTGCGCCGCATGGACGACGACGAGTCGGCGATCTACGGCACGGTCGGCTACCAGGCGCCCGAGGTCGCCGAGGCCGGGCCGTCGGTGGCGAGCGACCTGTACACGGTGGGCCGCACGCTCGCGGTGCTCACGTTCGACTTCCAGGGCTACACGAACGTCTACGTGGACTCCCTGCCCGACCCCGACACCATCGACGTCTTCCGCCGCTACGAGTCCTTCTACCGGCTGCTCGTGCGCGCCACCGACCCCGATCCGGCCCGTCGGTTCGCCTCCGCGCAGGAGATGGCCGAGCAGCTGACCGGTGTGCTCAGGGAGGTCGTCTCGCTGCAGACGGGGCAGCCGCGGCCCGCCCTGTCGACGCTGTTCGGCCCCGAAGTGAAGGTCGCCGACCGGGAGTTGTTCCCCCGGCTGGACGCGGACGTGTCCCGGCTGGGCGCCCGGACGGTACTGCGCCGCAAGGGGAAAGGCACCGCGGCACCGGGACCGCTCGCCGGACCCGCAGCTGGTGTGCCCGCGCAGGGTGCGGGGCCGGCACCCGCTGCGCCTGCGTCAGGGGCGCACGGACCCGCCGCCGGCGTACCCGTGACCGGGACGGCGGCCGGCGTGCTCGCAGCGGGGGCCGCGGGACCTGGCGCGGTGATGGGCGCGAGGGCGGGGGCCGCCGGAGACGAAGCCGGTGTGCCCGCTCAGGGCGCCGTCGGTGCCGCGGCCGGCCCGTACGCGCCCGCGTCGTCCGCCCTCGTCAAGCCCGTCGACACCCCGGCCACCGCGCTCGCCCTGCCGGTGCCGCTCGTCGATCCGAACGACCCCGACGCCGGTTTCCTGGCCGGCCTGCTGGCCTCCGCCCCGGCCGAACTGATCAGCGCGCTCGACGCGGCGCCCACCCGGACGGTGGAGACCCGGCTGCGGCAGATCCGCGCCCGGCTGGAGAGCGGCGACCACCAGTCGGCGCTGATGAGCCTCGCCAAGCTCGACGAGGAGCGGCCCGACGACTGGCGGGTGGTGTGGTACCGGGGCGTGGCCGCCCTGGTCACCGGCGACTTCGAGAACGCCGCGCTCGCCTTCGACGCGATCTACGACGCCTTCCCCGGCGAGGCCGCGCCGAAGCTGGCGCTCGGTCTGTGCGCGGAGGTGCTGGGCCAGTTGGACAACGCGGCCGAGTACTACCACCTGGTGTGGGCGACCGACCCCAGCTTCGTGAGCGCCGCCTTCGGGCTCGCCCGGGTGCAGCTCGCGGCCGGGAACCGGCACGGGTCCGTGCGGACCCTGGAGTCGGTGCCGGAGTCCTCCATCCACTACACGGCCGCCCGGGTCGCCGCCGTCCGGGCGCGGCTCAGACAGCGCACCGCGACCGCCGGTGACGTACCGTTCCTGGACGACCTGACGGCCGCCGCCGGGCAGGTCGAGGCCCTGGACGCGTACGGCCTGGACCCGGCGCGGCGCGAGGAGTTGTCCGCGGAGGTGCTCGGCTGTGCGCTGGACTGGATACTCTCCGGAGGTCAGGGCAACCAGCCCGCGGGCGGCGGACGGGTGCTGCTGGGCAGCGGTCTGGACGAGCGGGGCCTCCGCTTCGGCCTGGAGCGCGCCTACCGCACGCTGGCCCGGCTGGCGCCCGGCGGCGAGGAGAGGATCGAACTGGTGGAACGGGCCAACCGTTACCGCCCCCGGACGTGGGTGTAGTTGATGTCGCAGATGCCCCAGCAGGCCGCACTGCCGAAGTGCCCGAGCTGCGCGGAGCCCGTGGAGCCGGGCGACCTCTACTGCGGAGCGTGCGGGTACGACCTCTCTGTCGTACCCGAGCCGCCGCAGGACCATCCGACGCTCACCATGACCGGCCCACCCGGCCAGGGCCCGGAGGGCGTCGCCTGGCCCGCCCCCGAGCCGGAGAGTTCCTCCGCCCCGCCCGCCGTGCATCTGCCGGCCGACCTGCCCGGCACGGACTCCGGCGGCTCGCCGCTGCACGGGGGCGAGCCGCGCCCGGCCCCGCACGGCGGCGAGCCCGACGGCCGGGGCACCGAGTCGGCGGCCGGTTCCGGGGTGCGCTTCGACCGCCCCGCGGAGCCCGAGGAGTACCCGTTGCAGGCGCCCGACCCGCGGGTGGCCGAGACCGTCACCGTGCCGGAGGAGCCCGCGCAGCTGTGCGTGGCCTGCCGGGCCGGCCGGGTGGACAGCGACGGCTACTGCGAGAACTGCGGGCACGCCCAGCCCCGCGAACGCGACCACATGGAGCGGGAGTCGGGCCCGGTGGCCGCCGTCAGCGACCGGGGCCTGCGCCACCACCGCAACGAGGACGCCTTCTCCGTCGGCCACACCACGCTGCCCGACGGCACCCCGGCCACCCTCGCCGTCGTCTGCGACGGCGTGTCCTCCGCGACCCGCCCCGACGAGGCGTCGAGCGCCGCCTCGCAGGCGGCCGGTGACGCGCTGCTGACCGCCCTGCCGCGCGGCACGCATCCGCAGACGGCCATGCACGAGGCGATCGTCGCCGCCGCGCAGGCCGTCAACGCGCTCGCCGAGGAGCCCGCCGCGGCCCGCGAGCACGCCCCGCACCAGAACGCCCCGGCCTGCACGATCGTCGGCGCGGTGGTCACCTCCGGGCTGCTGGTCGTCGGCTGGGTCGGCGACAGCCGCGTCTACTGGGTGCCGGACGACCGCGGCGCGCCCGCGGCCCGGCTGACCGAGGACGACTCCTGGGCCGCCCAGATGGTCGCCGCCGGCCTGATGAGCGAGGCCGAGGCGTACGCCGACGAGCGTGCCCACGCGATCACCGGCTGGCTCGGCGCGGACGCCTACGAACTGGACCCGCACACCGCGTCGTTCAAGCCGGACCGGTCCGGTGTCGTGGTCGTGTGCACCGACGGCCTGTGGAACTACGCCGAGACGGCCGAGGAGATGTCCGAGATCGTGCCGGGGGACGCGGCCGAGCGTCCGCTGCACACCGCCCGGGTCCTGGTCGGCCACGCCCTGGACGGCGGGGGCCACGACAACGTAACAGTGGCCGTCGTGCCGTTCCCGGTGCCGTCGCAGGGGGCAGGATCGGCCTGAGGCCTCGGGCCGGAGGGGACCGGCCCGTTCACAGCCATCGCCCTGCTTCGGCACGGCGGTGAAGGGGGATTTGAGTACGCATGGCCAATTTCGCGAAGTCGTATGTGCCGCAGTTCTCGATGGACGTCTACCAGAACGAGTACCTGCCGGAGGGCGGGCGCGAGGTGAACGCCATCGTCACCGTGACGGCGACCGGCGGCGGCACCACCGGCGGTGCCGCGGCTCCGGTGTACGCACAGGGCCGGGGACCGTCCGCGGCGGTGGCGATCATGGTCGACTGCTCCGGCTCCATGGACTACCCGCCGGACAAGATGCGGGGCGCCCGGGACGCCACGGCCGCCGCGATCGACGCCGTGCGCGACGGCACGCACTTCGCGGTGGTCGGCGGCACGCACGTGGCCAAGGAGGTCTATCCGGGCGGTGGGCGGCTCGCGCTCGCCGACACCACCACCCGCGAACAGGCCAAGCAGGCGCTACGCCGGCTCAGCCCGGGCGGCGGCACGGCCATCGGCACCTGGCTGCGGCTCGCCGACCGGCTGCTGGACTCGGCGGACGTCGCCATCCGGCACGGCATCCTGCTCACCGACGGCCGCAACGAGCACGAGTCGCCGGAGGACCTGCGGGCGACGCTCGAGGCGTGTGCCGGACGGTTCACCTGTGACGCGCGGGGCGTGGGCACCGACTGGGAAGTGAAAGAAGTCACAGGGATCGCCTCCGCGCTGCTCGGCACCGCCGACATCGTCGCCGATCCGTCCGGGCTCGCCGCCGACTTCACGCGGATGATGGAGACGGCGATGGGCAAGGAGGTCGCCGACGTCGCACTGCGGGTGTGGACGCCGGTCGGCACGACCATCCGCTACGTCAAGCAAGTGGCACCCACCGTCGAGGACTTGACCACCCGCCGGACCGAGGCCGGACCGCGCGCAGGGGACTATCCGACCGGTTCCTGGGGTGACGAGTCCCGCGACTACCACCTGTGCGTTCAGGTCCCGGCGGCCGGCCTCGGCCAGGAGATGCTCGCCGCGCGGGTCTCCCTGGTCGTGCCGCAATCGGACGGATCCGCACAGAACCTCGGCGCTCAGGGGCTCGTACGGGCGGTGTGGACCGACGACATGGTGGCCTCCACCTCGATCAGCCCCCAAGTCGCCCACTACACCGGGCAGGCCGAACTGGCCCAGGCCATCCAACAAGGGCTGGATCTTCGCAAAGCGGGCGATTTCGATGGAGCAACGGCCAAACTGGGGCGTGCTGTTCAGCTCGCGAATGCCTCAGGGAACGCCGATACTGCGAAACTGCTTGCGAAGGTGGTGGACGTGGTCGACGCCGCGACAGGTACTGTGCGTTTGAAGACGAAGGTCACGGAGGCGGATGAGATGACTCTGGAGACCCGGTCCACAAAGACTGTTCGTGTAAAGAAGTGACCCTGGAAGCGTAGGAGAAGGGGAAGCACCGACATGCCGACCTGCCCGAACGGACACCAGTCGGGTTCCGACGACTGGTGCGAGGTCTGCGGTCACCGCATGGCCGGTGCCGTACCTCCGCCCCCGCCGCCGCCCCCGCCCGCGGGTGGCTACGGCTTTCCGCCGCCCGGCGGTCCGGGCGGCCGGCCCGGCGCACGCCCGCCGGCCGCGTCGGCCCCGGAACCGGAGCTGTGCCCGCAGTGCCGTACGCCCCGCGAGGGCGGCGCGCCCTTCTGCGAGGAGTGCCGGTGGAACTTCCTGACCAACACGGCGACCTCGTACACCCCGGCCGCGCCGCGTTCTCCGCAGCCGCGGTTCCAGCCGCCGAGCGCGACGTACGGCGGCAACGACGGGTACGAGTACCAGGGCTCGCGGCCCTCGCAGGTGAACCGGCCCGCCGAGCCGATCCCGTCCTTCGGCAGCGAGCCCTCGGGCCCGACGCCGTTCGCCGGTGAGCGCGGCCCGTCCGGCCCGCCGACCTCCCCCGGCCCGTCCGGCTTCGGCGGCGGGCAGGGTCCGGGTCCGGGCTCCGGTGGTCCTTCCGGCTTCGGCGGTGGCCCCGGCCAAGGTCCCGGCGGTCCCTCCGGCTTCGGCGGCGGACCGGGGCAGGGGCCCGGCCAGGGGCAGGGTGGTCCCGCCGGCCCGCCGCCCTTCGGTCGTGAGCCCTCGGGCCCCGGTGGCGGCGCCCACCCCGGCGCGCCCGGTCCCGGCGGCTTCGGCGGCGACCCCTCGCGTCCGGTCCCGCCGCCGCCCGGGCCGGCCCCGCAGTCCGGTCCCGGCGGTGCCCCGCAGGCGTATCAGCAGCCCGGCCCGCCCGCGCCGCCCGTGTTCCCCGGCGAGACCGGCCGCCCGCCCGCGGGCGGTCCGCCCTCCGGCGGCCCCTCCTTCGGCGGCGCTGACGACGACTGGGTGATCTCCCCGCCGTCGTCCGCCGGCCCCTCCGGAACCCCCGGCGGCGGGTACGGATATCCGCAGCCCGGCGCCACCCAGGCCCCGCCCGGCGGCCCCGGCTTCCCGCAGCAGCGGGCCACCTGGACGGCGACCATCGGCCCGGACCGCGACTACTTCATGGCGATGATGCAGCGCTCCGGTCCCGAGGCCGCGGGTCTGAACCTGCCCGCGTACTCGCCCGAGCAGCAGCGCACGCTCAGCGGCAACCAGATCACCATCGGCCGCCGCCGGCACTCCACCGGCGACACCCCCGACATCGACCTGGCGGTGCCGCCGGAGGACCCGGGCGTCTCGCACCAGCACGCGGTGCTGGTGCAGCAGCCCGACGGCAGCTGGGCGGTCGTGGACCAGAACTCGACCAACGGCACCACGGTCAACATGTCCGAGGAACCGATCCAGCCGTTCGTGCCGGTGCCGCTGCAGGACGGCGACCGGGTGCACGTGGGTGCCTGGACGACGATCACCGTCCGCCGGTCCTGACGGCGCTCACGGGAGGGGCCAGGCGTACGGCCCCTCCGGCTCGTCCAGCCACGCCCAGGCGTGCTCACCGCCGACCGTGACGCCGTACCGTTCCCGCTCCGGCATGCCCTCGCGCTCCCACAGGGCGTAGGCCTCCCGCGGATCGAGGGTGCCCCGGGTCAGCGCGAGCAGGAAGCGGAACGACTCCTGCTCGCGGGCGCGGCCCGGCAGCCCGGCGAGCGACACGCCCTCGGGCCCCGGCCTGCGCTCGCCGCGCAGCGGTACGAAGTAGGCGGCCGTGGACAGGAAACGGCCCTCGGCGTGTGCCGTGTCCCGGACCGCGAGCGCGAGCAGCCCGGTGGCCAGCGGGGTCAGGATCCGGGCGCCGGGGCGGCACTGGGCGAGCCAGGCGCGCGGGACCGTGGGCAGTTCGCAGGTGGCGACGATCCGGTCGAACGGGGCGCGTTCGGGCACTCCGCGCGCGCCGTCGCCGGTGACGACGGCCGGGTGGAATCCGGCCGCCTCCAGGTGCCGGCGTGCCGATTCGGTGATCTCCGGTTCCAGGTCGATGGTGGTGACGAGGTCGTCGTCGCCGAGCCGCCGGGCGAGCAGGGCCGCGTTGTAGCCGGTGCCGGCGCCCACCTCCAGGACCCGGTTGCCGTCCTCGACGTCCAGCGCGACCAGCATCCGTGCCATCAGGGAGGGCTGGCTGCTGGAGGAGACCAGCTCGCCGTCGCGCAGCCGGGTGGCCAGCGGCGCGTCCGCGTAGGCGCCGCGCACCCAGCGCTCGCGGGCCTCGCGGTCGGGGCTCTCGCCCCAGCGGCGCTCGTAGCCGCGCGGCCCGGCGACGTAGTAGTACGGCACGAACAGGTGCCGGGGCACCGTCGCGAAGGCCTCCCGCCACACCGGGTCCCCGGCCAGGGCCCCCTCGGCGTCGATCTCCCGCACCAGCGTCTCCCGCGCGGCGGTGGCCAGGCGGTCGGTCTCGGCGTCGTAGGCACCCATGCGTCCACAGTAGGGGCGCCCCGGACCGCGGGGTCCTAAGCCTGGAGTCCTGGGTCACCCGGTCTGAGACCATGGACACGTACTGCAATTCCCGGGGACGACCCCCGGACCCCCGGCCGCACAGCCTCGGGGTGGACCGGCGTATAGAAGTGAGGCAACCCAACGTGACCGAGATTCGCCGCGGCACGCTTCAGGAGCAGACCTTCTACGAGCAGGTCGGCGGGGAGGAGACCTTCCGCCGCCTCGTCCACCGGTTCTACGAGGGAGTCGCCGAGGACCCGTTCCTGCGGGCGATGTACCCGGAGGAGGACCTGGGCCCGGCCGAGGAGCGGCTGGCCCTGTTCCTGATGCAGTACTGGGGCGGCCCCACCACCTACAGCGAGAACCGCGGCCACCCCCGGCTGCGGATGCGGCACGCCCCGTTCACCGTGGACCGGGCGGCGCACGACGCCTGGCTGCGGCACATGCGGGTGGCCGTGGACGAACTCGGGCTGTCCGAGGAACACGAGACGACGCTGTGGAACTACCTGACGTACGCGGCCGCCTCGATGATCAACACCCCGGACTGACGAACAGCCGTCACTGAACGCCGGATTCCGGGCGCGCCCGGCCGGATTCCGGTCACGATCCGGTATAGACCGCTCGACAACCGCTTACCCCCGGCCGGTCCGCTCTGTCAGCATCACCCGCAGGTCTGGAGATCCGGACACACGGGGGCCGAGTGGCAGGGTTCGTCTTCGCACGTGCGCGTGCGCACCGGCTGCTGCTGGGTGCAGCGTTGCTCACCGTGGTGCTCACCACCGCGGTCCTGGCGACCCTCACCGCGTACTCGGCGGCGATCGGCGACGCCGCGCTGCGCCATGTGCTGGCCGATCCGCGGGGCGCCGCCGACACCGCGCTGATCGTCAAGGCGGACGTGCCGCCGGACGGCCGGGCCGCCGCCGACGCCGCCGTCCGCGAGGGCGCCCGCACGACCTTCGACGGCCTGCCGGTGACGGTACGGACCCTGCGCCGCTCGGGCCCGTACGCGCTCCCCCGCTCACTGCAGCCGCCCGCCGCCCGGTCCGGCGACCCGGACCTGACCTACCTCGCGGCACTGGACCCCGCCCAGCTGCGGCTGACCGCCGGCCGCCTCCCGCACCACGGCGGGGGCACCGGCGGCACCGTCGAGGTGGCGCTCCCGCAGACCGCCGCCCGGGCACTGCGGCTCGGGCCCGGCGACCGGCTCACCCTGGCCGACCGGCTCGACGGCCCGCCGGTGAGGGTGCGGATCACCGGGCTGTACCGGCCCGTCTCGGTGACGGCGCCGTACTGGCAGCTGGACGACCTGGCGGGCCGCGGCGAGAAGAAGGCCGGCTTCATGACGTACGGCCCGCTGCTCGCCGACTCCTCCGTCCTCACCGGCGGCCGGGTCAGCGCCGGAACCACGGCGTGGCTCGCGTCGGCGGACTTCACCCGCATGACGACCGCGCGGATCGGCCGGCTGCGGACGGCGGCCCGGTCCGGGAGCGCGGGCCTGCGCGACCGGGCGGCGCTGCACGGGACGACGATGGCGCAGACCTCGCTGCCGGACGTCCTGGACCGGGTGGACCGCTCACTGCTCGTCGCCCGCTCCACGCTGCTGATCGTCACGCTGCAGCTGGTACTGCTCGCCGGGTACGCGCTGCTGCTGGTGGCCCGGCTGCTGAGCGGTGAACGGGCCGAGGAGACACGGCTGTTGCGGGCCCGTGGCGCCTCCCGCGCCCGGCTGGCCGCCCTCGCCGCCGCCGAGGCGCTGCTCCTCGCGCTGCCCGCCGCCGTGTGCGCCCCCCTGCTGGCCGGCCCCCTCACCACCGTGCTCGCCACGCACGGCCCGCTGGCCCGCCTCGGCCTGCACCTGGACCTGCCCCCGGCCGGGAGCCCGCTCGTCCGGCTGGTCGCCGCCGCGGCGGCACTGGGCTGCGCGCTGGCGGTGACGGTACCGGCGGTGGCCGCGGCGGGCACCGGAGACCGTGGTGGCCCGGAGCGGGGCCGTGCGCCCCGCAGCCCGAAGCGTGCGCGCCGCCGTGGCGCCGCCCTCCCCGCTCCGCTGCGCGCCGGCGCCGACCTCGGGCTGCTCGCGGTCGCCGGGGTGGCGTACTGGCAGTTGGGCCGGCAGGGCTCGGGAGGCGTGGCCGCCGACCGGTCCGGCACGCTCGGCATCGATCCGCTGCTCGTGGTCGCGCCCGCGCTCGCGCTGCTCGCGGGAACCGTGCTCACGCTCCGGCTGCTGCCGCCCGTGGCGCGGTTCGCCGAGCGGTGGGCCTCCGGCGGGCGCGGGCTGCCGGTGGCGCTGGCCGGCTGGCAGTTCAGCCGGCGCACCGCGCGCGGCGCGGGCCCGGTGCTGCTGCTGGTGCTGGCCGTCGCGCTCGGCATGCTCGCGATCGGGCAGGCCGCGTCCTCGGGCCGCTCGCAGGACGACCAGGCCGACTTCCGCGCCGGGGCGCCGGTGCGGGTGGTGTCCGCCGGGGAGGGCGGACTCGGCCGCACCGACCTGTACGCGCGGCTGCCGCACGTGCGCGGGGCCGCCCCGGCCGTCCGCGTCTCCCAGCCGCTGTCCGACGACCGTACGGCGACCGCGCTGGCGCTGGACACCGGGCACGCGGCGGACGCGCTGCTGATGCGCCGGGACCTGGCGGGTGTGCCGGTACGGCGGTTGCTCGCGGGGCTCGCCGCGCACGGCTCCCCGGCCGGGACCCGGGTGCCCGCGGGCACCGCGCGGCTCCGGCTGGCGGCGACCCTGCGCAGCTCGGCCGGGCCGGGGGTGGTCACCGACGTGACGGTGACGCTGACGGACCGGTACGGGGTGCCGTACCAGCTGCCGTTCGGACAGCTCCCGGCCGACGGCCACCCCCACCCGCTGGCCCTCGACGTGAGCGCGGCGCCCGGCCCGCTGACCTTGACGGGGCTCCGCCTGGACCTGAACCAGCCCGCCGAGCGGGCCGAACACCGGCTCGTCCTCGGCGCGTTGACGGCGACCGGCACCGACGGCACGGAGCACCGCCTCGCCGCGCCCACCCGCTGGAAGACCGCCGTGGAGACCGCGGGCGACGCCGTCACGAGCCCGGCCACCGACCCCACCCGCCCCGAGGTCACCGGCGCCCACACCTTCACCTACGGCACCGGCTACCTCCCGGAGGCCGACGCCTGGCGGGTCGCCTCCCTCACGGTCCGGCTGGACGTGCCGCAGCGTGCGCCCGCCGCCGTCCCGGCCGTGGTCACCGACCGCTATCTGACCTCGGCCGGCGCCCGCGTCGGGCAGCGCGTCGACCTGACGATCGGCGGTCACTCCCTGCCGGTGCGGATCGTCGGCTCGGTGCACGGCCTGCCCGCCACCGCCGACCCGACGGTGACCGGCGCCCACGACGGCGGCGCCGTCCTGCTCGACCTGCGCGCGGTGAACCAGGTGCTGCAGACGCGCTACGGCGACAGCGTGACGCCGGACGAGTGGTGGCTGGACACCCGGCCCGGCGACGCGGCGGGGGTGGCCGCCGCCGTGCGGGCGCTGCCGGACGTGGACCCGGGGCAGGTGGTGGTGCGCGACGAGATCGCCGCCGAGCTGCGCGACGATCCCTTCGGCGCGGGCCCCGAGGCCGCGTTCACCGCTGCGGCCGTGGTGGCGGCGGCGCTCGCCGCGGTCGGTTTCGCGGTCGGCGCGGCAGCCGCGCAGCGGGCCCGCGCCGCGGATTCCGCCGTCCTGCGGGCGCTCGGCGTGCCCCGCCGCCAACTGGCCCGCACGGCCGCCGCCGAACAGGCCGTCCTGGTGGGCCTGGCGCTCGCGGTGGGCCTGGGCCTGGGCACCGTCCTGGCCCGCGCCGTCCTCCCCCTGATCGTCCTGACCGGCGCGGCCACCCGCCCGGTACCGGACCTCCTGGTCCAACTCCCGCCCTTCCGCGTCGCGTTGCTTCTCGCGGCGGTCGCGGTGGTGCCGCTCACGGTGACGGCGCTGCCGGCCCTGCGCCGCACGGACCCGGCACGGGCGCTGCGCGAGCAGGGGGGTGAGTGAGGTGGAGCGAGCCGAGAAGAGTGCGTACGAAACCGTCCGCCCGACGGCCCGTGCGCTCGCGCCGGCCCGCGAAGGAGGTGAGTGAGGTGGGACGTCGTACGCCGCGTGTCGTCGCGCCCTGGGTGCGGACGCGGTTGCGGGCCGCGCCCGGCGCCGCCGGCGCGCTCGCGCTGCTCGTCGCGCTCGCCGCGTGCCTGGCGGGCGCCTTCCCGCGCGCGGTCGACCGGTACGAGGACGCCGGCCTGCGGCGCGCGTTCGCCCAGGCGCGGCCCGACCGCACCACCGTCGAGGTGGTCGCACCCCAGGGCGACACCGGTCTGCCGGCCGGCCAGCAGGCCGCCGCGGTGCGCCCGGCCGCGCTGGAGAGGCAGTACCGGAAGGTCCTCACCGTCGTCGGCAGCCCGCTGACCGTCGACCGCGCCCAGTCGATGTACGGCGTCACCGGCAGCGTGAACCCGGCGGTGCCGGACGCGTTCCTGCCCCGGCCCTCCGGACTGCCCGCCCGTGTCTCGCTGTTCGCCCCGAGCGGCCTGGCCGCCCACGCCCGCGTGAGCGCCGGGCGGATGCCGCACGCCGGCCGCCCGGTGGACGCGAACACCACCGACGTGGAGGCCGCGGTCACCGCCGCCACCGCCAAGTCGATGCGCATCAGGGTCGGTTCGGTCATCCACGTGCCGGCGCCCGGCCGCCCCCCGCTCGCGGTCCGGGTCACCGGCATCCTGGTCCCGCACGACCCCGGCGGCGCCTACTGGTCGACCGTCCCCCGGCTGCGCACCCCCGTCCTGGTGACCACGCCCAGCCTCGGCGGGGACCCGCCGAAGTACTGGCTCGGCTCCCTGCTGCTCCCCCAGGAGGCGGCACCCGCGCTGCTGGGCACGACCGTGAACCCGATCCGCTACTGGTTCCTCGCGCCCGACCCGCACACCCTGCACGCGCACGACGTGGACCGGCTGAAGTCGGCCGTGGCCGCCCTGGAGTCGGGCCCCGGGCTGCAACGCGCCCGCGCCGTCACCGGTGACGGCGTCGGCATCACCACCCGGCTGGACGACACCCTCACGTCCTTCGCCAAGCTGCGCTCCGGCATCTCCCCGCTGGTGTCCGTCGCCGCCGCCGGCGCCGGCACGGTCGTCGCCGTCGTCCTGCTCATGGCGGGTGGCCTGGCCGCCGACCGGCGCCGCGCGGAACTCGCCCTGCTGCGCGCCCGCGGTGCCTCCCTGCCCGCGCTCACCGGCCGGCTGCTGGCCGAGACCGCCGTGGCCGCCGTACCGGCCGGCGCGCTCGGCCTGGCCGCGGCCCTGCTCGCGGTCCCCGTCGGCCGCACCGGGTACACCGTCGCCGCGGCGGCCGCCGTCACCCTCACCGCCTGCTGCGCACTGCCCCTGCGCGCCGCCCTGGCGCAGCGCGCGGTGCGCGCGACGGCCGATCGCGCCGACCTGGCGACCGTACGCCCCTCCCGGCGCCGTACGGTCGCCGAGCTGACCCTGCTGGTGCTGGCGGCCGGAGCGGTCGCGGCACTGCGCCGGCGCGGCACGACCGGGGACCAACTGGTGGCGCTCGCCCCGGTCCTGGTCGGTGTCATCGCCGCCCTGCTGCTGCTCCGCGTCCTTCCTCCGCTGCTGCGCCGCCTGGCCGCTCCCGCGGCACGCCTGCGCGGCGCCACCGGGCATCTCTCCCTCGCCCGAGCGGGCCGCACCAGCACGTCGGCGGTGCTGCCCCTGCTGGCCCTGCTGACCGCGCTGACCACGGCGGCGTTCGGCGGCTCGGTGCTGGCGGGCGTGGCCGACGCCCGGGAGCGGGCCGCGCTGCTGACCGTCGGCGCCGACGCCCGCCTGGACTCCGACGTCCCGCTGCCGACGGCCCTGCCGGCCCGGGTGCGCGCCGTACCCGGGGTGCGGGACGTGACGGCGGTGAGCATCGACTACCAGGCCAAGCCGATCGACGGCCAGGACTCGATACCGCTGGTGGGCGTGGACCCGCCGTCCTACGGCGCGCTGACCTCCCGTACCGGCCTCGGGGCGGTCCGCGCGGACCGGTTGACGTCCGGCCACGGCCCGCTGCCGGCCGTCGCCTCCCGGTCCGTCGCCGCCGAGTACGGCACCCGGCGCCCCTTCCCGGTCCGGCTCTCGGACGGCAGCACCGTCACCGTACGCATCATGCTGGTCCGCGACACCACCCCCGCGGTGTCCGGCGGCAACTTCCTCGTCGTCGACCGAGCCGGCCTGGCCCCGCCCGCCGACCGTCCGACGGCCCTGCTGCTGACCGGCGGCCACCTGGACGCCGGCGCGCTGCGGCACGCGGCGGACGACTCGGCCGACGTCCACGTTCTGGCCGTCGAACGCGACCGGTACGCCGACTCACCGCTCCAGTCCGGCGCCGAGCACGTCTACACGGCGGCGGTGGCCGCGGGTGCCGGTTTCGCCGTGCTCGCCCTGCTGCTGGCCCTGCTCCGCGCGGCCCCGGAACGCGCCGCGCTCCTGGCCCGCCTGCGCACGATGGGCCTCACCCGTGCACAGGGCCGCCGCCTGCTGATCCTGGAGTCCCTCCCCCAGGCCCTGCCGGCCGCGCTCGGCTCCGCGCTGACGGGCTGGTCCACGATCCGGCTGCTGTCTCCCGGCATCGACCTGACGACCATCGCCCTGGCCTCGGCCCCGTCCCCGCTCGACGAAGCCTCGTTGCGTCCCGACACCTGGTCGCTGACGGTTCCGGCGGTCCTGGTCGTGGTGGTGACGGTGGGGGTGGCGGCACTTCAGGCGTGGTGGACGGGGCGCCGGGGATCGGTGACGGAACTGAGGGCGGGCGACGGCCGGTGAAGGAGCCCGTACAGCCCCCGGGCAGCCGGCGCCGGCAGGCGGCCGGCCCCCGTCCGGCCCCGGCACAGGACACCCACTCAGGAGACCTCATGGCAACACCCCCGAGCCCGAGCCTGTCCGACCTGGCGACCCGGGTACGAGAGACCCGCGACCGGCCCGCCTACGGCCACGACGCGCTGATCACCTGCGACCGCCTGGTCCGCATCTTCTCCACGGCCGGCATCGAGGTCCAGGCGCTCCAGGGCCTGGACCTCCTCGTCCGCGAAGGCGAACTGATGGCGCTGGTCGGCGCCTCCGGCAGCGGCAAGTCCACCCTGATGAACATCCTCGCCGGCCTGGACACCCCCACCGCCGGCGCCGCCCGCGTCGCCGGCCACGACCTGCTCACCATGACCGCGCGGGACCGCCTGACCTACCGCCGCGAAACCGTCGGCTTCGTCTGGCAGCAGACCTCCCGCAACCTGCTCCCCTACCTCACCGCCGCCCAGAACACCGCCCTGCCCCTCCAGCTCTCGGGCAACCGCACCCGTCGCCGCGCCCGCACCGAACGCGCCCTGGAACTCCTGGAGTTGCTGCAGGTGGCCGACTGCCGCGACCACCACCCGCACGAGATGTCCGGCGGCCAGCAGCAGCGCGTCGCGATCGCCGTGGCCCTCGCGAACGACCCGGCGGTCCTGCTCGCCGACGAACCCACCGGCGAACTCGACTCCCGGACCGCCGCGCAGATCTTCGACGCGTTCCGCACCGCCAACGAGACCCTCGGCACCACGATCGTCATCGTCACCCACGACCAGGCCGTGGCGGGCGAGGTCCGCCGCACGGTCGCCATCCGCGACGGGCGCACCTCCACCGAGGTGCTGCGGCGCAGCGAGATCGACGCCACGACCGGCCATGAGACGGTCGTCGCCCGCGAGTACGCGATGCTCGACCGCGCGGGCCGTCTCCAGCTGCCCGCCGACTACCTGCGCGCCCTGGACATGCGCGACCGCGTGGCCCTGGAACTGGAGCCGGACCACATAGGTGTGTGGCCGGACGACACCCCGCGACCGTGACCGGGGTGTCTCAGCGCACGCTGAGGCCGAGCGGGCCGAGCCCGGCCCGCCGTACGGCGACGGACCCGTAGGGGGTGCGCAGCCTCAGCCACGCCCCCGAGGAGAACAGCCCGGTGTCGGCCGGCTCGGCGCCCGGCCGCAGGAAACCCAGGGACTGGGCCGCGTGCACGGCCCGTACCGGCAGTCCGGTCGGTCCTATCTCCCGGGACCAGATGTCCCGCCCGATCCGGTCCAGCTCCGCGCGGGTACGTCCGTCGGGCGCCAGTTCCTCCGTACGCGACCGGAACTCGGTGACCGCCGCGGCGACGGTCGCCCGCAGCGCGTCCGGCGCGGGCAGCCCCGGCACGGCCTGCCAGCCGCCGCGCGGCGGCAGCACACCGGCCCACGGCGGCCCGGTGACCGCGGCGGGTACGGCGGCGGTGGCCGCGCGTTCGTCCACGGACTCCAGCAGCTCACCGGCGGAGACGGTCACGTCGAGGGTGACGTCCAGCCCGTTCTCGTACGGCTTCGCCAGCCGTACCGCGCGTACGGCGAGCACCTCGAAGGACGGCGGGCGGCCGAAGACGGCGAGCGCCGTGCCGGCCGCCTGCAGGCGCACCGCGGCTCCACGGTCGTAGTGGAGCAACCGGGAGAGGAAGGCGGCGAGATCGGCCGCCTCCGTCTCGTCGGCCAGGTGCAGCACCGTCATGCGGCGACGGCCTCCTCGTCGGCGTCGTCCCGGTACTTCTCGAGGAACTCCCGCTCCGCGTCGGTTATCCGGCGCGGCCGCTGGGTCTCGAAGTCGAACGGGACGACCACGGTGGAGGCCTTGACGTAGATCGCGTCCGCGTCCTTCACCTCGTAGGAGACGGTGAAGGACGCGGCCCTGATCTGCGTGACCCACAGCTCGACGTCCACCGGCGCGGGCCGGTGGACGAGCTGCCGCTTGTAGTCGATCTCATGGCGCGCCACCACGGACCCCTGCTTCGACTCCTTGGCCCTGAGGGACAGGAAGTCGATGCGAGCCTCCTCCAGATAGCGCAGGAAGATCGCGTTGTTGACATGTCCGTACGCGTCCATGTCCGACCAGCGCAGCGGGCAGCGGTAGATGTGGCGCAAGTCCGATCAGCCCCGGGTCAGCTTCTTGTAGGTGGCGCGGTGCGGACGCGCGGCGTCCGGGCCGAGCCGCTCGATCTTGTTCTTCTCGTACGACTCGAAGTTGCCCTCGAACCAGAACCACTTCGACTCACCCTCGTAGGCGAGGATGTGCGTGGCGACGCGGTCGAGGAACCACCGGTCGTGGGAGACGACCACGGCGCAGCCGGGGAAGTCCAGCAGCGCGTTCTCCAGGCTGGAGAGGGTCTCGACGTCGAGGTCGTTGGTGGGCTCGTCGAGGAGCAGCAGGTTGCCGCCCTGCTTGAGGGTGAGCGCCAGGTTGAGGCGGTTGCGCTCACCGCCGGAGAGGACACCGGTCGGCTTCTGCTGGTCCGGGCCCTTGAAGCCGAACGCGGACACGTACGCCCGGCTCGGCATCTCGACCTGGCCGACGTTGATGTAGTCGAGCCCGTCGGACACGACCTCCCACAGCGTCTTCTTCGGGTCGAGGTTGGCGCGGCCCTGGTCGACGTAGGAGATCTTGACGGTCTCGCCGACCTTGATGTCGCCGGAGTCCGGCGTCTCCAGGCCCTGGATCATCTTGAAGAGCGTCGTCTTGCCGGCGCCGTTCGGGCCGATGACACCGACGATGCCGTTGCGCGGCAGCGTGAACGACAGGCCGTCGACGAGGACCTTCTCCCCGAAGGCCTTGCCCAGCTTGTCGACCTCGACGACGATGTTGCCCAGCCGCGGGCCCGGCGGGATCTGGATCTCCTCGAAGTCCAGCTTCCGCATCTTGTCGGCCTCGGCGGCCATCTCCTCGTACCGCGCGAGACGGGCCTTGGACTTGGCCTGGCGCCCCTTGGCGTTGGAGCGCACCCACTCCAGCTCTTCCTTGAGGCGCTTCTGCCGCTTGGCGTCCTTCTGACCCTCGACCTTGAGACGGGTGGCCTTGGTCTCCAGGTACGTGGAGTAGTTGCCCTCGTACGGGTAGGCGCGGCCGCGGTCGAGCTCGAGGATCCACTCGGCGACGTTGTCGAGGAAGTACCGGTCGTGGGTGATGGCCACGACGGTCCCCGCGTACTTGGCCAGGTGCTGCTCCAGCCAGTTCACGGACTCGGCGTCGAGGTGGTTGGTGGGCTCGTCGAGGAGCAGCAGGTCGGGGGCTTCCAGCAGCAGCTTGCAGAGCGCGACGCGGCGCTTCTCACCACCGGAGAGGTTGGTGACCGGCCAGTCGCCGGGCGGGCAGCCCAGGGCGTCCATGGCCTGCTCCAGCTGGGCGTCGAGGTCCCAGGCGTTGGCGTGGTCGAGCTCCTCCTGCAGCTTGCCCATCTCGTCGAGCAGCGCGTCGGAGTAGTCGGTCGCCATGAGCTCGGCGATCTCGTTGAACCGGTCGAGCTTGCCCTTGATCTCGGCGACACCCTCCTGGACGTTCTCCAGGACGGTCTTCTCCTCGTTCAGCGGGGGCTCCTGCAGCAGGATGCCGACGCTGTAACCCGGGGACAGGAACGCGTCGCCGTTCGACGGCTGCTCCAGCCCCGCCATGATCTTCAGCACGGTCGACTTACCGGCACCGTTCGGCCCGACGACGCCGATCTTCGCTCCCGGCAGGAAGTTCAGGGTGACATCATCGAGGATCACCTTGTCGCCGTGCGCCTTGCGCGTCTTGCGCATGGTGTAAATGAACTCAGCCAAGAGAAACCGTCCGGCAGCTTGAAATCTGGCAGTGGGCAGATACACCCCATCTTGCCTGACTGCCAGCCCTGGGTGTTAACCCGTTTGGTCCGGTGGCTCTGACCTGGGGTTTCTGCGGTGACGACTGTAGCTCGTCTGTCACTGTCGGTCGCTGTTGAGCGGCGTCGGGCACCCTCGCACGGCCCAGAGACGGCCCGGCGCGAGGCCGGCTCACTCAAGAGGCTGGGGCGCCACCCGCAACTGTTCGCTGTGGAGCCAGGTGAAGGTACGGTCGGGCTCCAGGCGCGCGTCTCCCCAATGGATCACGTGGATGCCGCCCTCTGGGTCGGCCGTGAAGAAGAGGCACACCAGCTTCGTGGACGCGCCCAGCGCCTCGAAGGTCTCGTGCAGATTCTCGTACTCCTCGGTCGTGTACTCGTCATCCAAGGGGAAAAGGGCGTCCTCCGGCTCTGGCCCGTGGCTCAAGAGCATGCGGCGGCGGGTAGGGGACGCGTCGGCAGCCAACCGTGCCCGTTCAAGAGGTTTGAGTCGGTTGGCGTATTTGAAGGGGAAGAGCGCATGGTCATTGATGACGGCGTACTCGTACCCGCGTAGGTCCCGTACAGCTTCTCCCAGCTCCCGCGCAGTGTCCGCCAGGTTCTCGCGCACCGCCTCCGCCAAGGTCGAGCCGTAGGGGCTGCGCTTCTTTAGCCTCGCGGTGAGGTGCACTGCGTGAGCCCGTGCATGGGCCCTCGCCAGTTGCTCCGGGATCACTTCGACTAGCCTGCCGGCTTGCCGCCCGAACCGCCTCACGGCCCAGTCCGACGGCTCCCCGCGGTTGCCACCCAGCACAGACATGCAGAGCCCCCTCCCCCTGTCACCCCGCCTATCAACTGTGTGACACATACACAAAGCGCTAGCAAGAGGACGATCCGGCCAGGTGGTGTGGGGCGAGCTTCGACACGCATTCGACTCGTACTGGGGAGGCGACCGCCGCACCGCTCAGTGCTGGCCCCCCGGCTGAGCTGTCGGCGGCAAGCTGCCACTACGCCTCAGGCAGTAGTCAGATCGAGTAGTTCCGTACGGATCACGGGAAACGAGGCACGTGTAATGAAGGCCGAGTAGCGAACCGGCGTCAACACCCAGGTTGGCAGCGAGGACCCGGGTGGGCAGTGGGTGCTTGTCATTCGGGTCATGGACCGCAACCGAATCAGCCAGCACGCCGCGAACTTCGACTACCTCGTACTCGACTCGGGTTCCGAGAGTCGCCTTCTGGTGGGAGTGATCCCAGTCGAGTGGTCGGCCGCATAGGCCACAGGTGTTCGCATGACGGGCGGCATCGGTCATGTTCGCCACGCTACCTAGCATCGGACGCAATGCCCGAGATCTCGCCTGTCTCAACTAGGGGTTGATCGGGATCTCATAGACGATCTCGCAGTGAGCGGCGGGCACGATGATGTCCGCCGTCTCCACGGGCCGCCCCTGGTCGCTGTAGTACGTCCGCCGGATGTGCGTGACGAGCGCGGCCTTCTGGATGCCGAGTATCGACGCCTCCTCGGCGGTCGCCTGCCTCGGCTCGGGCTGCTCCACGGCGTGGCTGACGGTGACCCCGATCGCGGCCATGCGGTTCACGACCCCCGCCCCGGCGTGCGGTCCTCCCTCGGGGGGAACGATGAGAGTGCCGGCGGTGAGGTCGTACGGCTCCCAGCTTGTGGACAACTGCACCGGCCTGCCGTCGGCGAGGAACTCGTACGTCGTCCGGACGCACAAGTCACCCTCGGCGATGCCGAGCCGCGCCGCGACGTCCGCCGGCGCCGGGACCTTGGCATCGGTCCGGCTCTCCCAATCACCTTGCTTGCCCACGGCCTTCATGTCCGCACGGAACGGCGATCCACTGGGCTGTTCCCGGGCCGATGACCGGACGACCCGGACGCGCTGCCGGGGCTCGGCGACGTACGTGCCCGATCCGGAGCGCCTGCCGATCCGACCTTCCGTTCCATCCCAATGGGGAGAGGAACCCGGATACGAGCCCCGGTTCCTCTCCCCGTTCTCTATGCTGCTCCGGCCGCGTCACTGCGTGCGTGACATTGCGGGTCAGCTCGCTTGGCTGGCGCGCCATTCCAGCGCCTGAGGCTCTTCCGTGAACTCGACTAGGTGCTGGTCAGCGTACCGCTGGAGGGCATCGCGCACCTGGGCGGGGGTGACACGGAAGAACTCCTTTCGGGCGTTAACGCGGTTGACTCGATGGTCTGCGAACTCTTGGTGCAACTGTGACTCCAGACCCACCGCATCCTTGCTGAAGATCAGTGCGTGGACGTCGAATCGGAACGGTACTGATGCACCACTCAGCTCGTAAACACGCTCCAGGGGCTCCAGACGCCGCGTCATTCCGATCTTGACCATCCGCTCACCGAAAGCGCCGATGTTGGAGATCACGTAGACGTAGCCGGCGCGAACATTGGCGGCACGTGCCTCGACGGAGCTGAGGGCCTCTTCGATCTCTGCGAGTTTGGCTTCCATCTCCGCTACGGCCTCGGCGTCGCCACGATCTCGGAGTCGCTCCAAAGCTACCTGGTAGTGGCCCAACTCCTTCTGAAGCTTTTCTCGCTCGCGCTCCAACTCCCTTTGAGCAGCGGCCTCTTCCTTCTCTCGCGTTCGGATCTCTCGCTGAGCCTCTTTCTCCTCTTCCTTCTTCTGCAGGAAGTCGGCAGTCAGCTCCAGTTCACGCACACGGGCATCGTGGTAGGCATCCGAGATGCGGATGTTCATCGTCGCACCGAGCTTCGCGATGGTCTCCCGGCTCTTGTAGAGGCGGTCGATGAGCGAGTTCAAACGGTGGGGCCGCATGGAGCGCACTGCGTAATCTGCCTCGGCGTTGTACGCTCTGAGCATGAGCTTTGAGAAATCGCGGACCATCTTCCGCCCGGCGCTGGCCGACCCGTTGACCGTCCAATGCTGGACTGCGAGGACCGCCTGGTCGGTACGCGCAAGGTTCTTGATCTCGGTCTTTAGCGAATCCAAGCGAGTGCGGTAGGCAATGGCATCCTGCAACTGGTGCCGGTAGGCGTAGATTCCGACCTGCTGGAGCATCGCCATTTCGTCGGTTGTCACGACTTGGGCTTGAAGTTCGGCAAGCCGGCTGCTGGCCTTGTAGGTTTCCTGCCTGACCCTCTCCGCCTCTTTCCGGGCGCGGTCAGCTTCCTTGGCGGCCTTCTTCGCCTCTGCCTTCTCCGTCTTTACCTCGACCCGGGCCCTTTGGCGGATCTGCTCCGCTTCAGCTTCTGCAGCTTCGCGCACAGATACGGCTTCTTCACGCGCCGAACGCAGAGCATCGAGGGCTCGGACAGCGTCCATGCCGTGCGTGTCGGCTATCCACGCGCGCAACTGTTCGATCTCTTGACTTTCGTCGCGACGCCGCCTGCCGAACAAACCAGTGCGGCGAGCCGGGGGGATGGGAGACTGCGAGGGTGTGGCGGCCTCGACGACTACCGGGTTGTCGTGTGTAGGGCCTGGTGGTGCGGTTGGCGCCGCGAGGGCACTCGGGGCTCGGCCCGGCAACTCCGTGGTGCCAGCGCCGACGTCCACAGCACTGACGCTACTTGGGGTGTCAAGTACCCAAAGCTGCCAACCTGGCGGCGGCGGTGGCCACGAGGAGTCGGGATGCCAGCCGGGAGGCGGCATCCACCCAGGAGGCGGCGTCGGCCAGCCTGGCGGCGGATTGAACCGATACGTCATCATCGTGCCCCCCCCAACCCGGCCTGTCCCCACAGACCGATACTGACTTCACAGCCCGCGCCCTTCAGAGTGCGGAGAGTTAGTGGACCGAGGTTACTATCTCTCCCCGGTCCTAGATCCACCCCGTGAGCTTGGGGACTTGGGCGAACTGGGAGCAGCAGCCGGGATGACCCACAGGAGAGCGACGCAACATCTGCTTCTTGCCGAGTCTGCGGCTGATGTTTCCCATGGTCCTCGCACCATCTGACACGATCGCAGCAGTCCGGCGTACGCACCAGCCTGTCGGCGATGCTTTAGGAGTTCGATCTTCTTTCGCCTGGTCGGGGCTCGCCTCGTGAACCGGTGCCATAGGTGGCTGTTGTGTGCCAGCGCCGTCCGGAGGCGTTGATGTCAGCGGAAGAGCTCCGGCATGGGGCAGGCCTCCAACTGCTCCTCCGACCGGTCGGCCCAGCGCCACCAGACATGCCCACCGGTACACCTCCATAGCTTCCGACAGGTCCGCCGGCCATCGTCCTCGCGCTCGGCCAGGAGGTAGCCGCCGAACTTCATAGTCTGGCCGCACTCGGGGCAGGCCGGGGCGTCGTCGGTCACGAAGCGCACCCTAACGGAGCGACCGATTCGTCCCGAAACAACTGTCCACCGCTGTGCGGGGGCGTTGTCACGCAGTTAGACACTCACCCCACAGCCCCTGAGGGTCCGGTAACTGCCCCAGAGATCTGGCGCGCCAACTCCTCAACGACCTGAGGCACGACGCGTTGGGCACCCTCGTCTTGCAGTGCTTCGGCCAATGCCTGATGGACCGCTGAGAACGGCTGCCCCGCATGTGAGGTGCGGGTCCGGCTAACCGCCCGCTCGATCTTCGCGAGGTGGGCTGCCATGATCGGCATTGCCTTGTCGTACTCGCTGGGGTCCACGGCCATGGGCCAAGCCGATCAGCGCCCACCGATCGAGTCAAGGCTGGCAACGAGTCATCAGCTTGGGAAGCTGCGGTTATTTGCGACCGGTTCGGGTGCCGACCTGGGCGAACGGCAGGCTTGCGGCCTTTTGGGGCGCAGGTGCTTTCACTGTGGTTCCCTGCGGTTCCCCGTTCGATCTGGTGCGGTTGTGGTGCGGGCGGCTCATGATGTCGTCGGTCAGGTCCCACCAGCGCTCGTAAGTCAGCCGATCGAAGAGCTGCTGAGGCGCGGCGGCCGTCCAGCCCCCGTAGGTCTCGTCGTCGGTACCGGGGCTGCTCACACAGGTGGGCCCTTACGCGATGTGCTCTTCCATCAGCTCCATGCCCAGCCGGTTGTGGAACTTGTTCGCGTACCTGCTCAGCGTGCTGTCGCTCAGTGAGATGCCGTGCGACGCCTGGATGATCTCGCCAAGTTCCCTGAGGGTGGGCAGCAGCCCCTGCTCCTTCGCCGCCCTACGGACCATGCAGGATGTCAAGGATGAGGTAAACCAGGCCGATAGTCCTGAACAGGTCGTAGACGCCATCGTCAACGCCCCGGGCCCCGTGCAGAGCCAGCTTCAACGCGACGAAGACATCACCATGATGAGCGAAGCCGCCTACGAGAAATCGGTTGCGGGCGTCCTGGCTGAGTACTTCGGCGACGCAGTCCAGCGCGACGTTCCGATCGGGTCCACCCGCGCCGAGATCGTCGTGACCCTCGGTGGGAAGCGGGCAGTGGTCGAAACCCGGCTCGGCAACCCCTCAAAGGCCATGCCGCCCGAGGTACTGCGCCGGCTCGTACGGTCGGACTACCTTAACGATGACGACGTGCACGCGATCGTCATCGTCAGTGCCAGCGAACCTGGCCTGTACTTCCTCGGTGAGGCGCGCGAACGTGCCGTCCAGGCTGGCAAGAACTTCACATTCGCCTCGTGGGCGGGCTCTGTGCACAACCGGTCCCTCAAGCAGGCCATCGAGGACCAACTTCGAGGCTGACCGCAATCAGCACCCACGGCGGACATGCCCCCAAGGGGCTTAGGACGCAAAAGGACATCCGCGGCCGCCGCGATGCGGGCACGATGCCGCTGACGTAGCTCTGTCAACCAGTCAGGGGCTCAAATGGGAAGCGCACTCATCGGCCTAGCCGCTGCGGTGGTCGGTGTCACAGGCACGCTTGTTGCGTCCGTCCTGTCGCAACGTCACCTGGCACGCGTTCAATCGGAACAGTTTGAGCGTCAGCAGCAGGCGGCTGAAGCTCAGTGGCACCGTGAGCAGCAAGTAGCTGAGCTGAACCGCCGTCGCGAAGGCTACATACAAGTCAATGCATCGTTCCGGCGTTACCGAACCCAGCTGACGAACTTCCTGTGGAACGTGCACAAGGGAGCTGTCACGCCGGATGAACGCGAGTTGGTCGAGGAGGCCCGACGCGACCATCACTCCGTCCTCGCTGAGGCCCAGCTGGTCGCGTCCGCAGCGGTATTGGTCGAGCTGGATGCAATGACAACCGCGCTGTCTGAGGTCTACCGGCGGACCATGTGCCTGGAGGAAGGGAATCCGGATCCGGATGGATCATTCAATGAAATAAGAACAGACTTCGTTCGACTTTGGGAGCTCTGGGAGGGGATGCGCGCCGTGATGCGCGCCGACCTGGGCCTCGGAAGTGCTGCGGGCGAGCCACCCGCGATCAGTTCCTGAAGCGCCCCTCCCCCGTCGACGGCCCAGAGACGGCCCAAGCCGCCTGACACGGCCCCTCATCGGCAAGGAAACCGCTGGTGAGGGGCCTTTTCGTGCCCTCCCCTGGCAAGTAACACCCCATCTTGCCGTACGGCCACCCCTGGGCGGAAACGCGTTAGGGGTGGTGGCTCTGACCTGGGGTTTCTTGCCCGCCGGATGTCGGACGGCGGGCTTGCCGTCGGGTGTCGGACGGCTGTGCCGTCTCATGAGTTGGTTCCTCGTGGTCGGGATCGGCGGGCGGAGGACGTGAGGCGGTCAGCGAGCGCGACGACAAGGTCGCGGAGTTCGTCGGGGCGCTCGATGACGAACGGCCGGTCGAGGGAGGCGAGTACCGGAGGCAACCAGTCGAGCCGCTCCGCCCGCAGCTCGACGCGCAGCCAGCGCTCGGTCGCCCGGTCCTCGCCAGCCGCCGACTCGTACTCCCCCAGGCTCGCGACGCCGGCCGGAAAGTGGGCGCGGATCTGCTCAGCCGTCCCGTGGATCCGCAAGGTCACCTCGTGCCGGTACTCGGCCGTGGCGAACCCTGACAACAGGCGCTCCGCCGGACCGGGACCCACGGGCGCCTCGAACGAGCCGGGCAGGGTCCGCGCGTCTGCGATGCGGTCGAGCCGGAAGGTTCGGTCCTCGCCGACCCCGGCGTCCTTGCCCGTGACGTACCACCGGCCCGCGTGGGCGACGATCCCGTACGCGTGCAGCGTGCGTTCGCTGCGCCGTCCGTCACGGTCGGTGTAGCGGATCGAGACCGGCCGGCGGTGGCGCACCGCGTCGGCGACCGCGAGCAGGACCACAGCGTCCGGGTGGTCCGACCCGCCGGGCTGATCCGTGAAGGCGAGAGCTTCCAGGAGTGTGTCGAGCCGACGGGCGATGTGCTTGGGCAGCACCCGCCGGATCTTCGCTGACGCCGTCTCGTTCGCCGTGCGGTCCGTCATCGTCAGCCCTGCCCGGCGGCCGGCGACCAGGCCGAGCACCACGGCCAGCGCCTCGTCGTCGCTGAGCATGAGCGGAGGCAAGCGGTACCCGGGAGCCAGCCGGTACCCGCCGTAACGGCCGCGCACCGACTCCACGGGCACGTCCAGGTCGATCAGCTGCTCCACATACCGCCGCACAGTGCGCCCTTCGACGCCGAGACGGTCGGCGAGCTCGGCCACAGTCCGGGTACCGCCCGACTGCAGCAGCTCCAGGAGTGTCAGCACGCGGCCGGTGGGTCGAGGCATGTTCGCACCCTAACCCGAATACAGGACCGGTTCTGTCCCCTATTTCTCCTAGCCTGCGACGCGTACGCCTCCAGCCCAGCCAAGGAGATTCCCATGGACTTCGTCTCGATCCGCATCATCACCGGCGACGTGGCACGCCTCGTCGAGTTCTACGAGCGAGCCACAGGTCTGCAGGCGATACGGGCCACCGAGGACTTCGCCGAACTCAGGACCGCGGTCGCCACCCTCGCGATCGCCGGCACCCGCACCGTCCCGCTGTTCGCCCCGGGCTCTGCCCGCCCGGCGGACAACCACAGCGTGATCATCGAGTTCCTCGTCGACGACGTGGACCGCGTTCACCAGAACCTGACCAGCTTCGTCGGCGACTTCGTCAACGAGCCCACCACGATGCCCTGGGGCAACCGGTCGCTGCTGTTCCGCGACCCGGACGGCAACCTCGTCAACTTCTTCACCCCGGTCACCCCCGCAGCCATCGCAAAGTTCGCACGCTGACGCCACCAGCGGGGCACGCTCGGACGCGTCCCGACCGGCGGCGGCCGGCGGATGCACGGCGTCGGCACCGGGTCCGCGCGCGCTCCGAACGCACCGGTCCCGGCACCGCCAAGGCCGGACACACATACCTGCGTTCGACGGCCGACCTCCCCCTCCCGGCGCGCCGAAGGGCGGGCCCGCGAAGAGGACCCGCCCTTCGGATGACCGGCCGGCCGTACGGTCGCTGTCCGGTCAGCGGACGAAGGAGATCTCCGGATAGCTCTTGGACGGTCCGTCCAGCAGGGTGCTGTGCTTGCCGCGCAGCTCCTGGTCGAAGAAGGCGGCGAGGTAGTCGGTCTGGACCTTGACCGCCCGGTCGGGATCGATCGTGCCGAACTGCTGCTCCAGCTGGGCCTGGGAGAGCCAGAGCAGTCCCGCCTCCTGCGGCACCATCCACTCGTTGTCGCTGAACGACAGGTGCGCCGCCCCGTGGAGCTGGATGTCGACCCGGTAACCCTTCAGATGCGACCACAGCGTGCGCCACGACCCGTCGTTGTTGCGGTTGTGGGTGCCGGAGCTGAAGAGCATGAAGGGGCGGTCCAGGTCCTTGCTCGGTGCCGTCCCGAAGAACTGGCCGTCCAGGTTGGCGCCGGCTGCGATCCGGTGGTCGAGCTGCATGGAGGTGTCGACCGCGGCGCCGCCCAGCGACCAGCCGAACATTCCGATGCGGGACATGCCCACGGCCTTCGACAGCCCGGTGGGGAGCGTGGGGTGGCCGGGGTCCGGGTTGCCGCCCTTGCTGATCGTGCCGAGCTGGTTGATGACGAACCGGATGTCGGCCGCGCGCACCTTGAGCGTGTCGGAGGAGTGGGCGCCCGCCGGCATCGTGTTGACCTCGAGCCGGTTCCCGGGGAACT
Source organism: Streptomyces sp. NPDC048191 (assembly GCF_040652655.1). Classification (NCBI taxonomy): domain Bacteria; kingdom Bacillati; phylum Actinomycetota; class Actinomycetes; order Kitasatosporales; family Streptomycetaceae; genus Streptomyces; species Streptomyces sp. NPDC048191. Next base: position 179,184 of record NZ_JBEZMO010000006.1, read on the forward strand.
GCACCTCGTTGGCGTCGTGGGTGTGGTCGACGGTGACGACGAGGTAGCCGCGGCTGGCGAGGTCCTGGGCGAGCGCGGTACCCATCGCGCGGTCCGAGTGCAGCCCGGTCGAGTACAGCAGGACGGGCAGCTTGCCGAGCTTGGTGTTCACCGGGGCGAGGACATGGCCCGCGGTCCTCGGCAGGGTCACCTGCTGCGGCGACAGTCCTCGCGTGGCGAGGAAGTGGGCGCCGGAGATCGACGGCATCCACGGCGCCTGGTAGTGGCCGGACGTGGCGGTGGCCGGATACCAGAGCGACACCATCACCTCGCGAGGCTTGCTGCCGGGAACGTACGGATCCGTACGGGACTTGTCGACGAGGTGCAGGCCGACCATGCCCACGCTGTACGGCCCTGTCGGCGCGGGCATGTTGAGCTGCAGACCGGCCGTGCCCGTGCGGCCGCCCGTGAGCGCCTCAGGGTGTTGTACGGGCTTGTGGCGCAGCGACGCCTCGTCGTTCTCGGGCGCCCAGGGCGTCTTCGGGTCGGGCTGGTCGGGCGAGAACCCGGTGGCCGCAGGCGTGTCGGACGACTTCCCGGCGGCCATCGCCGGCGTCATCCCCGCGCCCAGCGCGACGGCCAGCGCACCCGCCGTACCGACCGCTCTGGCGAGGACTCTGCGACGGTGTCGCGGGCGGCGGTGTTTCATGGAACCCCCTTGTTGGTTCAGCGATCGCAGAACGCGCGATCGAAATGCCGCACACCGTACCGCTGCGGCGGCCGATGGTCTGCGCGGGGACCCGTGCCGCCGGCAGCGCCTCCCAGCCGTTTTGCGAATGCGACTTCCCAAGCGCCCAGCGGACAGTGGTGCACTGACACATACGCGTCCCGTCGAGTCTCTGCTCAGCGAGGACGCGGTCTCATGCCGTCCGGGACGGGACTGGTTGTGGTGCGCCGTTCGCGAAAGCCGACAGCCTCCGGTTGTCGGATCCGGATGCCGGGGTGGCCGGCATGGACGAGGGCGCGTTCCGGGCGCTGATCGAGGAATTCCGGCCGGCCGAGCCCGGCCCTGATGACCCGGTCACCACCGCGCGCGCAGAACGCCGTCGCCGTCGGGCAGGACGGCGCAGAGCAACGGATGGCGCTCGTCGGCGCAGGTGGGTAGGGCGCAGACCGCCCGCGCACCGGCCACCACGGCGGCGAGCTCCCGGTACTCGGTGTCGTCGACGATCGCGTGGCTGATCGTCCCGTCCTCCGCCTCCCAGACGAACTCGTGATCCGGTGGACGAAGGACGGCGGCACGCTGGTCCTTGAACGATGGTCCTTGAACGATCGGAAGGGGTGCCAGCGTAGTTTTCCGGTGCCGTCCGGCGAGGCGCGGGCCTGGAAGGCCGTGCGCCGGTCACAGGTGACGCAGGCCCATCTCGGTCATGACGCCGCCGGTGAGGTTCGGAGCCAGCAGAGGCATCCAGAAGACGGCGATCGCGAGCGCGAGCGAGGTGAGCCCTACGGCGCGGGCGAGGAGGCGGCCCCGGGGCAGGCGTTTCTCGGCCGTGACGATGACGGCCAGGCCCATCATGGCCCACAGGTTCATCACGCCGAACGCAGTGAGCAGCAGCATCAAGGACCAGCAGCACCCCAGGCAGAACGCCCCGTGGTGCAGCCCGACCCGCACGTGGCGCGCGGGACCGCGGTACGACGCCTGGTGCAGCAGCAGAGCTATCGGTGAGCGGCACTTGGTGAGGCACAGATCCTTGAGGGCGGTGAGCTGGTAGACACCGGCGACGGCGAAGATCGCGGCGGCCACCGCCGTCCCCGCGGTGGGGTGCATGGTGGCGACGTGCCGTGCACCGATCGCCAGGGCGTAGGCCGGCAGCCCGGCCGCCGCCCAGACCAGGACATAGCCGGCCGTGAAGGCGATCACGCGTGGCGTCCGGTGCACGAGTGCCGTCCGTGCGTACAGCGAGGCGACCGGTGCCGTGGCCGGCAGCATCATCGCGACCATCATGATCGTCCACGTGCCCAGGAAGGCGGGCAGGTCCCCGGCCATGGTCCCGGACCCCATGGCGCCCCAGCGCAGTGCCGTCCATGCCCAGGCTGCGGCCGCCGTGAGCAGCACCAGCCCGGTGTAGGCCGCGGTGGGGCGGTCCGCGATCGTCGTGCGGGTCAGGCCGACCATGAGAACGGTGCCGAGTGCGCGTTGCGGCCGGTGAAGTCCCATGAGCGGCCGTGTACGCCATGGCCGGTGGCCCGCGTCGACCGGGCGATCGTCAGCGTGCTGTTCGCCGGGTGGAACATGCCGGTCAGTCTCATCACGGGACCGCTCTCGCCCAGCTGCGGGGCCACCTGGTCCTCGATCTCTATGTCGATGGCGTTCGCCACCCGCACGGCGTGACGGCGACCGTCGTCGTGGAAGTCGATGGGTACGCGCTCGACGCCGAGGACCTCGCCGATGAGGGGAGCCAGCGCCGCCATCGGTCCGCCCGCCTGCCCGGAGAAGACCTTGCCCAGCGCGTCCGCCTGGGTGTCGTCGGCCGAAGCGTCCACGTACAGCGCCACCTGCCAGCCGCCGTCGGCCATCGAGCGGGGCGTGTCGGCGAAGACGACGACACTGTGGTCCGACACGTCCACGCCGTCGACCTCACCCTGGGCGACGTGGAAGGCGAGAGTCACCTGGCAGCGCTCGTTGTCGGCGGGTGCGGTCATGCCCGAGGTGGTGCACGGGCACACGGTGTCGCAGTTGCAGCTTTCGAGATAGGTACCGTTCACATTCCACGCCATCTCCGCACTCTCCTTGCCTGCGCCGGCCCGGTTCGGGCGCCTCGGCCTCAGGAGGAAAGCCGGGCCCGTGGACGTCTGCCACGCGTCCACCGACCACAAGATCGATATCGGGGAAACTCCCTGGCCCGCACGGCCGCCCGAGTACTTCCCAGGCTAGTCCCGCGCCCGCACACCACGCCCGTCAGCTCTCGCCGACACAGGGCATGGCGGTGGCGGCGGTGGCGTGACGGTGGCGGTGGCGGTGGCGGTGGCGCCAGGGTCGTCAGGCGCCGGTCTGCTCGCGCTTGCGCAGCACCACCAGGACCGCGCCGCCGATCACCACCAAGCCGATGGCCACCCCGGCGATCAGCGGGGTGATCGCGGATCCGCCGGTCGAGGCGAGGTTGGTGTCGGGGGCCGTGCTGCCGCCGACCGAGGCGGGGCTGGGCTCGTTGTGGACCTGGGCAGCCCGGGTCGTGATCGTGCCCTGCGTCTTGCAGTCGAGGACGCCGGTGAAGCGGTGGCTGAAGCCGTGTGGCCCGGTGATCGTGAAGTCGTAGGCCTGGTCCTCCTGGAGCGGCACCGTCACCGTGCGGGAGGCGCCGGCGGGGATGGTGTGCTCGGCGCCCATCAGCTCGAAGGTGAACGGCTCGTCACCCTTGTTGGCCGCGATGATGTCCACGCCGCTCTTGGCGCAGTTCTTCCGCGCCGACACCGCCGGTATGGCGCCCCCGGACGCCCAGGTGGCGGTCGCGGTCGCGGAGACCGTGGACTCGCTGGACCCGGCCAGTATCTGGGTCTGGCTACGGCTGTCGGAGGCGAAGGCCCGGCCCACCGGCACCGTGGTCGACGCCTGCACGGTCAGCTCGGCCGCGCTGTCCGAGGCGTCCTCGGGAATGTCGAAGTACAACTGGCTGCCGTCCTGGGCGGACGTCATCACCTTGCCGGTCTTGTCGATGATCCGTACCCCGCTGGTGGCCGCGTCCGGCGGCGGGCTCACCGTGACGGCGGACGCGTTGGTGTGCACGGTCACCGGGCCGAGCAGGTCTCCCGGATGACCGGAGACCGCAGGCGGGTCCAGGGTCAGCGAGGCCTGCGGCTCGGCGATGTTCCGGGCGCTCTTGTCGAGGTAGTCGGCGAGCCTCTCGGCCTGCGGGTCGACGGCGTCGACCTTCGCGTGGTCGGAGTAGCGCCAGATCGCCACCTGGGTGCCGGCCGCCGCGTCCTGCTCGGTCAGCGCACCGGCACCGGCCCGGCGGGCGAGCGCCGTGAGGTCGTTCACCTGGGGGTAGGAGTTGTGCAGGATCCAGCCGATCCTGCCGGCGTCCTTGTTGGCGCCCAGTGAGGTGCCACTCCAGGACGTCTCCTGGTAGTGGGCGTCGCGCTGGGTGGGGTTGTGCAGGTCGACGCAGTACGTCTGCAGGGTGCCGCCACCGTCGACGGACATCTCGAACAGGCCCGCCTCCACCCGCTGGTCGCCGCCGTCCCCGTGGATCACGGCCTCGCCGTAGGTCTTCAGGCCGTTGATCGTGGCCGTCGCGCCGCCCTGGTTCTGCGGTATGCCGTCGGCCCCGTCGGCCATGGCCTTACCGGCGCCGGACAGCACGCCGGCTGCCACGAGACCGGACACCGTCGTGGCGGCGGCCAGGCGGGCCGCTCCGGCGGAACGGCGGAACCCAGAGAACGCAGCAAGCACAGAATTCCCCTTCGAGCAGGACCCGTTGGACGTGGGGGACGGTCCCACCAGCAGAATCGGCAGCCCCTAGGGGCACGCCCGGCATCCTATGGATCACGTGGAGCCTCTCCCGCCGGTCGGATGATCCGATGGGCGATCCGATCCGTAATCGTTATCGCCGGGACCGTCCATGAGCTGGGCATATCGATAAATCGACTGGCTCGTACGGGCCGTTCGGGACGACCGGGTGTTCGGCGACCGGATGGCACCGGCCGGCCGTGCCGTCGACCGGTTGCTGATGTCACCTCACCACTGCTGGCACCGGGCCCTGTTGGGGCGCGTCCTCGTCCGGGACGTCGGCGGGACGCGGTGTCTCCCAGTTCGGCTCCGGCCGGGCCGCCGTCGGGGGAGCCTCCGGTTTGGCAGGTCGCTGGAAGGCGGCCGTACCGCGTGCGAGGTCGTGGCCGATCGCCACGGCGTCGATATCGGCGGAGGCCCACTGCTGCTGTCCGTCGCGCACCTCGGTGCGCACCTTCAGCCGGCCCTGTACGACGACCGGTTGGCCCACCTCCACGCAGGCGGCCACGTTGACCGCGAGCTGGCGGTTCGCCCACACCGTGAAGAAGTTGGTGTGCCCGTCCGTCCAGGCGCTCTTCTCCCGGTCCCAGTAGCGGGCGGTCACCGCCAGCCGGAACCGGGCCGACGGACCGGCCGCCAGTTCCCGGTACACCGGCTGGGTCGCCACGTTGCCCACCACGCAGACGATTGTCTCGTTCATGTCCTCGCTCCCCTCCCCCGCCCGGCCCCTCCGACCGGACGGCCACGCGTACGGGCGCGTCCCGTACGGCTGTGTCTGTCGTGCGCGTCTGTCGTGCGTTGCTGACGCATGTGCTGACACGTGTGTCTGACGCGTGTGTCTCTGTCGTGTGGTCGTGTGTCTCTGTCGTGTATTCGTGTGGTCGTGCGTCTCTGTCGTGCGGGCGCGTACGTCCCGCCGTACGTGCCCGCACGTCCCGCCGACCGCGCGCACCGTCCGCCGTCCTTCCGGCCGGACCCGCCGTGCGACCGCCGTGCCCCCAGACTGCCTCCCCTCGGCCGGACTCGCTGAGCGCTGTGGACGGCCACCCCACCTGTGGAAAAACCCGCCACCCGCACGAGTGACCCACCTCCGCCGCGGCCCTTGTCACCCTGGGTGCCGCCCCCGAAAAGCCGCCGAGGAGCCCCGGAAATCCGAGGCTCCTCGCACCCACACCTAGCCCTCTCCGGCGCTCAGCCCATCCCGGCACCGCTCCGTACGACCCGCACGTACTGCTCCCGCACCTCCCGGTACCGCAACAGCTCCGACGCCACCGGATCCAGCACGCGGGCCCGGCCGCAGCCGGCGGCCGCTTCCCGGAGCCGCCGTTCCGCCTCCTGGCCGTAGCGGCGGGCCGGTCCTCTGGCCGCCATCCGGCAGCCCCACTCCACCAGCGGCCCGCCCACGATCCCGCACACCATCAGGAGCACCGGAACGCCCAGGTTGGGTGCCATGACGCCGACGATCTGGCCCGCCAGCCACAGGCCCCCCACCACCTGGAGCAGGGTCATCGCGGCCTGGACCAGCACCGCCGCCGGCCACCAGCCGGGCCGCGGCGGCCGGCCCGGCGGCAGTCCCGCCCGTGCCGCCAGCTCGTCCAGCGCCTCGGACAGCCCCTCGGACCCGCGTACGGCCGCCTCGCGCACCGCCTGCGCCCACGGCGTGGGCAGCCCGGCCGAGGCGCGGTCGGACACCGTACGGACCGCCTGTTCCACGCTCTGGCGGGCCGTGGCCTCCTCGTCGGGCTGGGCCGCCCGCACCGGGATGCGGCCCGTGGAGGATTCACCCCGGCACTGGTACCAGCGCCACAGTCGCAGCCAGGGCGTTCCGCACGCGCGGTTGGCATTGCGCAGCCAGGCGCGCTCGGCGGCCTCACCCGCGGCGGTGGCGCCCACCGCGTCCGCGAGCCGGGCGGCGAACTCCTCGCGCGCCTCCTCGCTGAGACCGATCCGCCGCCCGGCGGCGTACACGGGCCGCAGCTCGGCCGCGGCGGCGTCCACGTCGGCCGACACGCGGCGGGCCGCCGCGCCGCGCTCCGCCACGAACTGGCCGAGTGCCTCACGCAGTTCACCGACGCCGTCGCCGGTGAGCGCGGACAGCGCGAGCACCGTGGCGCCCGGTTCGCCGTACTCGCCGAGTGCGATGCCGTCCTCGTCCAGCAGCCGGCGCAGATCGTCCAGGACCTGGTGGGCGGCTTCTCCGGGCAGCCGGTCGACCTGGTTGAGGACGACGAACGTGACCTCCGCGTGGCCTGCCATGGGCCGCAGATAGCGCTCGTGCAGGACGGCGTCGGCGTACTTCTCCGGGTCGACCACCCAGATCACCGCGTCGACCAGCTTCAGGATCCGGTCGACCTGCTTACGGTGCTCCACGGCGGCGGAGTCGTGGTCGGGCAGGTCGACCAGCACCAGCCCGCGCAACTGCGCCTCGGCCTCCGGACTCTGCAGCGGGCGGCGGCGCAGCCGGCCCGGGATGCCGAGCCGGTCGATGAGGCCCGCCGCGCCGTCGCTCCAACTGCACGCGATGGGGGCGGCGGTGGTCGGACGTCGTACGCCGGTCTCCGAAATGGCCACGCCGGCAAGGGCGTTGAACAGTTGCGACTTGCCGCTGCCGGTCGCTCCCGCGATGGCTACGACCGTGTGCCGGCCGGAGAGCTTACGGCGGGCGGCCGCCTCGTCCAGGACCCGGCCCGCCTCTGCGAGCGTAGGGCTGTCCACACGGGTCCGGGAGAGCCCGACCAGCTCGCGCAGGGCGTCCAGCCGGGAGCGCAGCCGGCCGTCGTACGCCAGCGGGGCGGGGGTCTGGCCGCCGGGGCCGCGGCCGCCGCTGTCCAGGGCGGAGGCGCGTTCGGCGGCGAGCGCGGCGGCGGTGGCCTCCGTGACGCGACGGGCGATGAGTCCGTCGTCCCAGGGGCCGGAGGAGTCCTGGGGGTCCTGGGGATCCTGGGGGTGCCGAGAGTCCTGCGTTCCCGGGGAAACCGGGGAGCCCAGGGACTTGGCGGAGCCCGAGGACTCCGCGGGCCGCGAGGGCTTGGCGGGCCCGCGTGGCCCGGGCGCGGCCTCCGTGTCCGCGCTCGCTCGGGAGGCCGGGGGCGGCGCGAACGCCGGCAGGGGCGCGAACGCGGGCCTGGGCGGGAGCAACGGCATGGGCGGGGGTGTGGGCGGAAGCGGGGGTGCGGAGGGGGGCGAAGAGGCGGCTGAGGCAGCCGAGGCGGCCGAGGGCGCGGAAGGGGGCGCGCTCGCGGAGGGGGCCGGGGGCGCGGAGGGGGGCGGCGCCTCGGAGTGGGCGGTGGAAGTTGGTTCGGCTCCGGTGGTCGGCATGGCCGTGGGGGTGGTGGTCGACATGGCCGTGGGGATCGGCGCTTCGGCACCCGCCGTCGGCCTGGCCGCGGGCATCGGTTGGCCTCCGGTGCTGGTCGCCTCGACCACGGGGACGGGCGCTTCGCCACCCGCCGTCGGACCGCCCCTGGGAATCGCCACATCGCCACCCGCCGTCGGACCGACCCTGGGAATCGCCACATCGCTACCCGCCGTCGGACCGACCCTGGGAATCGCGTCGTCCGCTTCCGCGGCGGGCTTGGCCGCGGAGATCCACCTGGCTTCGGCGGCGGGGGTGGCCGGGCGGGCCGGATTCGTCTCCGGGGAGCCCGGGCCGCCGGTGGGGTGCGGGAGCGGGAAGGGGTGCGGCAGATGCAACTGCACGCCACCCTGCGCGTCCGGGCCGTCCGCCCGCTCCCCGCCTCGGCTCTCGCCCCCGGTACCAGCTCCGGTACCGGCTCCGGCGGACCACGTACGGTCCCCTCCCCGACCCCAGCCTTCGCCGACGTTGCCCTGGTCCGCGTCAGCGTTCACGTCCTCGCCCGTGTCCCGTACGCGCGCGTGTGGCTCGCTCGGCGCGCCCGCGGGGATCCAGGCGTGGTCCCTGGCGTCCGCCTCCCGGGTGTCCGCGCCGCCGGAACGGTCCGCGGAGCCGGCGGCACCGGCGCTGTCGGGCGTGCCGGAGGGGGGCGTGCCGGAGGGTGCAGAGACGCCGGTGGTCCTGGGCGCGTCCCTCACCCCGAGCTCCCGGTCCAGGAAGGCCCCTCTCGCCCCCGCCGGTCCGCCGCCGGACTCCGGGGCACTCGTACCGCTGCCGTCGCGCGGGACGCTCTCCGTACCCCCGCCCGGCCCTCCGCCGTATTCCACGGGTCCGGAACCGTCGTCGCTGCCGTAGCTGCCGTGCTCCATGTCCCTCATGCGTCCCACGCGCCTCATGTGGTCGGTGTGATCCGTTGGGTCCTGGTCAGTGACGGCGGTCACCGGTCACCTCTCCTTCTGCAGTACGGACAGCGCGGCGATGAGTGCGGCCTGGGGCTCGGGGTGGACGTCCAGGGAGTCGAGCGGGGCGAGGCGCCGCTCGCGTTCGGTGTGCATGACGCGGTCCACGTGCTCGCCCAGCAACCGCCCGGCCCTGTCGCGCAGCCGCAGCGCGCCATGGGCCCCGATCCGCTCCGCGAGGCCCTCGCCCGCGCTGCGCGCCCGGCGTCCGCCCAGCAGCGCGGTGGCGACCAGCGCGGCGACAGCTTCCGCGTCGGGGGCGGCGGTACGTTCCAGCTCGCGCACCTCCTCCTCGGCGTATTCCTCCAGCTCGCGGCGCCAGCGCCGGACGGCGATGCCGATGCGGTGTTCGGCGCTCTCCGCGGTGGTCTCGCCGGCGGCGAGGGCCGGGTCCTCTCCGGCGGGCTCGCGCCGCCAGGCCTCGTCGACGCGCTCGTCCGCCGCGGTGACGGAGCACAGCAGCAGGGCGGCCAGGCTCTCCACGAGCGCGTCGAGGAGTTCGCCCGGGGCACAGTCCAGCGGGAAGGCACGCCAGCGCTTGAGAGCGTCCCCGGCGAGTACGGCGCCGGACTGGAGCCGGCAGCGCACGCGCGCGTGCTCGCCGTCGTAGGCGGTGTCCACGGCGGAGGTGAGCCGGAGCGCGGCCGCGTACTGGGCGGCGGCGGCATTGGCCAGCTCGGGCATCCGGGCCTTGAGGGAGTCGAGGAGTCCGTGGGCGGTGCGGGCCATGACGTGCTGCCGGGCGGCGGGTTCCTGGGCATGGTGCGCGAGCCAGGTCTTCAGCGGCGCGACGGCGGTGGCGGGCAGCAGGCCCGCGCCCCAGGCGGACTCGGGCAGCTCGGGCACGGTGAACCGGGGTACGTCGCCCAGCCCGGCCTTGGCGAGCAGGGCGCCGTACTGCCGGGACACCTCGGAGACGACCTGGTGGGGCACCCGGTCCAGCACGGTCACGAGAGCGGCGTCGTACTCCTTGGCGGTGCGCAGCAGGTGCCAGGGGACGGCGTCGGCGTAGCGGGCGGCCGTGGTGACCATGATCCAGACGTCGGCGGCGCACATCAGCTCGGCGGCGAGGACACGGTTGTCGGCGACCAGGGAGTCGATGTCGGGGGCGTCGAGGAGGGCGATTCCGCGCGGGAGGGTCTCGGCGGTCTCGATGCGCAGCACGCGCGCGGGGTGCGCACCGGAGGGCAGGAGGTCGTCGGGGTCCTCCTGCGGCCCCCACACGCGTGTCAGGTCGGGCAGGACACGCATGTCGCCGAACCAGTGATGGTCCTCCGGATGGCAGACAAGCACCGGCGTCCGGGTGGTCGGCCGCAGCACGCCCGCCTCGCTCACCCGTCGGCCGACGAGGGAGTTGACGAGCGTCGACTTGCCGGCGCCGGTGGATCCGCCGACGACCGCCAGCAGCGGCGCGTCGGGCTCCCGTAGACGCGGTAGCAGGTAGTCGTCGAGTTGCGCGAGGAGTTCGTCGCGGTTGGCACGCGCGCGTGGGGCCCCGGGCAGGGGCAGCGGAAAGCGTGCGGCGGCGACACGGTCGCGCAGTGCGGAAAGTGTGTCGAGCAGCTGAGGCCGTACGTCCAAGGTCACCACATGCGAAGAATGCCCAATTTTAGGGGATTTCTGAAGCATATAGACATGTCTGCGTGCCGACGGAACAGAACGGGCGGAAGGGATGACCGGGACAAGGGCACAGCCCAGGCATAACGAGTGCACAACACCCGGTGCGTCGGGCGCCAAAAGCGATGCACGATTCGTACCTGCCTGCGATTATCAGGACCGCTTCACCGAACCTCCACATCGAGCCACGGAGGCGAAGCGACAGGGTCGAGGAGCAGGGAGCTTTATCCTTGGACCCGCCACCAGGCCCCCGTAGCTCAGTGGATAGAGCAGGCGCCTTCTAAGCGCTTGGCCGCAGGTTCGAGTCCTGCCGGGGGCGCAAGTCTCCGCCCTCCCGCCCGGGAGGGCTTTTTGCTGGTCAGGGTGGGTTTAGGTCCACACAGAAGAGCGCCGGACCCACCTCCGGTGATGGCGGGGAGGTCCGGCACTGTCCGGCTGTCACCGGGTTTCTGCGGGTGGCTGCGGTGAATACGCGGAGAAGTTCTCCGGCGGCCGTCAGCCGGTCTCGGGCAGGTCGGGGAGATCACCTCGCGCCAGAATCCGCTGTTTGAGGTCCCGGAGCTGCCCGGAGATGCATCGGGCGTAGCTCGACAGGAGCACCGCGACGCTGTTCCCGGCCCACCCGGCCACCTGGGCGGGCGGGATGCCGTCGTTGAGCCACTTCGTCAGACGCGTGTTGCGGGTGTCGTACACGCGCCGCCCAGTGGGCGAGTCGAAGACGTGCGGGGACAGTACGGCCTTACGCGCGCTGCGCCACGCCCGGCGGATGACGGCGCCGGCGAGGATGCCACCGGTCTCCCCCTGGAGGAGGAGATCACCCGGCTGGAGCTGTTCGTCGGCGATGTGCTGCCGCAGGATGCGCGTCAGGGCCCGATGCCGCGGTACGGTGCGTGTCCCGCCCTCCGCACGGCCTTTCATGTCGCGCTGTTCGCGAATCTCCCCCGTGTCGGTCCACTGCTTGCCCACCTCCGGGGTCGCCGTGTGGATCAGCATGGCTACGGTTTCCTCGGGGCGTGGGCCGCAGCGGTACAGCGTGGCGAAGAAGGCGTGGAGCCGCTTGCCGCCGCGCGGCCGACGCCGGATCCAGTCGAGGATCGCCGCCGCCTGTTCGGGGTTCAGCAAAGCCCGCTCGTCGACGGCATTCGTGGTCTTCGTGGCCGCCGTCGAATCCTTGCCCTTGGGAAGGGGGTTGGTCCGCAGGATGCGCCGTCGGATCGCGTACTTCATGGACTGACGGCAACGGCAGACGGCAGCGGCGTTCAGTAGCCCGAGGCGGAGTCGGCGGACTGCCCCGAATCCTGCCGGGCCCCAGGCGAAAGGCCCCGCACCGATCACCGTCACGGGCCTTTTACATCCGTTTCTGACGCCAACGGGGTTGCCTTCCAGTGGCCGTTACGGGTCCCGGCGCTGCCGTCAGGCGCCCAGTGCACTATGTTGAACGCGTTCAAATCCAGGACTCGGGCATGGGGCGGAGATGGCGACAGAGGTGGGAGCCGTTGGCAGGCTGGGGTACATCCTGGGGCGAATGGGTCGGTGTGTGCTTACATACGTGCTCCTCCACACCGCAGCGTGGGTGGCCATCTCGCAGACCGTCTGGTGGACAGACAGCTTCCTCGAGATCATGACGCTGGGGATGGACATGCTGCTGATCATCGGCATTCCCACCCTGCTCATCGCCATTTTCGCCGTCTGGGTCCACAACCAGATGGAGACGGTCCGGTTCCGTGTGCTCCTTGCCCTTCCGCTGGTCGTATGCGCTTGGCCCCTCCTTGCGAGCAGCGCCGGCGAACCTCTGGCGTTCCAGGTCATGGCTCAGATCGCCTTCGCGGCACTCGTCCCTACGCCGTTCTTCCCTGCGGGGTGGCTCGAAGAGGCCGCGCGGTGACTCCCAGCAGTGCGGGTTGCCTCCCCGGGGTGTTGCAGGGTTCGGGGCCGCGGATCACTGCCGGGGGTGCGCACTGGCTTGTCCCCCTTTCACCCGGGTAGCAAGAGACCCAGGCCGGTAACCATCCGGCCGGGGTCTCTCCATGCGTTGTTACTCGGGGCGGATGTGCTCCGCCTGCGGGCCCTTCTGCCCCTGGCCGACATCGAACGTGACCCGCTGGCCCTCTTCCAGGGAGCGGAAGCCGGAGGCGTCGATGTTCGAGTAGTGGGCGAAGACGTCGGGGCCGCCGCCGTCCTGCTCGATGAAACCGAAGCCCTTTTCGGCGTTGAACCACTTGACGGTGCCGCTGGCCATGCCTGTCTCCCTCAAGGAATTTCGGAATCCCGCACCGTGCGGGATCCGGAGGTGATCGCCTTGGTCCGGAGAGGCGCTGAACAGCAAGGACGCCCGAGACGTGCGTCACGGGCGAACGGACTTCGGAACCACGACTACTTGTAGCGACGCTACACCGGGCGAGGCCGAAGATCACAGGACTTATGGGATCGCGTAGGCGAATCTCTGGCGTCACGACGGCCGTTACCGGCCGACGTCGCGGCGGCTGCGGACAGCCTTCCACACCGGCCGGGTGGGATCGACGGCCATCATTCCGTCTGCAGCCTCGCGGACGAGGATCCAACCCTTGGCCTTGAGCCGTTCGAGCTGCTGCCGAAGGTGCGGGCCCAGCTCCTCGACGAGCTGCGTCTCCAGCGGTTGCGTGCCGCCGTCCAGGAGCTCCGCGAGCCGGAAGACGCGCGCTTCCTCCTCAGCGGTGATACGGGAGACCATGCGCTGCCGCTACGTCCCTGTCGACCAGGGCGCGCGGCGACCGGCCACCCCTAGGCCGCGACACCATCACGTGGGGTGGAGTACCGATTTGATTCGAGGTCACCCAGGACGCCCTGCGGCGCGTTGGCCCGGCATCAGTCGCGTTCCCCGGCCGGCGACAGCCGATGGTGGAGCCCGGGTCGTCCCTTGGCCGTCCAAGGTCACCCGGCGCTGACCAACAGCGACAGAAGCTCACGGCATCTGAGCAGCTCAGAGCCGTGGGCTTCTTCCGTACCGGCAAGTCAGAGCGCGCTGGGGAGGCGGCCGTAGAGGAGTCCGTGTTCTTGCCCCCTAACGAGGAGCGGAACGTCACCGCCAGCAGCCGCCAACCGTAGCCGTCCCCGCCTCCGTGGTAAGAGCCACTGGTGCCGGCGCACGGGTTGAGCCAAGCTGCGGCCCATGGACTGGATGCCGCTTCTCTCCACACTGACCGGTGCCGTCATCGGCATCACCGCCACTTTGATCGCCGATCGCAACCGGTGGCGGCGAGAGGAAAGCAGACATGCGTTGGAAGTACGGCGCGAGGTGTACACGGAGTTCGTGTCCGCCCTCAAAGCGGCAGGAGAAGAGATGCGGGCCGTCGCCTTGGGCGATCACATGTCCGAGTCGGCGCGTGATGCGGCCGTGAGGGAGGCCGTCCGTGGCACCGGCCTCTATACGGCCAGTGAGCGCCTCTGGCTCGTGGGCCCGCCGCAGGTTGTAGCGGCGGGTAACGAGGCATTTCACGGCTTGCGCGCGATACGCGACGCTTACGCCCGGGGGGTGACAGTCGGCTCCGCCGAGGAAGCATCCCTGATAGGAACGCGTCGTACGGCCATGGCGCAGATGCGTCGTCTCATGCGTGAGGACCTCGGTTTTGGGCCCCTCGGGATCGAGTGATCGTCACGAGACCCTGAGCAACAGGCCTGTATATGTGGAAGGCCCGCAACGCAGGTCAGCATGTCGACGGCCTGCGGGGCCTGGTCGCCCTTCGCCGGGTCCTCCCAGGTCGAGACGGGCAGGGAGTTCCGCTCGATCCGCTTGAGGACGGCCGGCACGTCGCCGGGGGTGGGTCTGGGCGTCGGTTCGTGTTGGGCGCCCATTCGCGGAGAGCGGTCCGCACGGCCGCAGGCGCGAACCGGCGGCCGACGAGCGTCCGCGTACTCGACGGCGCACTTGCACCAAGCTCGCGGCAGCCGACCGGGAACGATGGGACACCGGGAGACCTGTCACGACAATGAAGAACTCGCCCTTGCAGCCGTCGACTTGAATCGGCGGTCTTGAGACTCCGCCAGCCCCCGCAGTAACTCCTGGGCTCGCCGGTCAGGCAGCGGCTACCTCCTGACTGGAGAGCCAAAAATCGAGTAGTGCTGATGCCGTCTCAGCAGGCCGGTGAACGTTGGGCGAATGTCCCCCACCCTCGATCCTGACAAACCGGGCTCCGAGCTCACTGGCCATCCGCTCGACTCCCTCAGGTACCCAGGTTTCATCCGGAGTTCCTGAGATCACAGACTTTGGAATCGAAAGACGCCCCAGGCGTGATGTCTCGTCCGGCTCATTCAGCATCTGCCTTGCAGCGGCCACCAATTGCTGCGGGCTATTACTCAACCACCGCTGCTCCATGAAGGCTTCCACGTCCGGCGGCGTAGACGACTCGTCGTTTCTCACGAAAGGCCACATATCGGCAAGCGTCATCGAATCGACGACCGAGAGCAGTAGTTGAAGGCGCTCCTGCTGCCAGGCCGAGACGCGAGCCGGGCCGAAGTTCATGAACGTGACGGACTCCCAGAGGGCCGGATCCCCCTGGGTGGCGAGTACCGCCGCACGAGCGAGGAGCCCGCCATAGGAGTGACCCACGAGATGCACAGGGCCGGCGTTGACCTGTTGGGCGATGGCCACGAGATCACTCGCGAGGTCGTCACGGGAGTACGAGGGGTCCGACGAGGCTGAACCAGTTTCGTACTGACCGCGGTTGTCGATGGCCAGGACGCGCACGCCCCCTTTGCTCAAGCCGGACAGCAAGGGGAGGAAGTCCTCCTTGCTGCCCATGAAGCCAGGAACAAGCAGGGCTGTCGAGCAGACGGAGGGGGCGTGCCCATCAGGTGTGACGTCGAGCGCCGCGAAGACGCCTCGCTCCGTGTGCAGACGAACCGGACGCGCGTTGTCCGGGCGCTCCAGGGTCAATAGCTGACTCATGAAGCAGCATGATAGGTGCGGTATCGAAGCATCACCCGACCAATGGGATGGATGATCGTTGATCGAACTCCTGGCGCCTCACGAGGTGGGTTGACTGTCGGGCTGGTGTTCGGAGCCGCCTCGCGGCTCTGGCATCCTCACGCCCGGATCGTCGCGGTGCCACCCCCCGATTCGCCCAACCACCTTCCAGATCTTCTTTTCTCCGTTCCTGACGGCCTGCCTGCTGGACTCCCATGAGAGGACATCGCGCCCGTATGCGCCGCGGGCAAGAGTGTTCACATCTTCTTCGATAAGCCGCAGGTGCTTCCCCAGCCTCTGAATCCCCTCGTTGCTGTCCCGCAAATACCAGTAAGCAACAAGGACTACGGGTAACACGATCACGATTCGCCAATACCCCAGATTGCTGCCAAGGGTTGCCGCAATAGCAGTGGCCGCGCCCGCATACCCCGCCAACTGCTGTCTTGCCCCGACCCTCTGCACCACCTCGGACCGAAGGGATTCGTATTCCTTCATGCGAAGCTCGATGATCTTTCCGGTGTTGTCATGTTCGCTACTGGGCTCACTCATGGCACCTCCCGGTTTCGCGTGGATGATGCCCTTCGGTGAACCGATCAATCGTCATCGGTCACCTTGAGCGCGGCGACGCCGCTCCCGGTGCACTCGGCCACCGGCCGCAGATCACCCGGCCGGCGGTTCGCACGGCTCTTCAGGTTGCGTTGTTCCTGGATCTCCCCTGTGGCCGTCCGCTGATTGCCGGCCCTCCGGCGTCGCACACGGTGTTTGGCCCGTCGGCGACCGAAGGCCGGGCGGGAGACGGCCAGTTCATCGCGGACGGCGGCGGGAGGTCGCGGCCGAGGCCGGTGCAGTGCAGTGCGGTGGTGGGTGCAGTGCAGTGATGCATACGCGTACGCCGGTGCCCTACGACCGCGGGCATGCGTCGCCCTGGGCTTCTGACACCTGGTTGGCCGCACGGCCTCACACCTTGGCCATGCCCGAAATGCCAGTTATGTGAACTATCGGTACGTTCATCGCAGGTCGGTCGCCCGGCCGACGCACGTAAGAAAGAGAGAAGTGCCCATGCCCTCGCGTGCTTTCGCTGTGGTCGGCGCCGGAATAGGCGTGTCCGTCCTTGCAGCCGCCGGCATCACCTATGCCTCGACCGTCGAATCCACCCCGGCTTCCCCGCCTGTCCACCAGGTCGCCCAGCCACTCCACCACCCCGCCCAACCGGCCCACCACGTCGCCCGACCTGCGCAACACGCGGCTCAGCCAGCGCAGCACGCCGCATCCGCGCCTTCCGTCACGGCTCCTTCGGGCGCCAAGAACGGGAGCGGAGGCGGAGACGAGGGCCGTGACGGCGGCGGACGCGACGGCGGCGGACGTGACGGCGGCAGCGGACGCGATGGCGGAGGTGGTCGCGACGGCGGCGGTGGTCGTGACGGCGGAGGCGGTGGACACAACCGCGGCGGCGGACGCGGTGACGGCCACAGGGGGGCCGGAAGGATCTTCATCAACGAACGTTCGTACCCCGGCTTCGTTGACGGGTGCATCACCGTGGCCAGCGGACTGGGCGCGAAGAGCTTCAACGTCCGCAACGAGAGCAGGAGGACCGTCGAGATCTTCCGGGGCGCCAACTGCGACGGTGGCCCTCCGGTCGCCACCGTGGGACCCCGCAGCGAGACCTTCGGCGTGGTGGCCCACGGCCACGGCGGCGAATTCGGTGGTGAACGCGCATTCGGTCACCACGGCGTCGTGGGCAGCTTCCGGGTGGTCTGCGGGTGGTGGTGACGGCAGCACCACCCGACGCACGGGAAAGCCCCCGGACCGATGACGGTCCGGGGGCTTTTCCCCGCCGTCCCTGTATGCCGGTCGGCCGGATCGCCGCCGGACACAACGGGTCCCCCGAACAGAGGCTCCGCGACCGTTACGGAGGCGATTGCGCCATTCGAAGGAGCTGAGGCGGCGGACGGGGCCGGTGCCCACGGCCCTCCGGCATCGGTGGCCCATACAAGGGAGAGTTACGGATGTATCCGCGCTTTGTAACGCGAATCCTTTCGCGGGCCTGACGTCGCCGCGGGGAGCCACAGTGTGGGTCCTCGGCAACGAGCCGGGAATTTCGGATGGCACGCCCGGCCCGACCGCGGCGGGTGTGCACGAACGTGAGGTGACAGATTCATGTCTGTTTCTCGTACGACGTTCCGCCTGATCGCCACCTTCGTGGCTTCGGGCGCCCTGATCGGCGCGGCCGCCATGCCGGCACTGGCCGCCGGCGCCGGCCATGACCGCGACAACGGGAGGAGCTACTCGCACAGCCACGGGACCGACCGGGACCGGGACCACGGCCGAGGCTGGCACGAGGACCACCGGGGCTGGCACGAGGACCACGGCCGAGGCTGGCACGAGGACCACCGGGGCTGGCACGAGGACCACCGGGGCTGGCACGAGGACCACGGCCGAGGCTGGCACCGGGACCACGGCCGGGTCTGGTACCGGGAGCACGGTCGGGGCTGGGACCGGGACCGGCACCACGGCTGGCACGGCGACCAGTACAGGGACCACCGCGGTCTCGGCCGTCGCTAGGCCGGCTCGGAGGCTGTGCCGTGACGCGGAGGCCGACCACGCCCTCTGCCACCCGCTGTCATAACCGGCACGCCTCTGCACCCCACCGGAGGGCCGAAGACCGCCCCTTGCCGTCTTCGGCCCTCCGGCCATGTGCCCCGCGCGTGTGGTCGCTGCCCGAACGCCGCACCGCCGGTTCGCGGATCCGGCACCGGCACCTCCGCACGCGGAATCCCGGGCCCTGATACCCGATTGGGCTGCCGGCGTCACACTTGCGATCTGTCCGGAATGCCACTTGTGGGAGCTGTCGATACGTTCGTCGGAGATCGGTCGCCCGGCCGACGTCCGTGAGACAGAGAGAAGTGACATGCCTCCGCGTACCTTTGCTGTGGTCGGCGCCGGAGCAGGCGCGGCCGTCCTCGCAGCCGCCGGCGTTACCTACGCCCTGACCGTCGGCTCCGCCCCGGCGTCCCCGTCTGTCCACCGGGCGACCCACTCTGCCCACCAGGTGGCCCGTCCTGCCCACCGGGCGGCCCCGCCTGTGCCACGAGCCGCCCCTGCCGCGGCTCCCGCGGACGGCGGCAGCGCGGGCGGGGGGAGGAACGAGGGCCGCGGCGGCGGCGGACGCGGCGGCGGCCAGGGGCACAACGGAAGGATCTACTTCAACGAACGCACGTACCCGGCCGTCGCCGAGGGCTGCATCACGGCGGCCAGCGGACCGGGCGCCAGCAGCTTCAGCGTCTTCAACGACAGTGGGAAGACCGTCGAGGTGTTCCGGGGCTTCTCCTGTGACAACGGCGCCCCGGTCGCCGTCGTGGGCCCGCACGGCGAGACCCATGGCGTGGTGAGCCGTACCGACGACGGGGACGCTTTCGGTGAAGCGGGCCTGTTCGGGCGCCTGTTCGGTGACGACGGCGTCGTGGGCAGCTTCCGGGTGGTGTGCGACCACGACGAGTGGTGAGCCACCGATCAGCGGACTTCCGGCGCCCTCCGCCCCCCTGGAACCACCCCTTCCACCGTTTTCGTGAAGGAATGGATGCGCGTCCCGTTTCCTTGCCATGGACGTAACCATGGCCATTGGTAAGGGAGAGACGACATGCGACTTCGCTGTGCGGTGCTGGACGACTTCCAGGGCGTGGCCCTCGAGTCGGCCGACTGGTCGGTGATCGAGGACGAGGTGGAGGTCGTCTCGCTGCGCGAGCACCTCGACGGCGAGGACGCCCTGGCCACCGCCCTCACCGACTACGACGTCGTAGTCACCCTGCGCGAACGCGTCCCGTTTCCCGGCTCGTTGATCTCCCGTCTGCCCCGGCTGAAGCTGCTCGTCGCCTCCGGCATGCGCAACAGCGTCATCGACTACGCCGCCGCCGAGAAGTACGGCGTCACCGTGTGCGGAACCGGCAGTTCGGGCATCCCGCCCGCCGAGCTGACGTGGGCGCTGCTGCTCGGGCTGGCCCGCGGGATCGTCCAGGAGAGCACGGCGCTGCGTGCGAACGGCCCCTGGCAGTCCACCGTGGGCACCGATCTGCACGGCGCCCGGCTCGGTGTGCTCGGCCTGGGCAGGATCGGCGGCCATGTGGCCCGGGTCGGGCTCGTCTTCGGCATGCGGGTGAGTGCGTGGAGCCCGCGCCTGACCAAGGAGCGCGCCGCGGAGCACGGTGTCGAACTGGCCGCGTCCATGGAGGAGTTGTTCGCCGACAGTGACTTCGTCTCCATTCAGGTGGCCGGCGGCGACGGCACCCGTGGCCTCGTCGGCGCCGCCGAACTGGCTCTGATGAAGCCGACCGCCTACCTGCTCAACACCTCCCGGGCGTCGGTCGTCGACCAGGACGCCCTGCTGGCCGCGCTGCACGAGGGCCGTATCGCGGGCGCCGGCGTCGACGTCTTCGACATCGAGCCCCTGCCCGCCGACCACCCGATGCGCACCGCCCCCCGCCTCCTCGCCACGCCCCACCTCGGCTATGTCTCGCGGGCCAACTACTCGACGTACTACAGCCAGGCGGTGGAGAACATCCGCGCCTACCTGGCAGGTTCGCCGGTACGACGGCTGCCCTGAGGCCGTACGGCGGCTGCCCGGCACGACGTACCGACGCCACCTGAGACGGAAGGGTGTTCTCGCATCGCGAAGGCAGCCACCGTCCGAGCGGCAGCCCCGGCCCCGGTGGCTACGGCACGAGCCACAAGAGCGGCTACGGCAACTGATCCGGGCCCCACAGGCGAGAGCCCCGGCACTCCGAGCGCCGGGGCTCTTCCCGTGTCCGGCACCATGCGGACGGGCCGGTTCTCACGCGTACCGGTAGATCCGGCTCAGGTCCTCCAGCTGGTCCGGTGTCTCGTCCCACGGCGGCAGCTTCTCGTGCCGGGCGACGACCCGCCCGTGCTGGTGGTCGGCGACGCCCGGCGGCTCGGCCGGAAGATAGCGGTGCTCGCGGTGGGCCCGCTGCCAGCGCTGCCACTGCAGGTCGAGGAAGGCGTGGTGCAGCCAGAACACCGGGTCGTTGACGGACGCCCCGCCGAGCATCGCGCCGCCGACCCAGCGGTGCACCCGGTTGTGGTTGTGCCAGGACGCGCTGCCGCTGCCCCGCCCCCAGCCCTCCAGCTTGTTGCGGAAGCCCCTGGTGACGGTCGAGTCCCAGGGCCGGACGTCGTAGACCGGGTCGTCGAGGGCCCACTGCAGCTCGCCCCTGGTGGGCAGCTGGAGGGGGGCCGCGGCGCGGCCCAGGTCCCGGGTGAGGTACTTGCCGTCGGTGACGCCCACCTTGAGGATCCAGTGGCCCGCCGCGTAGGCGAACGGGCCGGTCGTCACCCGCCGGTCGGAGCGTCGCCCGTTGCCACCGAGCAGGTCCTGCGTCCAGGGCACGGACGTCGTCCGGCGGTCCCGGGTCCAGTCCCAGTACGGCACCGTCACCGAGGAGTCCACGCGGCGCAGGGCTCGCTCGAGCTCCAGCACGAAGCGGCGGTGCCAGGGCAGGAAGGACGGCGACATGTGCGCGGTGCGCAGCCCGGACTCGCCGTCGGGGGTGTAGAAGTGGACGTGCATCCGCACGAACTCGTCGTACTCGCCGCGCCGTTTGAGCTCCAGCAGCGCGTTGACGAACCGCCGCCGCTCGCTCGCGGTGAGCGTGCTGACGTCCTTACGCACGTACGGCATCGGTTCCCCCCCTCGCCTGCCCCATGTCCCCCGTGTGTCCGTCGCCCATGTGCTCCGGCGCCGGGTCGCGCAGCCGCAGGCCGGGGCCGATCTCGTCCACGGCGGCCCGCGTCGCCTCCAACGGGGTGCGGTACGACGTGTAGTGGTCGACCATGCTCAGCCAGCTGCCGTCGGCCCGCCGCATCAGGTGCAGCGGGCGCCCGTCGACGGTGATCCGCCACTCGCACTCGGCCGCCCTGCGCCCCGCCGCCGCCACCGGCACGCCCTTGATACGGCGGCCCCGGTAGGTCTCGTCGAAGGAGGTGCCCTCGCTCCGCACCGGCGGTGCGGGCCGGGAGGCGGCGACGACCGGGGTCAGCCCCAGGGCGGCGGCCAAGGCCGGCAGCCACCGTGTCAGCTCCCTGCGTGACGGTCGGGCCGCCCCCGCTCTTCGTTGCTTCGCAGCCACCGCCACAGCGTCGACGCCCACGACCATCGCTCGCTCCTCCGTGATCGGATGTCCGTGACCGGATGTCCGTACCGGCTAACCGGCGCGGGGCACGGAGGGTCACCGACACAGAGCCATCCGGTGGGCGGACAGCGGCTCCCGGGCGCCTTGCGGTCGCGCTACTTGCCTGCCCCCGGCACCCAGGTTCGCGTTCGCGGCGGTCTGGACGACCGGGGCGAGGACGCCGACCTCGGGCTGCTCGAGGGCGGGCAGGCCGAAGTTGTCCGGGTGGGGCGCGGTCAGGGGCGCGTCCAGGTTGAAACCGGGGCCGAGGGTGCGCAGGCCGGAGGCGGGGGCGTCGAGGCCCGACTGCCGTAATAGTCCGCTCGTCACTCATCAGCTCGTCCAGAAGTCCCACCAGCGGGTCAGGATCAGCATGCCGATCACGCCGATGTGCAGGACCGGAAGCACCCAGGTGAATTCGGCGAAGAAGCCCTTCAGCCAGGCCGGCGCCGGAAGGAAACCGTTCCTGACGATCAGCGCGGTGGCGTACCAGAACATCAGGATCGTGGCGACCCAGGCCAGGCAGCACCACAGGCACAGCGCGTTGATCCGGTACAGCGACTCGAACTGGAGCCAGGAGACGAATCCGACGCCGAACAGGCACCCGGCCTCGAACAGCAGCCAGTACCAGCCGGGGAAACGGGCGTCGGCGAGCAGGCTCATGCCGACGCAGATCACGATGCCGTAGGCCACGAGGCCCAGCATCGGATTGGGGAACCCGAAGGCCGCGGCCTGCTGGCTCTTCATCACGCTGCCGCACGACACCACCGGGTTCAGGCTGCACCCGGGGACGAAGTTCGGGTTCTGGAGCAGCTTGAACTTGTCCAGGGTGATGACCCAGGAGGCTAGCAGTCCGGCCGCGCCGGTGAGCACGAGCAGCAGGCCGAAGCCCCGGCCTCCCGCGAGGGTTCTGGGCATCAGCCGCGCAGGCTGGTGGCCGGCAGGACGACGTGCGCGGCGGCCGTCAGGGTCTCGTCGGCGCCGGCGAAGGCGGCCAGGTCGGCCGGCTCGACGGGCTTGCCGGGCTCACCCGCGGGCCAGGCTCGGGTGGTGAAGACGAGGTAGGCGAAGCCGCGTCGGGCGACTGCGGCGAGCCACTCCGGCGGCGCGTCGGCCTGGGCGACCAGCTGTGGCATCCGCAGGACGGCCTGACCGGCCTCGACCAGCAGGCTGACGGGCAGGCTGGGGCGGCCGTTGCCGTCGACCAGCTCGCCGCCGACCGGCAGTCCGTTGCTCGTCAGCAGGTGCTCGACCGCGGTGGCGGTGGCCTCAGGGCCGCCCTCGGCGTCACCGAGGGAGTAGGCCAGCAGGTACGGCATGTCGGCTCCGTCGGGGGCCTCGCCGCTCCAGGCCAGGAGAACGAGCGTGCCGAGGTCGGCGGAACGGATCTCGCTTGAGGTTGAGGTCACCGCGCGACCATATCGGCGGGTTCGCGCCCCGCCGGGCGGCTGCTCACCCTTCCGGACCAGTGCCGCTGCCCGCTCCACACGATTGAGGGAAGCGGGCCGGGAAGCGTCGGGGCCGGTGCCGTGGCTGCGGTACCGGCCCCGGTGCGTGCGGGCTTGCGGGCGTGCGGAGGGTCAGCTCTGCAGGGGCAGGCCGCCGAGCAGCGGGTTGTGCTGGTTCAGTGCGCCACTGGCGCGCTTGACCGTGTTGAGCACGGAGTGCTTGTTCTCGGTGTCGAGCGCGTTCGACTGGTGGTTGAGCGGCATCGCGTCGTCGAGGGTGACGGGACCCTTGGTGAGCCGGTTGACGGCACCGTTGAGGCTGGTGGGCGTCACGTCGGCGGCGCTGTAGGCGAACGCGGGCGCCGCAACGCCGGCGAGGGCCACGGAACCGGCAACGACAGCGGCAGCCTTCAGGGACTTCATCGCGTTCCTTTCTTCGGCAACTCACGTCACCCCAGGGAATTCTGACGTTCTGCCCAACGAGGTCCGGGCGGCCCGGAAACCCCGCACCGAGAAGACATATGAAATCCCCGAGAACCGGCCCGCCGGGAAAAGGCCTCGGTCGTCGCGCTCGCGGGAGGACAGGACGGCCGAGGCCGATGAGGACACCCGGGACGTCCGGGCACCCGTGTCACCCGGTCGTGGACACGCTGGGCAGCGAGGGCAGGGCAGTCAGACTCGGGGCGGGCAGACCGTCGCCGAGGAGCGTGGTCGTCAGCAGGTTGACCAGGCCGCCGACCACATCGGTGGCGGACGAGATCAGCTGGTCGAGGTCGCCGGTGACCGCCTTCAGCAGGTTGTCGACGGCGGTCTCCAGGGAGCTGAGCGCGTCGTCGGTGAGGTCACGGGCGGAGGGCGGGTTGCCGTCGTCACCCTGCTTCGCGGCGGCCGGGACGGCCGGGGTCGCGGGCAGAGCGGGGGCGCTGGAAGCCGCCGGCTTGGGCGGTAGCGAGGGGGTCGCCGGCGCGGCCGGCTTGGCGGGGGTCGTGGGCGTGGCCGGCTTGGCGGGGGTCGTGGGCGTGGCCGGCGTGTTCGGCTTCGGTTCGGCCACCGCGGCCTCGGCGATGGCCTTCTTGGCCGCCTCGCCGAGCAGGCGGGCCTGGTCCGGGGGCAAAGTGCCGTTCTGCAGGGACGCTTTGAGCAGGTCGACGACCGGCTGGAGGACGGATCCGGTGTGCTCCAGGGCTCTTACCTGGGCGAGCAGCTTCTCCGCACCGGGCACCGCGGACCGGGAGGCGGTGGCATGGCCGCGCTCCCCCGCCGAGTCCGCGGCGACGGCTGCCGGGCCGGTTATGCCGGTCAGGACGGCAGCGCAGAGGACGGTGGACGCGAGGCGCCGCGCGGGCAGACCATGCATGAGGTTTCCTTTCGGTGAACATCGGGACCTGTGCCCACCGTGAGTTCACCGGTAGCCCTCCGCAACCGCTCGACGACCTACCGTGATCCATTAGGGCGAGCGCGAAAGCGGCCGTCCGCCCCGCGGCCCATGCGCGGGGCGGACGGCCGGCCTGAGGTTTGCGTCCCGACGTCAGTCGTTGACGCAGGCGTGGCCGAGCGCCGGGTTCAGCAGACCGATGACGTCGACGGTGTTGCCGCAGACGTTGATCGGCGCGTGGATCGGGGCCTGGACGACATTGCCCGTCAGCAGGCCCGCAGAGTCGGCAGCGAGGCCATGTGCGCCGGAGTCGGCGGAGGCCATACCTCCACCGCCGACGACGGCCGCGACGGCGGCGGAGGTCAGAACCAGGCCCTTCGCGATACGCGACATGGAGAGGTGCTCCTTGGGATCGACAACACACATCCGGGCGGACGCCCGGCTCTGTGTCAACGCGCGGCGGCATCCGCGGTTGCGCCGCCAATGGAGTGAGGTACCGAAAAGGCTACTTTCACGTTTCCGACACACTTGTCCTGTTTCTCCAGATTAATACGTATAGCCATTAGAGTTGGGGCCTCTCCAGCACGTGCGAAAGGGCACCGCCGGTCATGCGCAAGTTCCTCGGTCCGCTGCTGTGCCCGACGGCGGGCGCCCCGGCCCTCGCCACCCCGGCCCACTCGCGCGTGCCGGTCGCCGGAACGGGCGGCGCTCGGCGGGCGGCGCTCGGCGCGGGCGACAGGCTCACGCTCCCCCCCAAGCCCCGGCGCACGCCGGTCGCACTCCCACTCGGCGACACCGGGCGTCCGGCGGACGACGTGCCGGACTCCACGACCGGCGAACCGGGTGGGGCCGCGGCCCGGCGGATCCCTGCCCATGCCCACACGCTCGGCTACGACGCGTCCGCTCCCGGCCCGGCTCCGCGGCGCGGCGGTGACCAGCCGCACTCCGGGCTCGTCTCCTCTCAGGACGGAGCGTGCGCCGGCGCGTTCCACGCCACCGCCAGCGCCCCGGTGTGAGGCGCGTTCCCGACCGCCGTCCCGAGCGCCCCCATGAGCGAGGTATCCCGCGAATGCACCAGTCAGCACCCGACCCTCGGCCACGGGTCCTGCACCTCGCCCAACCCGTCGACGGCGGCGTCGCCCGTGTCGTACTGGACCTGGTCGAGGCCCAGCTCAGGGCGGGTCTGCAGGTCACGGCAGGCTGCCCCGGCGGCGAACTGGCGGCGCGCCTGCGGACGCTGGGCGCCGACGTGCGGGACTGGCGGGCCGCCCGGTCGCCGGGACCCGGCCTGCCGGGCGAGGTACGCCGCCTCGCCCGCCTGATCGATGAGGTACGGCCGGACCTGGTGCACGCGCACAGCGCGAAGGCCGGCCTGGCCGCCCGGCTCGCCGTCCGCGGACGCGTCCCCACCGTGTTCCAGCCGCACGCCTGGTCGTTCGAGGCGGTCGACGGCCTCACCGCGGCCCTCGCGCTGCGCTGGGAGCGGTGGGGCGCGCGCTGGGCCGACCGGCTGGTGTGCGTCAGCGAGGCGGAACGCGACACGGGGCTGCGCGCGGGCGTACACGCCGCGTACACGGTCGTCCCGAACGGCATCGACACCGAGCGCTTCTCCCCCGGCCCCCTGACACCGTGGGCCTTCGACGGTGAAGGCCCCCTGGTCGTCTGCGTGGGCCGCCTCTGCCGCCAGAAGGGGCAGGACGTACTGCTGCGCGCCTGGGAGGACGTACTCGGCGCGGTGCCGCGGGCCCGGCTGGTGCTGGTCGGCGACGGCCCGGACCGCGCGGGGCTACACCAACTCGCCCACCCTTCCGTACAGTTCGCCGGCGCCGTCACCGACCCCGTCCCCTGGTACCGCGCCGCCGACCTGGTCGTACTCCCCTCCCGCTGGGAGGGCATGGCGCTCGCCCCGCTGGAGGCGCTCGGCTGCGGCCGGCCCGTGGTGCTCACCGACGTCGGCGGCGCCCGCGAGAGCCTGCCGCCCGCCCTCGCCGCCCGCTGCCTGGTCCCGCCGGAGGACTCCGGCGCACTGGCCGGGGCGGTCGCCGGGCTGTTGTCCGACCCGCCGCTGCGTGCCGCGCTCGGCGAACAGGGGCGTCGGCACGTCCTGTCCACGCACGACGTACGGCACACCGCCGAACGGATCGCGGACCTCTACCGCGAACTCCTCGGCACCGCCAGAGAAACAGCACCGCGCGTGCCCTCCGAGTGCAGGGAGTCCATCCTCTCGTGACTGCGGAAAGTACCGTCCCCTCCCCCGGCGCGCAGCCATGGGACCACGGATTCTCGCCCGTCTCGGTGCTGCCGGCCCGCGCGGCCGGCGGCTTCCGGTTCCCGCTCGGACGCCCGCCGGCACGGCCCGCCTCCCCGCTGCCGCTGCTCGCCGCCGACCTGGTCGCCGCGCTGGCGGGCGCGAGCACGCTGGACGCCGCCGCCCACCGCCCGCTGCTGGTCGCCGCCCTGGTGTCCGGCGCGCTGCTGCTGCGCCCGCACGCGACGCGGCCGGGCCCCGGCGTCCTCGACGAACTGCCCGCCCTGTGCGGCCGGATCGCGGTGGTCTGGCTGGGCCTCGCCGCGCTGCTCGCCGCGTACGACCCCGACCGTGCCCTGGGCACCCGCACCCTGCTGCTGGGCTGGGCGCTGCACGCGGCGGTCGCCTGCGCGGGCCGGGGCCTGGTGCACTGGCGGCGCCGGGTCGCGCTGCTGCGCCGCCCGCGGACCGCGCTGGTGATCGGGCCCGCCGCGACCGCGCAACGGGTGGCCGCCGCGCTGCTGCGGCATCCGCGCTGCGGGGTGCGGCCGGTCGGGGTCGTGGCCGAACATGCGGACGGCGGATCCGGGTTGCCCGTCCTCAGCCGGGGTGAGGAGGTGGAGCGGGCGCTGATCCAGAACGGGGTGCGGGTGGTGCTCACCGTCGACCCCGCGGTACGCACCGCGCAGGGCCCGCTGCTGCGGGCGCTCGCCGAGTCGGGCTGCACGGTGTGGGAGCTGGACGCGGACTGTCCGTCGTACGAGATGCGCGAGCAGCTCGCCGGGTTCGCCGTCCGGCGGCTGGACCTCGGCTCGCGGCGGCGCGGCAACCCGGGCAAGCGGCTGGTGGACGTGCTGGTCTCCGGGACGCTGCTGGTGCTGGTCAGCCCGGTGCTGCTGGTGTGCGCGGTCGTGCTCCGGATCACCGACGGGCCCGGCGTGGTCTTCCGCCAGGAGCGCATCGGCAAGGGCGGCCGCCCCTTCACCCTGCTGAAGTTCCGCACCCACCGCCCGGCCGACGAGCACGAGGCGGCCACCCGGTGGAGCGTGGCCGGCGAGGTCCGGATGAGTCCCTTCTGCCGCTTTCTGCGGCAGACCTCGCTGGACGAGCTGCTCCAGCTGTGGAACGTCTTCTGGGGCGACATGAGCCTGGTCGGCCCCCGGCCCGAACGGCCGTACTTCGTCGCACAGTTCAGCCAGGCCCACCCGGGCTACGCGGCCCGGCACCGCATGCCGACCGGCATCACCGGGCTCGCCCAGATCCACGGGCTGCGCGGTGACACCTCCATCGAGGACCGGGCCCGCTTCGACAACGCCTACATCGACAACTGGTCGCTGTGGCAGGACGTCTGCATCCTGCTGCGCACCGCGGCCGCGCTCGTGCGCTCGACGGGGAGCTGACCGATGACCCTCGCTCTGCCGCTGCGCCGCCCCGCCCACCTCTTGCCGGTGCTGCCCGTGGTGGCCGTGGTCGCCCTGCTCGCGCTGCCGGCCCCGCCCGGCGGCGAGAGCGGCGCGGGTCCCGCCGACGCGCTGTCCGCGCTGGTCGTCGGGTACTGCGCCGTACGGCTGCTGCGCGCGCGCCGCCGCCCACTGGCCCGTACCGCGGCCCTGGTCCTCGCCCTGCCCGTGCCCGGTGTCGCGCTGGCGGCGATGGACGCGGTGTCGCCGGGCGCCGGCGTCACCGGCCTCGGCCGCTACCTCCAGATCTTCGTGCTCGTCCCGGCGGCGGTGGTCCTGCTCGTCCGCGACCGGCGCGATCTGCGGCTGCTGGCCTGGTCGTTCGTGGCGCTCGCGATGTGCCAGGGCGGGATCGGCGTGCACCAGTACCTCACCGGCACCGGCGCCTCCTACCAGGGCCAGGAGATCCGCGCGGTCGGCACCTTCGGGCCGTCGGACGTGATGGGCATGGCGACGGTGGTGTCGTTCGGTGTGGTGTGCGCGGCGGGTCTCGCGCTGGGCCGCGGCACCGTGCGCGTACGCCTCACGGCCGCCGCCTGCGCCACGGCCCTGCTCCTTCCCCTCGCGGTCTCCTTCAGCCGGGGCGCCTGGATCGCCACCGCCGTCACGCTCACCGTCCAGCTCGCTCTGGCCGGGCTGCGCCGGGCGCTGAAGGCGGGGGCGGCCCTGGTCGCCGTGTGCGTGGTGCTGATCGGCGGGTTCGGGGTCGGTACGGCGATGCTGCAGGAGCGGATCGACAGCATCACCCGGGTCACCGACGCGCCCGACCAGTCCGTCGTCGACCGGTACACGATGTGGGCGGCGGCGACCGACATGTGGCGGGAACACCCGCTGACCGGCGTCGGCCTGAAGGGCTTCCCCGAGTACCGGGACGGACACGCCTCCCTCGCCCTGTCCTCCGGCAGCGACACGGGGGGCGCGGGTGTCGCGTACCGCCGGGAGCCGCTCCTCTCCCCGCACAACATGTACCTGCTGGTCCTCGGCGAACAGGGCCTGATCGGGCTGCTCTGCCTCGCGGGCGGCTGGCTGGCCCTGCTGGTGTGCGCCCTGCGCGGCCTGTGGCGGGCCCGCACGGCCGGCGGCCGGGGCCTGGACTGCGCGCTGGTCGCCTGCGGGCTGCTGGTGTGGCACCTGGTCGACTTCGTGTACGCCGACATCGGCGGCCCCTCGACCGTGCTGACGGCGGTCTGCTTCGGCCTCGCCGGCTGGTGGGCCCTGGTGGGCGTCGACGAGAACCCCTCCGGCGCGAGCACGGACACACCGAGCGCGCCGGCGGCGGCCACGGAGGAGGCGGCGCTGCGATGACGCTGCTCCGCGGGTCCCTGCCCGGAACACACACCACCGAGCACCGCAGAAGCCGAAGGCCGACGGCCGCCCGGTACTGGAGGCGGAGACCGACGGCCGCCCCGTACTGGAGGCGGAGGCCGACGGCCGCCTGTTACCCGAGACCACGGCCGACAGACGACCAGTGCCGGGGGTGGAGGCCGACATACGGCCACTGCCGGGGGTCGAGACCGGCAGACGACCACTGCCGGGAGTGGAGACCGGCAGACGACCACTGCCGGGAGTGGAAACCGACAGACGACCACTGCCGGGAGTGGAAACCGACAGACGACCAGTACTGGAGGCGAACGCTGACGGGCGACCGGTGCCGGAGGCGGAGGCGGACGAGCGACCGGTGCCGGAGGCGAACGCCGGCGCACCACAGGTGCTGGAGGCCGACGCGATGACGAGCCCCAGGACCGACGGCATGCCCGGACCTGAGGCGGCCGGCGCGGTGCCGCAGCCGAAGCCGAACCACACCGTGCCGGCACCGCCCTCCGACCTGCCCGGCCCAACCGTCCCGATGACCCGACCCCCCACCTGCGACCCCACGTCGGCACCTGCTCCCACAGCCGCCACGCCTGTGGGAGCCCTGCCGAGCGCCCCCACACCCGCCGCTGCCCTGCCGAGCACCCCCACACCTGCCGGCGCCCTGCCGAGCGCCCCCACTGCCCCCCGGCCGGACACGACCACCGCACCCCAACCGTCCACACCCGCCGCTGCCCTGCCGAACACCCCCACACCCGTCGCTGCCCTGCCGAGCGCCCCCACTGCCCCCCGGCCCGACACAACCACCGGCTCCCAACCGACGGCACTCGTCGACGCGTTGCGGACCTCAACCCCCGACTCCCCGCCGACCTCGACAGCCGACGCCCAGCCAGCGCCAATCACCGACCCCCGGCCTCCGGCACCCGCACCCACACCCACACCCACACCCACACCCACACCCACAAGTACCGGACCAACCACACCCGCCCACCCCCAGCCCGACACGACCACCGAACCCGAACCACCCACACCCACGTCCACACCCACACCCGCCCACGCTCTGCCGGCCCCGGTCACCGACTCTGTGTCGTCGGTGGCGGACGGCGCTCGACCGGTCCCGGACGTCATCCCCTGGGCCTCCGTGCTCGCAGGTGCCCGTCCGACCCAGGAGCCTTCGCCCGCCGAGCCCCAGCCGACCGCACCCACCGACGCACCTCCGGCCGCGCCCACCGCCCCCGAACCGACCCACTCCCCCACCCTCCTCCCGGCCACAGTCACCGCCGCCTCTGCGCACGACGTGGCCGGGCAGGGCGTCGGCGGTGAGTGCCGTCAGTCCGCTCCCAGTCGGCGGTTTCTCGCGCGGGCCGCGTTGGTCACCGCCTCCCTCTCGGTCGCGGGGTCGCTGCTCGGGCTGGTGCGGGACCAGTCGCTGGCCCGGTTGTTCGGGGCCGGGCGGGACACCGACGCCTTCCTGGTGGCCTGGACCGTGCCGGAGTTCGCAGCCACGCTGCTCATCGAGGACGGGCTGGCCTTCGCGCTGATCCCGGCGTTCAGCCGGGCGCTGGCCCGCCGGGGCCAGGGCGCCGCCGGGGACCCGGTGCGGTCGCTGGTCGCCGGCACCCTGCCCCGGCTGGCACTGGCGTTCACGGCGGTGGGTGGTCTGCTGGCGGTGGCGGCACCGCAGTTGGTCGCGGCGCTCGCGCCGGGCCTGTCCGACCCGGGGCTCGCGGTGGACTGCACCCGGCTCACCGCGACCTGTGTGCTCAGCTTCGGCCTCGCCGGATACGGCAGCGCGGTCCTGCGGGCCCACCGCCGCTTCCTGGCGCCGGCCGCGATCTACATCGCCTACAACCTCGCCATCGTCATCGCGATGTACGCGCTCGGCGGCCACTGGGGCGTGCGCTCGGCCGCGTTCGGGGTGGCGGCGGGCGGCCTGCTGATGGTCCTCGTACAACTTCCCACGGCGGTACGCGAGTTGCGGGGGCGACGAACGGCAGGTGCGGAGCCGAAGGCGGAGGGCGCGGCGGCGCGGCCGATGGGCGGGCCGCTGTTGGCGTGCGTGCTGCTGTTCGCGCTGTGCCGGCAGTCGCAGGTGCTGATCGAGCGGTTCCTCGCCTCCTCCCTGCCCGACGGGGCCATCTCGCACCTGAACTACGCGCAGAAGGTCGCGCAGATCCCGATGTCGCTGTCGCTGATGCTGTGCACGGTCACCTTCCCGGTGGTCGCCCGGGCGCTGGCCGAGGGCGACACCGAGCGGGCCCGGGCCCGGGTGGAGCGCGACCTCGCGGTGGCCGCCACGCTGGTGCTGCTGGGCACCGCCGCGGTGGTGGCCTGCGCCCCGCAGCTGATCGGCCTGCTGTTCCAGCGCGGCGCGTTCACCGCCCAGGACACCGCGGCGACCGCCGAGGTGATGCGGGTCTACGCGCTCGGCCTGCTGGGCCAGACGCTCACCGGTGTCCTGGTCCGCTCCTACTTCTCCGCGGGCCGCGCCACCTGGTACCCGGTGGGCGCGATGACCGCCGGAATCGTCGTGACAGCCTTGATCGGCGCCTGGAAGGTCGGCTCGTGGGGCGTGACCGGGATCGCCGGCGCCAACGCCGCCGGCATCACCGTCACGACCGTGCTGATGCTGGCCGGCATGGGACGCCGGAGCGTTCCCGTCCGGACGCCGCTCGTGCTGCGTGAGCTGAGCCGGCCGCTGAGGGCCGCCACGGTCGCCGCCGCGGCCGGCGCCCTCGTCGCCCGGCTGCCCGCGACACCGCTCGCCGGCCTCGTCGCCGGCGGCGCCACCGTGACCGTCGTGTTCGTCGTCCTCGGCCGGGCGCTGCGCGCCCATGGTTTCGCCACCGCACTCCGCTCCGTCCGCACCCTCACCCGAAGGCTCGCCCATGTCCTGCGTTGAGACCGCCGCCCGACGCGGGCCGGCCGGCACGGGCCCGGTCCCGTGGATCGCCATGTACCACTCGGTCGGCGACTGCTCCGACGACCCGTACCGCATCACGGTCGCGCCGGCCCGCCTCGAGCGGCAGCTGCGCTGGCTGCGCCGGCGGGGGCTGCGCGGGGTGTCGGTGGCCGAGCTGCTCGCCGCCCGAGCGCGGGGCGAGGGCCGCGACCTGGTGGGCCTCACCTTCGACGACGGGTACGCCGACTTCACCGTCAACGCCCTTCCCGCGCTCGCCCGTTGGGGCTGCACGGCCACCCTGTTCGTGCTGCCCGGGCTGCTCGGCGGCCACAACGTCTGGGATCCGCTGGGCCCGCGCCGGCCGCTGCTGACCGCCGACGGCATCCTGCGCGCCGCCGAAGCGGGCGTCGAGATCGGCTCGCACGGCCTCACCCATGTCGACCTGACCCGGACCGACGACGCCGAACTCAGGGACGAGACCGGCGAAAGCCGCGCCCTGCTGCAGGAGTTGACCGGCACCCCGGTGTCCGGCTTCTGCTACCCCTATGGCACGGTCGACCGGCGCACCATGGACGCCGTACGCGCGGCCGGCTACGGCTACGGCTGCGCCATCGACCCCGACGAGCTGAACGGCCCGTACGTCCTGCCGCGCGTGCACATCGGGCAGGACGACACCGCCGTACGCCTGTTCCTGAAGTACCGGCTGCACCGGCTGCGCCGCCGTCCCGTCGTGGGGCTGCGGTGAGGGCGCTGCACATCATCACCGGACTCGGCGTCGGCGGGGCCGAACAACAACTGCGGCTGCTGCTGCGGCACCTGCCGGTGGAGTGCGAGGTGGTGACGCTGACCAACCCCGGGCCGGTGGCCCACGGGCTGCGGGCCGACGGCGTGCGGGTGCTGCACCTCGGCATGCGGGGCAACCGCGACCTGGCCGCCCTGCCCCGGCTGACCCGGATCGTCCGGCAGGGCCGCTACGACCTCGTGCACACCCACCTCTACCGGGCCTGCCTGTACGGAAGGCTCGCCGCCCGGCTGGCCGGGGTCCGCGCGGTCGTCGCCACCGAACACTCCCTCGGCGACTCGCAGATCGAGAACCGCCCGCTCACCGCGGGGGTGCGCGGGCTGTATCTGCTGGGCGAGCGGCTGGGCCGCTCCACGGTGGCCGTCTCCCCCACGGTCGCCGGACGGCTCACCCGCTGGGGAGTGCCCGAGCCGCGGATCACGGTCGTCCCCAACGGCATCGACCTGACCCGGTTCGCCTTCGACCCGGTGGCCCGGCGGCACACCCGCGACCGGCTCGGGTTGCCCGCCGACGCGTTCGTCGTCGGCGGCATCGGCCGGCTCGCCCCCGGCAAACGCTTCGACGTCCTGATCCACGCGCTCGCCCGGCTCCAGTACGACTGCCGCCTGCTGCTGGTCGGCGGCGGGCCCGAGGAGGACGCCCTGCGGCTGGCCGCGCGCCGGGCGGGGGTCGCGGGCCGGGTGGTGTTCGCGGGAGAGCGGCCCTGGCTCGCCGACGGCTCGCCCGGGCCGGACCTGCCGGCGCTGACCTCGGCGATGGACGTGCTCGCCGCGCCCTCCCCGGAGGAGGCGTTCGGGCTCGCGGTCGTGGAGGCGCTCGCCGCCGGGCTGCCGGTGCGCTACACCTCCTGCCCGGCTCTTCAGGACCTGCCGCCCGGGGCGGCCCCGGACGCGGCGCACGTCCCCTGCGACGCCGACGCCTACGCCCGCGCCCTCGCCGGGGTACGCGCAGCGGGCCC
Organism: Streptomyces sp. NPDC048191; assembly: GCF_040652655.1. Classification (NCBI taxonomy): domain Bacteria; kingdom Bacillati; phylum Actinomycetota; class Actinomycetes; order Kitasatosporales; family Streptomycetaceae; genus Streptomyces; species Streptomyces sp. NPDC048191. The sequence continues at coordinate 213,235 of NZ_JBEZMO010000006.1, forward strand.
CGGCCCGCGCACCGCCCCCGAGGCGGCCCGCCACTACTGCATCACCCGCAGCGCCGCCCGGCTGATGGACGTCTACGTGGCGGCGCTCGCGACTCCCCCCTTTCCCCACCAGGTCCCCGTCCAGCAGGGAGCACACCCCTCATGACCGAGAACCACCGCACCGCTCGCCCCTCCCGCCTCCGCGCGCTGCCGCCCTGGTCGCTGGTCGCGGCCGGGATCGCCACGGGCGGGCTGCTCGGCGGCGCGTACGGCGTGCTGACGCCGCCGACGTACACGGCGACCAGCTATGTCATGGCCGTACCCACCGACAGGTCCGACACCGTCTCCGCGCTCGGCTTCGCACAGGCCTACGGCAGGGTCGCCACCCAGCTCGCCGTGCTCGGCGACGCCCAGATGTGGGCCGGGGTGCCGGTGAACACCCTGCGCGACAGCGTGCGCAGCGCGACCTCGCCGGACGCCCCGATGGTCTCGATCTCCGCCGTGTCCGCCCGCCGTGCCGACGCCGCCGACATGGCCAACGCGGTGGCCCGCGCGCTCATCCAGCACGCCAACGAGACCAAGGCCGACACGCACGTCGAGCTCCTGCAGTTCTCCCGTGCGACGAAGCCGAGCGCGCCGTCCTCGGCCTCCACCAAGGTGACCGGTCTGGTCGGGGCGAGCGCGGGCGGGCTGCTCGGCGCGCTCGCCCTGCTGGTGCGGCCGAGGCGCCGGCCGGAGGAGGAGGTCGTGCGCCCGGCCTCGGTGCCCGGTCCGGCCGTCGCCGCCGACGCGCACCGCTCGCTGTGACGGCCATCGAGACGGCACGCCCCACCTGTACCACCGAACTCGTCACCGACGGGGCCGGCTTCGCCGCGCTCGCCCCCGACTGGGCGCGGCTGTACGGGCGGTGCGCCGCCGCGACCCCGTTCCAGAGCCACGCCTGGCTGCACTCGTGGTGGCTGTCGTACGGCAGGCGCGACCGGCTCAGGCTGCTGCTGGTGCGTTCCGGCGGCGAACTCGTGGCCGTCGCGCCGCTGATGCTGGTCCGCCGGCCGGTGCCCGCGCTGGTGCCGCTCGGCGGGGCGATCTCCGACTACGCGGACGTGCTGCTGGACGACGACCGTGACCGCGCGGCCGCCGCGCTCACCGAGGCACTGGCGGACGCGGCGAGCACGGCGCTGCTCGACTTCCGCGAGGTACGGCCGGGCGCCGCGGTGGAGCGTGTCTACGACCGCTGGCGCGGCCCGCGCCGCACGGTGGACGACTCGCTGTGCCTGGAACTGCCGGCCGTGCCGATGGACGGTCTGGTGGCCCGGCTGCCCTCGGCCAAGGCCCAGCAGCGGGTGCGGGCCAAGCTGCGCAGGCTGGAATCGCTGGGCGTGCAGCGGCGGACGGTCCGGCCGCAGGACGTGGACACGGCGCTCGGCCGGCTGTTGGAGCTGCACCGGCTCCAGTGGCAGGGCCGGAAGGTGACGACCGAGCACCTCCAGCCACGCTTCCGCGCACATCTGGTGCGCGCGGTCGGTCCGATGGTGCGCTCGGGGAACGCGGCGGTCACCGAGTTCCGCATCGACGGCGAGGTGGTGGCCGTCGACCTGACCCTGCTCTCGCACGGCCTGGCCGGCGGCTACCTGTACGGCGCCCATCCGGGCCTGCGGGAGCGCAAGGCCGACGTGGCCGTCATGCTGCTGGACGCCTGCACCGAGCTGCTGGGCGGGCGCGGCACGCTGAGCCTGCTGCGCGGTGACGAGCCGTACAAGCACCACTGGCGTCCCGAGCCGGTCGTGAACCGGCGGCTGCTCATGGCCCGGCGCCGCACCACCCCGCTGCTGACGGCCGCGCTGTGCGACGCGGCCGCCCGGCGGCGGGGCAAGGAGGTGCTGCACCGATGGCGGGACCGCCGGCGGGGCTAGCGGGTCCTCGACCACCAGTCGAGGCGGATGCAGAGCTTTCCGCCGAGCCAGTACTCCACCCAGTCGCCGAGGTCCAGCGGGGAGCAGTCCGCCGGGGGCTTGTACGGCGGGGTGGGCGTCGGGTTCGGCGTGGGCGTGGGTGTGGTGGGTACCGGGGCCGGCTCCTCCGTGCGGTCGTACAGGGCCGTGCGGTAGACGCGCGCGGAGGCGGGGTTGTCCGGGCACTGCCACACGCCGTGCGGGCAGTAGTCGGTCAGCGTGTTGTACAGCGGCTTGTGCTCGTCGATCCAGGCGAGCATGCGCCTCAGGTACTCGGGGTCGTCACCGTTGCGGAAGAGTCCCCATTCCGGATAGGAAATGGGCTTGCCGTGGGATTTGGCGAAATCCACCTGCTGCTGCAGGCCGTAGGGCTCTTTCACCTGTGCGTCGAAGGACAGCCCGTTCGGCTGGTCGTAGGAATCCATTCCGATGATGTCGACCGTGTTGTCACCCGGATAGCACTCGGTCCACGGCACGGCGTCCCGGCCGCGGCTCGGTGTGAAGTCGAACCGGAATTTCTGGCCCGGCACCGACCGCATGGTGGTGACGATCCTGTTCCAGTACGCCTTCCAGCTCGCCGGGTCCGGTCCGCAGCGATGGGTGTAGGTGGTGCCGTTCATCTCCCAGCCGAGCACGATCACCGTGTCCGGCACCTTCAACTGCACCAGCCGCTCGGCCAGCGCCTTGAAGTGCTGGTCGAACGCGCCGGACGCGCCCTGCCGGAGCAGCCGCCGCACTGCGGCGTCCGAGACGTCGTCCTCGTTGTGCTCCTGCATCGGCACGTTGAGGACGAGCGTGCGGTCGGGCTTGCCGCGCCGCCAGTGCGCCCACACGTCGAGGAAGCCGGGCGACCCCTCGATGTCCGTCCAGTGGTTGCCGGGCAGATAGGTGTGGGCGACCTTCACCTCGGTCCCGCCCAGCCAGCGGCTCAAGTCGGCCATGCGCGCGACCCCGAGCGGTCCCGAGTCGAGGAAGGCGCCGAACGGCAGCACGGCGGGCTTGGCGGGCGCGGGAGCCGGGATGACCGATGTCGGGAGGACGGGTGCCGGGGTGACCGGTGCCGGAATGACCGGTGCCGGGGTGGTCGAGGGCGGAGCGGGTGGTGCGGCGGCCTGCGCCGCACCTGGGCCCGCGGCGAAACCCGGGCCGACCGCCAAAGCGACCGACGCGACGGCCGTCACCGCCACGACGGCCAACCGCCGGGACCGAGCCCCGTCCTGCTGTGCGGCCATGTCCGCTCCTCTCTCCGCTCGGCTGCGCCCTGGCCTCGCATTCCCCGCTACTGACACACAGTCATATCAACGTGTATTCCGCCAGTGCGGTTGCGGCTTTCAGGCGGTACGGACCCCCGCACGGGCGAACGGAACAGAAAAGGAGGAGAAATCCGTGTCGTTGCTGGACAACCAGGTCCCCGCGGTGCTGTTGCGGATCGACCGGAATCCCTTTCATCACGGCACCCTGGGCGCCGTGCGCTCGCTCGGCAGGGCCGAAGTGGAAGTGCATGTCGTCGCCGATTCCACCCGAAGCCCTGTACACACGTCGCGTTTCGTGCGCCGGCTGCATCCCCCACCGCGCCCCGGTGCGTCCCCCGGCGACATCGCCGCCACCCTGCTCCGGGTCGCGGCCCACGTGGCGCGTCCGGCGGTGCTGATCCCGCTGGACGACGCGAGCGCCATCGCGGCCGGCCGACTGCGCGAGGAGCTGGCGCCCGCCTATCTGCTGCCGCAGCAGCCCGACTCGCTGCCCGAACGCGTCGCTGACAAGGCGAGGCTGGCCGAACTCTGCGCCGCCGCCGGCGTCCCGCACCCGGTGACCCTGGTCCCGGACAGCGCCGAGGACGCGGCGGCGGCCGCGAGGCGGCTGGGGCTGCCGCTGGTGGCCAAGTGGAGCCGACCTTGGCTGGTGCCGGCCGGCAGCGGGCTGCGCTCGACCGTGCTGGTGCGCTCGGCACGTGAGGCCCGGGAGCTGTTCCTGCGCAGCGCCGAGGCGGGCAGCTTGCTGCTGCTCCAGACGTTCCTGCTGCCGGGCCCGGACCATGACTGGTTCTGCCACGGCTACGCCGACCGCACCGGCGCCGTCCGGGCGGGCGGCACCGGCCGCAAACACCTGGCCTGGCCGCGCGGCGCGGGTCTGACCGCGGTCGGCCGATGGACACCCAACCCGCAGGTCACGGCGCTGGCCGAGCGGCTCACCCGCGAACTGGGCTACCGGGGCATCTTCGACCTGGACTTCCGCCGCTGCGGCAGCACCGGCCGCTACCACCTGCTGGACTTCAACCCGCGCCCCGGCGCCCAGTTCCGGCTGTTCACCGACGGCTCCGGCCTGGACGTCGTGCGCGCTTTGCACCTGGATCTGACCCACCGCCCGCTGCCTGCGGACATGCCGCTGCCGGGCAGGCGGTTCGTGGTGGAGAACTACGCCCCGCTGGCGGCGCTGCGGGGTGCGCCGGCGGGCCAGGAGCTGGCCTGGCATGCGGCGGACGACCCGGCGCCGGGCCGGGCGATGTGGGCGCTGTGGAGCCGGCGCGCTGCCGGCCGCCTCGCGAGCCAGGTCACCGACCGCCTGCACCCCCGCACCCCCACGCCGGCGAACGCACCGGCGAGCGCACCGCGCCTCGTGAACCAAGCGGGCGCCCCCGACATCACCAGCATCACCCAGATCACCGGCATCACGGACGACTTCCGTGAGGACGAGAAAGCGAGCAGTTGCTGATGTACGACCTGCTGGTGGTGGGCGCCGGCCCGTACGGGCTGTCCATCGCGTCGCACGCCGCGGCGGCCGGGCTGAGTGTCCGCGTGCTCGGCCGGCCCATGGTGTCCTGGCGCGACCACATGCCTCGCGGAATGTTCCTGAAATCGGAGCCGTGGGCCTCCAACCTCTCGGATCCGGAGGGGCGTTGGCGACTCGACGTCTTCTGCGCCTTCCGCGGCCTCGCCGCCCGGCACGCCGAACCGCTCCCGCTGGAGGTATTCGCCGAGTACGGACTGTGGTTCGCGCGCAACGCCGTACCCCCGGTCGACGAGCGGACGGTGACCGGGCTGGCGCCCCGTGCGGGCGGTTTCGAGGCCGTCACCGAGGACGGCGAGACGCTCACCGCGCGGACGGTCGCGCTGGCCGTCGGTGTGCTGCCGTTCACCGAGATCCCGCGGCCCTTGCGCCATATGCCCCCGGCGCTCGTCTCGCACAGCAGCCACCACGCCGACCTCGACCGCTTCCGCGACCGGGACGTCACGGTTGTCGGCAGCGGCCAGGCGGCCCTGGAGACGGCCGCGCTCCTCGCCGAACAGGGCACCCGGGTACGGGTGCTGGCCCGCGCGGACCGGCTGTACTGGAACGACGTGCCGCCGCCCTGGAAGCGCCCCTGGTGGCGCTCGGCCCGTGCCCCGCACAGCGGCCTCGGCCCCGGCTGGCGGAACTGGTTCTACGCCGAGCGGCCCGGCCTGTACCGGCGGCTGCCGGAGCGGACCCGGACCCGGATCGTGACCGACGCGCTCGGTCCGGCGGGTGCGTGGTGGGTGCGCGAGCGGGTGGAGCGCCGGGTGGAGGTGCTGCTCGGCCAAGAAATCGTGACGGCCCGTGAAGTGCCGGACGGACTGCGTCTGGAGCTCGCGGGTGCCGGCACCGGGGCACCGTCGCTGCGCACCGGGCATGTGATCGCGGCGACCGGCTTCCGGGCCACCCGGGACCGGCTGCGACTGCTCTCCCCCGAGCTGCGGGCGCTGCTGGCGACCGGTCCCGACGGGGCGCCGGAGGTGGGGCCAGAGTTCGAGTCGTCGTACCCCGGCCTGTTCCTGGCCGGTCTGATCACGGCCGGTGGCTTCGGCCCGGCGATGCGCTTCGTGCACGGCGCGACCTTCACGGCCGGCACGCTGGTACGCGGGGTACGGCGCCGGCTGCGGGGCACTCCGCTGCGGTTGCCGTCGCCGGCGGCGGCCGCGCTGCCGCTGGAGGCGCCGTTGCCGTGACGTCCGCCGGCCGCGGGTTCGTCGTGGCGCGGGCCGGGTGCCGGGCGGTCGGTCCGGCCGCTCACCTGCACGGACGCCGCGACAATCAAGGCTTACTGCTGCCGTGGCGGGTGGGCGATCGGGTGAATTCCCCGCCGTTTCACGCATCCGAGTATCTTCGGGCTCCATATTTCGTTCACAGTCTGCACGTCGTGACACGTGTGAACGGGCGGCATATCCAGCGACATAACGCCCCTGCGACGACCGCGCGGAACAACACCCCACGGCCCGCTGAGGAGCCCCTTCTCAGGCTCCAGGGGCCGGCTTCCGAATCCTTCCGAGAGGAAAGACAAGAGAGTGCGACAGACCCTGAGCAAGGGATTGATCGTGGCGGCCGCCGCGACAGGCACCCTGACTCTGTGCGGCTCATGGGCATTCGCGGACTCCGGTCCGCGGGTGACAGGGGCCGACCTATTCGCTTCGATGTCCGGAAACACGGATCAGCGGGACATCCCGGGTGAGGCAGGCGCCGACCGGGCCATCGGGCACACGGAAGGCGCGAAGCAGAGGGCGCGCAGGACGGCAGAGGAGTCCTCGGCCGCCGCTGACACCTCCGACGATTCCTCCCGCCGTGTTTCCTCCACCCACACGACGAAGCCGAGCCCCCAGCCCTCCCACGGAGGCTACGGCGACGACGAACCGAGCCCCCAGCCCTCCCACGGAAGCTACGGCGACGACGGGCCCGCACCGACGCCGTCCGAGCCACCGCAACGCCACCGGAGCCTGCCGGTACATCACCCTCACCATTACACCCGGCCGCCGGCGCACAAGCCTCCCGAGCTGGCCCATACCGGCACGGAGGAGACCTTCGCAGCCCTGGCCGCCAGCGGGACTCTGCTGGCCGCCGGAACCGTCCTGTACCGGCGGGGCCGCCGGGCCGCGTCCCAGAAGTAGTCGACGTCCCAGAAGTAGTCAACCGGGTGCCGGACGTATGGCGTCCGGCACCTGCCGCTTCCCTTCCGCCGCTGTCTCTCTTTCATCCCGGCGGACATCAGGTCACGTTCGTCCGTCGAGGGCCTCGAGCAGTTCCGCCGACCGCGATGAGGCCTTGCGGACGACGTACATCCCGGAGGCTTCGATCCTCGGGAGACACCGCGCCCACCAGCGACACATCCCCCCCCCGGCAACCCCCAGCGCCCCTGTGGTGTCCCCCGGCCCGCTCCCTCCCCTGCCCTGGGGGGCCCGGAACGTCCCGGGCCCCCTCACCTGCCTGTTTCTCAGTGGTACTTGGTGGGCTTGACACAGAAGTCGATGCGGCTGAGGTTCGCGTACTTCCCGATCGAGTTGACCGGGGCGTGCAGCGGACCGTCGGCGGCAACGCCGTCGGGGAAGCCCGTTGAGCTGTCGTAGTTGGTCACGATGGAGCCGGCGGTGCCGCCCGTGGCGGTGACCCTGACCACGGAACGGTGAGCGGATCCCGGGATGTTGAAGCTGAACACTTGTCCCTGGGCGGTGCTGGAGACGGTGAGCTGGAAGCTTCCGTCACCGGGGATCGCCACGGACTCGGTCCTGGGCTTGGTCACGCTGACCGCGGTCGAGCCCGAGGGACAGATCGGTGGAGGGGGCGGCGTCGTGTGGCACCCGCACCCAGACGTGGGCGGCTTCGACTGGCACGCCGGACACCCGGACGTGGGCGGCTTCGACTGGCACGCCGGACACCCGGACGTGGGCGGCTTCGACTGGCACGCCGGACACCCAGACGTGGGCGGCTTCGACTGGCACGACGTGCACGCCTGCGTCGCTCGGGGGGCGGCGTGGGCCGACACGGAGCCGAAAGCGATACCGAATGCCGCGGTCGCGGTCAGGCCGGCGCCGACGAGCCCCGCTCCCCAACCCAACCGCCGTGACCGCGTTTTTGTTCGGGCAGCTACTCGCATGACGAGCACTCCTCCTCATTGCTTGGGTACCAGAGCTCGGGTACTTGATCTCGCCCGACATTCCCACGAACAGCATGCTGTCACGGGTTACGACTCCTTTTCCTAGGCCATCCGAGCTTCAGTAAGAGCCTGAAGAGCGGAGCGCGCCGTCGTGGCGTCGCGATATCCGGGGACCGGGTCTACTTTCAAGTTCCATGCGACTAAGGAAAAACGCGGCCAGGACCGTCATGACGGCTTCCACAGTGGTCCTCCTCGCGGCCGCATCGCTCACGTCCGCTTTCGGCTCGCAGGCACGCGACGTAAAAGTCCTCCGTACCGAAAAAACTCCGCGTGGTGAAAGAACGCTGACCGCGGCCCCGTTGGCGACCTGGCAGACGGACGGCATCGTCTGGTCGGTCGAGTACGCGCGCGGTGTCGTGTACGTCGGCGGCACCTTCGACAACGTCCGCCCGCCCGGCGCGAAGCCCGGCCGGAAGCAGGTCGCCCGGAAGAACTTCGCGGCCTTCGACGCGTTGACCGGCAAACTGCTGCCGTGTGCCCACTCCTTCACTAAAGGTGCCGGGACGGTACGGGCGCTGAAGGCGTCACGCGACGGCAAAGTGCTGTACGTCGGCGGATCGTTCGACAGGGTCGACGGCACCGGCGTGTCCAGTGCGACAGCGCTCAACACGGCCGACTGCTCGCTGCGTCGGGACTTCCGCCCCGCCGTGGCGGCGCCCGTACGGGCCATCGAGACCACCGACACGACCGTGTACCTGGCTGGCGATTTCACGGTGGTCGACGGCCAGGAGAGAAGGCGCGTCGCGGCGTTCAGCCGCAGCGGCACACTGCTGCCGTTCAAGGCGGACGTCGACGGGCCGGTCCGGGCCATCCTGGCCGCGTCCGACCGGGGACAGGTGCTCGTCGGCGGAAAGTTCCACCACGTCAACGGCCAGCCGGAGCAGGCCCTGGTCTCCCTGAGTCCCACGACCGGTTCGACGGTGAAGTCCTTCCACGACTGGCTGCCGGAACGATCCGCGGTGACGTCACTGACCCGCAACGGCGACCGCTTCTACCTGGGAGCCGAGGGCGAGGGAACGGGCATCTTCGACGGCCGGATTGCGGGCCGGCTGTCCGACGGCACGATGGTCTGGAAGGACACGTGTCTGGGCGCCACTCAGGATGTCGTCGTGTACAAGGGCGTCCTGTACAGCGCATCCCACGCCCACTACTGCGGCCTCACCCCCGGGGGCTTCCCCGACGGGCCCCGACGGCATTTCCTGGCCGAGTCGGTCAGTGACAGGAGCATCCTGCACTGGTTCCCCGACACCGATGACGGCATCGGTGAGGGAGTCGGCCCCCGGACGCTCGTGATGGCCGGCAACGTCCTCTGGGCAGGCGGCGAGTTCACCGCGGTCAACGGCAGACCACAGCAGGGGCTGACGCGCTTCGGCACCGGCCCCGGCGACACTGCCCCGCAAGCCGCGCCCCGGCTCACGGCCCGGCGTACTCACGCCGGAAAGGTCACGCTCGCCTGGCGTGCCACATGGGACAGGGACGACGCAGAGTTGACGTACCGGATCTACCGAGACGGTGTTCTCGTGGCCTCGCCGAAGCGGCGGTCGGTCGAATGGGACCGACCCGACATGACGTACACGGATTCCGTCCCTCCGGGCTCACATCACCGCTACACGATCGCCGCCACCGACGGAAGGCACACGACGCACCGCTCGGAACCGCTCGACGTGACCGCCTGAGGGGCCGGTCATGTGGTGATGGGCTCTCTGGTCCGGGCGGGTACCAGGGCCGGCGTGGTGACGGTGCCGAGCGGTTCGCGGTACACGTCGATCACTGCGTCCGTGGTCTGCTGTACGTCGTGGGCGGCGAGCACCTGCGAAACATTCTGAATCCAGCACAAAGTGTGCGAACCCTGGTCTCGGCATAAGCGTCGGATTCACGGACCATACCAGTCACTTATCCGCTTTTATCCGCGACATCGTCAGCCGTGCCGGAAGGGCAGCCTCACGCGCAGGCAATCCGATGAAATTATTCGCAGAGTCATTCGGGATGTATGAGTTCCAGGAACCTGCCGCCGCGGAGTTTCCCGTTGCGTCTTTCACTCGTTAGCCCGACGGAAGCAAGATTGAAAGGAATCCAATGAAGAGTCTGAAGGCTGCCGCCATCGTTGTCGGCGCCTTGGCCATGGCCGCCACGGCGGCGCCGGCCGTCGCGGCGGACGTACCAGCACAGGGCCTCATCGATGACGGGAAGACGGTTGCCCGGTCTCTCCCCAATGCAGCCGAGATGCCGACCGGTGCCCTGGCCGGCGACATCAAGCACGCGGCGGACGGCGTGAAGAAGTCGGGTGTCGTCGAGACCCCCGTCTTGGGCGGCGCCCTGCCGAACCCCCTCAACGGCAAGCCGCCCGCCGCGCTTCCCAACTTGAAGTAGAAGACGCATCCGCTGGGCTTTCGGGCCGGCTCCGGTGTTCTCGGAGCCGGCCTTGCTTTGTTTCGCCACACAGCACGCGGACGTGACGTCGTGCCTCGTACGAAAAAGCATGGGCGGAAATGCCGACGGCGGCCCACCGAGGCACGGCGGGCCGCCAGTCTGAAGGGGCGTCAGATCAGACCCGAGGCCTCGGCAAGGACGGACTGGTCGACCGGCGCCGTGTCGCACGCGGCGTAGCGCGAGTGCGGCGGGACCACTCCGCCGAGCACGGCACCGTTGGACCACGGCGCGAGGCAGCGGCCGTCGACCAGGGCGCCGTTGACAACGGCGAGCCCCTGCTGAGGAGCGTTCACGACGACCGGGGACTCCGAGAAGCCACTCCCGCCGGTGACGGTGGTGCTGTTGTCGTCGGCCGAGGCAGTACCGCCGGCGGCCAGGACGATGCCCGCAGCCAGGACACTGAGGGCCGTAACCTTGTTACGCATGGATGCGCCTTTCGGTTTGTTGAAGATCGGAAGGAGACGGAACCGATGTGATCAGAGCACTGGTGGTTCAGCCGAGGAGGCCGGCCGCCTCGACGCCCGCCTTCTGGTCGACCGACCCCGTGTTGCACGCGGCGTAGCGCGAGTGGGGCGCGTAGACGCCGCCGAGCACCGCACCGTTGGACCACGGGGCGAGGCAGCGGAGGTCGACGAGCGTGCCGTTGGAGACGAGCGCGCCCTGCTGAGGAGCGTTCACGACGACGGGGGACGACGAGAAGCCGCTGCCGCCCTTGACGGTCGTGCAGTTGTCGGCCGCGGCGGTGCCGCCTGCCGCCAAGACGACACCCGCGGCAAGAGCGGAGATGGCCGTAACCTTGTTACGCATGGGATGTCCTTTCCGGACTGCGTTTCGAGGGGGTTCACCTGCTCGGAATTGCCCGGAGCAGGGGTCAGAGGATGCCGGCCGCCTCGCGGAGCGTCGACTGGTCGACCGGCGCCGTGTTGCACGCGGCGTAGCGCGAGTGCGGCGGGACCACTCCGCCGAGGACGGCACCGTTGGACCACGGCGCGACGCAGCGGCCATCGACCAAGGCGCCGTTGACGACGAGCACACCCTGCTGAGGTGCGTTCACGACGACCGGGGACTCCGAAAAGCCGTCACCACCCGTGACGTTGGTCGTGTTCGAGTGGGCGGAGGCAATGCCTGCGCTACCGCAGAGGGCGCTAAGGGCGAGGGCAGTGACGACCGCGAACTTCCTGGTCAACTCGGTTCCTTCCTGGATTCACGCTAACCTCACTTACATGGCAAGAAACCGAAATATGCTGCGGAAAGTCACGCGGACACCAGCCATATCGGACAGATTCCATCGGATGGCGGAACGATGCCATGCCCGCTTCCCAAGTGCCGCACGGGAAACAAAAGCCGACGCCGACATGAGTCCGGCCCACTGACCGACATTAATCTTTTGCGATTGGCCGTCAGCTCGTACGGGCGGCCGATCTGCGTCCGCCGGTGTTTTTCGGGTGTGACGGCGGCCGGACTGTCGCATCAGGTGGCCGTCGGGTGACAGGGCTCCGGCGAACCTGAGGTGTCGGCGGCGGGCGGCGGTGACGGACTGGGCGGCGGCGCGGGGCAAGCGGACTCGCAGGCGGCGGGGCTCCCAGAGAACGGGCCCGGCCAGGCAGGGCGAGCCTCGGCACTCGGGCCAGCAGGTCCAGGGCGATCTGGACGATCTTCAGCCAGATCTGATTCCGCGCCGTCGTGCAGGGGCAGGTTGCGTAGGCCGGTGGCGCGGGCTGAGGGAATGCTGTCCTCGGCACGGGCCCGCCGGCAATGCCGCAGCTCCAACTGGGCGATCTTGTGGCCGGTGGTCTCGGTGGCGAAGCAGGTCAAACGCAGCCCGTCGGCGTCGGTGAAGCGCAACTGGGCGTGCGGGCATTCCCTGCGGACGCTCAGCCGCATCCCCTTGGGCCGGCCCTTCAGGCAGTCGCTGCCGGCGTCGAGCCCGGTGACCTTGGCGCCGTCCGGTGTCCACGCGGATACCCACCGCCGGAGTCGGTACGGATGAGTGTCCGCCGCCCACGTCGATGGTGTTTGGGCAGCTGAGCCAGCGCGAGTTGGGCGGTGGTGAGGTGGTCGGCGGCGGTGTTGCTGCCGGCGTTGCCGGGTCGCAGCAGGCCCGCGACCGGCTCGCCACTCCCACCTCGGCCGTGGTCGACGAAGCCCATCAGCCGATGGTGCCCAAAGGTCTTCTTCCAGGTCGCAGCGGCGTCCGGCGCCGAGGAACATGTCAACTTCTGTACGTACTCACCGACTTGGGCTCGCGCGGCCCAGATCTCCCCCGGGACAATCGGTTCCGCCCATGCCAGGGGTCGACCAGCCGGGAGACCGTCGGGTCGGAGGCCACTGAGGCCGACCGCTCCACAACCGCCGCCCCTCAACGCGGACACCATCGTCCCAGGTCAGGCTTGAGGCGCATCCCGGGCACGGCATCGGGCACCGGAGCGAGCGCGGAACTGCTGGTCCGGCTCCAGCTCCGTGCTACGCCCTCGAGGCGCCCGACGTGGATGCCGAGAACCGGATCAGAACGTCAGAATTCCGGCGACTTTCACCGCACCGACTCCTGACGGTTTACGTGTCACCCCTGGTTGAGCAGGCTACCGAGCCCGACGCTGGTCGGTCCCTTCAGCGGATGGAGCTGAACGGATCCGGTTCCGACCGGGTTCTTTACCGGAATTGCGGGCTTCTTGCTGCTGTCGCGCCCCATCCCGTCCAGGTATACGCCGGAAACCCTCGCCGCCTTGTTTGTGCCGGTGACCCTCGCTGACTGGTTCTCGTCGAACGCACTGCCCTTGGTGAGGTTGCCCTGCTTGGCCACCCGCATCACGGTGTCGGCCGCGGGGACGATCGCCGGAGTTACCTCGGTCTGGGAAATAAGACCGAGAGGCTCGGTTTCGTGGGCAGGCGCTTTGGCGGTGCCCGACGCCGCGACGGCGGAGCCACCCACGAGACTCACGCCGATGGCCAACGTCGCAGTTGTGAGAACTGCCTTCTTCATGGTCACCTCACTTGGAGTTACCTCTGATCCAACAGACGCAGAACATAGCAGTCCACAGCCCACCCAAAGCGATGCACTACTCCATACGCATGAAGATTTCTGCAGCGAAGGAGCGCACATTATTCGGATCCCTCGGAGTGATTCACATCTGGTCGGCGAATCGATTGATCCTATGATGCGTCAAGCTTGCGGCGGTCGATATGCCGACGGAAAAAGAAACACGAAAAAAGAAATTATGAAACCACGTCCTTGCGGGCGAAACCTCTGAAGGCCAGGGCGAACAGCACCAGGGCGTACGTCATGGAGACCGCGGCGCCCTGGATCATGCCGGACCACTCCGGCTGTGGCTGGACGACGTCGGCCCAGGCGAACTGCCAGTGCGCGGGCAGGAAGTCGCGCCAGTGACCGAGGGCGGTGACGGCGTCCAGGACGTTGCCGACGATGGTCAGGCCGACCGCGCCGCCGACCGCGCCGAGCGGGGCGTCCGTCTTCGTCGACAGCCAGAACGCCAGTCCGGCGGTGACCAGTTGGGACACGAAGATGTACGCCACCGTCACCGCCAGGCGCTGCACCGCCGTACCGCTGTCGAGCGCACCGCCCGTCGGTATCTGCAGCGGCCCCCAGCCGTACGCCGCCGTACCCGCCGCGAGGGCCACCACGGGGAGCAGGATCATCGCGGCGAGGCTCAGCCCGAGCGCCACGACCAGCTTGGACCACAGCAGCCGGGCGCGGGGCACGGGCGCGGCGAGCAGATAGCGCAGGGAGGACCAGCCCGCCTCCGAGGCGACCGTGTCCCCGCAGAACAGGGCGACCGGGATCACCAGCAGGAAGCCGGCCGACACGAACAGATTCACCGCGGCGAAGTTGGCGCCGGACGCGGTGGCCGTGTCCATCAGGGTGATCTGGCCGTTGCGGCTCGACGGGTCGCCGCCGATGGCGAAGGCGATCAGCAGCACGAAGGGGAGGAGGGTGAGGATCGCGCCCATGACCAGGGTGCGCCGGCGCTTGAGCTGGCGGACCAGCTCGACCCGCAGGGGCAGGGTGTGCCGCGTCTGATAGCCGGAGGCGACTTCGGTGAGCGTGCTCATGCTGAACCTCCGATCAGGGTGAGGAAGGCGTCTTCCAGGCGGCGGTGCGGACCGACCGAGGCGACCGGCACGTCCAGCCGCACCAGCTCCACGACCAGCCGCTGGGCCGTGCCCCCGGGAGACAGCCGGATCAGCAGGCCGTCGTCGGTGCGCACGGCGGAGGCGACGCCGGGCAGCGCGGCCACCTTCTCCACGACCGGCTCGTCCACGGGCAGGGCGGTGCCGACCAGCAGCGTGTCGCCGGAGCCGACGATCTCGGCGACCGGGCCGGCCTGGACGAGCCGGCCGCGGTCCATCACCACCAGGTGCGTGCACGACTGCTCGACCTCGGCGAGGAGATGGCTGGAGACGATGACCGTGCGGCCCGCGGCCGCGTAGCGGATCATCACCTCGCGCATCTCGCGGATCTGGGGCGGGTCGAGGCCGTTGGTGGGCTCGTCGAGGATGAGCAGGTCGGGCAGGCCGAGCATGGCCTGGGCGATGGCGAGACGCTGGCGCATGCCCTGCGAGTAGGTGCGCACCGCGCGGGCGAGCGCGTCGCCGAGCCCGGCGATCTCCAGGGCCTCCTCCAGGTGGGCGTCCTGGGGCGGGCGGCCGGTGGCCCTCCAGTACAGCTCCAGGTTCTCCCGGCCGGACAGGTGCGGCAGGAAGCCCGCGCCCTCCACGAAGGCGCCGACCCTGGACAGCACGGGAGCGCCGGCCCGGACGGCGTGGCCGAAGACGCGGATCTCGCCGTCGTCCGGGGTGATCAGGCCCATCAGCATGCGCAGGGTGGTGGTCTTGCCCGCGCCGTTGGGTCCGAGCAGGCCGAGCACCTGGCCCTTCTCCACCCGGAAGGACAGCTCGCGCACCGCGTACCGGTCGGCGGACTTCGCGTACCGCTTGCTCAAGTCCTTGATGACCAGCGGGACTTCGGCCAGCTCCGGGTCCGGGGCGGGGCCGGCCGTACGGCGGCGGGTGGTGAGCAGCAGGGCGAGCGCGGCGACCGCACCGGCCGCCGGGAGCCACCACACCCAGGCCGGCAGGGGCGCCGCGGCGGTGGTGACGGCCGGCGCCGTCGGCACGCTCAGGTCTCCCTTGAGCGTGACGGTGTAGGTGGCCGGTGCGTTCGGTGAGGCGTAGCCGAGGTCGGTGGAGGCGAGGACCAGGCGCAGCCGGTGGCCCTTGCGCACCTCGTGGTCGATCGCCGGGAGGGTGACCGTGACGTCCTTGCCGGCCTTGGCGCCGGTCACCCGGAAGGGGGCGACGAGCTGGGAGGGCAGGACCTGCCGGGTGCCGCCGGGGCCGACGTCGTAGACCTTGCCGAAGAGGACGGCGTCGTCGCTGGTGGAGGTGATGCGGACGGTCGCGGTCGGGGTGCCGGTGATCTGCAGGTCGTGGGTCAGGGGCGCCGATGCGAAGGCGGCGTACTGGCCGGGGAAGTCCAGGGAGACGCCGACGCCGAGCGCGGACAGCTGGGTGAGGCCACCGGAGCCGCCGAGGCCGGGCAGCGCGGAGACGCCGGGCGGGCTGGCGCCGGCCGGGCTGGTCACGTGCTGGGTGCCGCCGGTCAGGGCGATGCCGCGCGGGTGGTCGCGCAGGCCGGTGTAGGCACCGGCGCTCGCACCGCGCAGCTGGGCGGTGCCGTTGGTGGAGTCGACGCCGCCGGTGCGGGTGATCCGGAAGGCCGGGCCGGTGTCGGCGCTCTTGTCGCCCTTCAGATACCGGTCGAACCACGCACGCACGCGTGCCTGCACCCGGCCGGTCTCCAGGTCCCCGCCGTCATGGCCGCCTGCGATCCAGTCGACGTCCACGGGCGCGCCGTTGGCCCGGATCGCCTGCTGGGCCGCGTCGGACTGGCTCAGGGTGAACAGGGAGTCCGTCTGGCCCTGCACCAGCAGGGTGGGGACCTTGATGCGGGAGCCGACGGCGGACGGCGAGCGCTCCTCCAGGAGCCCCCGGTCGGCCTGCTCCGGGACGCCCGACTCGGCGACGCGGTTGTAGGTCCGGCACAGCTCGGGCTCGAAGTGGGCGCAGCCGCCACCGGAGTTGAAGAAGATCCCGGTCCACAGCTTCTTGAACACGCCGTCCGGGAACAGGGCGTCCGCGAGGTTCCAGTAGGTGACCGCCGGGGCGATGGCGTCGACCCGGTGGTCGTAGCCGGCGGTGAGCAGGGAGATCGCGCCGCCGTAGGAGGCGCCGGCCATGCCCACGCGCGGGTCGCCCGGTTTGTCGAGCTGGACTTCGGGCCGCTTCGCCAGCCAGTCGATGAGCCGGGAGACGTCGGCGACCTCACCCTTCGGATCGTTGAGGCCGATCCTGCCGGTGGACCTGCCGTAGCCCCGCGCCGACCAGGTCAGGACCGCGTAGCCGTGCCGGGCGAGGTCCTCGGCCTGCTGCCGCATGTCGTCCTTGCTGCCGCCGAAGCCGTGCGCCAGCAGGACGGCGGGGTGGCGGCCGGCGTCGGCCGGGGTGAAGAACGAGGTGTCCAGGCGCACACCGTCGACCGGCATGACCTGGTCGCTCGTATGCACTGTCCGCGTGTCGTCCGAGGCGACGGCCGCGGTCCACGTCCCGGCGCCGGCGAGTACCACGACGGCGGCCGCGGCGGCGACAAGCCGGCGCGGCCCCTTCAGCAGCCCTCGCGCGGAAGGCACCCGGAGATCCATGACTCAACGGTACGGGCCGCCACCGACACCGGACGGGGCCGCTGGGCTGAACGCCCGCCCCTCCCGCAGGAGTACGGGCCCTGCCCGGCGTACACCAGCCGTGGTACGCGGGCCTGCCGGTCCCACGCCGTCGGGCTGGTCACCATGGGGACGGCCCCGCGCCCCCCGCCGGGGGGCGCGGGGCCCGGAGCCGTGAGCCGGCCCCTACGCCTGCGCGCCCTCGGCGACCGGAGTGATTCCGGCGACCGGCGCGCCCTCGGCGACCTGCACCTCTTCGGCGAGCCGGACGTCCTCCGGGAGGGACACCAGCCAGCGGGTCTCGCGGCGCGGGCGGAGGTAGAAGGCCCAGTAGAGGGTGGCGACCGCGGTGATGCCGCCGGTCCACCACAGGTACATCGGGTCCTGCTCGACCAGAATGTAGACGAGGACCGCGATCAGCAGGACCGGCATCGCCGGCCACAGCGGCATCCGCCACGCCGTCCTGCCGCCGTGCGTGCCGCGCCGGGCGAGCAGCGAGGCGATCGCGACCAGCAGGTACAGGCCGGTGACGGCGACGCCGGTGACGCCGTAGAGGGTGTCCAGGTTGACGAAGCAGAGGAACGCGCCCGGGACGCCGACGACGAGGGTGGCGACCCAGGGGGAGCCGAACCGGCCGAGCTTGGCGAGGGCGTTGTTGACCGGGGTCGGCCAGGCCTTGTCGCGGGCGGAGGCGAACAGGACGCGGGAGTTCTGGATGACCATGACGATGCCCGCGTTGATGATCGCGAGGGCGACGCACAGGCTGACGAAGGTGCCGACGCCCGAGTTGCTCCAGGCGATGACCATGCTGGAGATGTCGCCGCCGGTCAGGGCCTTCAGGTCACCGGCGCCGAGGGTGATCGCCACGACCGGCACCAGGATGACGACGCTGGAGATGGCGAGGGTCGCGAGGACGGTGCGCGCGACGTTGCGGCGCGGGTTCTCCAGCTCCTCGGAGAGGTAGACGGCGGTGGAGAAGCCCTGGGTGGCGAAGAGGGCGATGGCGAGCCCGGAGAGGACCATCATGGCCGTGACCGGGTTGATGTGGGCGTGCTCGCCGGCGACCTGCATCGAGCCGAGGCTGCCCACACCGCGGTGCGAGTGGGTGAAGCCGAGGAGGGCGACGACTCCGGCGGCGACGACCTCCAGGACCAGGAAGATGCCGGTGATCCAGGCGTTGGCGCGCAGGTCCAGCAGACCGGCGAGGGTGGCGGCGATCATCACGCCGGCGCCCGTCCAGGACGGGTCGAGGTGGACGACCGGGGCGAGGTAGTCGGCGGTGCCCATCGCGATGACCGGAGGGACGATCATCACGACGAGCAGCGACATCACGAAGGCCAGCCAGCCGGCGAGCCGTCCGGCGAGGGTGGAGACGATGGCGTACTCGCCGCCCGCGCTGGGGATGAGCGTGCCCAGCTCCGAGTAGCAGAACGCCACGGGGATGCAGAGCAGCGCGCCGATGGCGATGCAGAGCGCCGTCGCCGTGCCCAGGCTGGAGAACAGGTCGGGCACGATCACGAAGAGCGTGGAGGCGGGCGTGACGCAGGACAGCGTCAGCAGGGTGCCGCCGACGACACCGATGGAACGCTTCAGGCCCGGTGAGGGGGCGGGCGCGGTATCGACCACGGACTTCGGGAGCGTGTCGCTCATGCGGCGGTTCCGATCGACTCGTACGGCTGAGGGTGGGGGTCGGGAGCGCTATCGCCTCCGGCGGATTCGTCATACGTTCATCTCGTCCGCTCCCGGCCTGCATAGAGAACCCCGACGAAAACCGCCGCGTCAATGACCGTTTACCTTCGGAATCCGCACTTGCGGAGCAGCTCACGCCGGATCACATTCCCAGGCCGCGAACACCAATAAGGGCATCCATCAAGCCGCAGCCGAGTGTGACCTTGCTTTCCAAGGCAATTCGCCCGTCAGCCCTTCGCCATCCGTTTCGTACCGCCTGAACGGGAACCGCAGCCCAGGTTTCAAAAAAATGTCAGCCGTCCGCTATCCGGACGGGCCTGCTGGTCGCGTGCATGCCAGTCGGGTCCACTACAGTGCCCGGCCATGGGGATGCGGCACACAGGGACCTGGGCGGCGGTCACGGCGGCGGTCCTGGCGGTCCTGGCGGTCACCGCCGGGTGCGGTACGCGGAAGGCCGACGAGGCGACGGCGGCGCTGGCCCGGGCGGGCGACCGGACCGACGCGCTGGGCTCGGCCCACGTGCGGATGACGGTCGACTACGGCATGGGCGGCCCGCCGGTCGCCATGGAGGGCACGTACTCCTGGGGCCACGGATACGCCTACGACGTCGAGATGGACACCCGGCAGGCGGGCATGCAGAAGGTGCGGCACGCGCCGAGGATCCGCTGTCTGTTCGTGCGCGGCGTCTACTACTACGACGTCGACCCGCAGCCCTCCGGACCGCTCAAGGGCAAGCAGTGGATGAGCTTCGACGCCTCGGCCGTGTACGGCGGCAAGGGCGCCCGGGCCCTCTCCGGTGCCGGCAGCAGCCCGGCCGTGGCCCTGCGGGGGCTGAAGGGTGCCGACGAGGTCGACGACCTCGGCACACGCACGGTGGACGGACGCCGTGCGACCCACTACCGCGCCGTGGTCGACCGGGCGCACTGGAGCCGCGGGTTCAAGGACGTCTACGGAGACCGGAACAGCCCGATCGGCTCGCTGACCGCCGCGGCGGCCTCCATGACCGCCGACGTCTGGATCGGCACCGACGGCCTGCCCGTCCGGATCCGGGAGAAGACCGGCCTCCTGACGCTGACCATGGACTTCGACGGGTTCGCGAGGGCGGCCACGGTCGAGGCGCCGCCCGCCGGGCAGACCGGTGACGTCACCGCGTGGATGAGGCGGCAGCGGGGCTGAACACGCCGGTGCCCCGTCCTGCACGCGGAGGACGGGGCACGGTACGGCTACGGCTCAGTGGTTGCGCGGGAAGCCCAGGTCCACGCCGGCCGGGGCGTCGGCCGGGTCGGGCCAACGGGTGGTGACGACCTTGCCGCGGGTGTAGAAGTGCGTGCCGTCGTTGCCGTAGATGTGGTGGTCGCCGAAGAGCGAGTCCTTCCAGCCGCCGAAGGAGTGGTAGCCCACCGGCACCGGGATCGGCACGTTCACGCCGACCATGCCCGCCTCGATCTCCAGCTGGAAGCGGCGGGCCGCGCCGCCGTCCCGGGTGAAGATCGCGGTGCCGTTGCCGAAGGGGGAGCTGTTGATCAGCGCCACACCCTCGTCGTACGTGTCGACGCGCAGCACGCACAGCACCGGACCGAAGATCTCGTCCTGGTAGGCCTTGGCGCTGGTCGGCACCTTGTCGAGCAGCGAGATGCCGATCCAGTGGCCGTCCTCGAAGCCCTCGACGGTGTAGCCGGTGCCGTCCAGGACCACCTCGGAGCCCTCGGCGGCGGCGCCGGAGACGTAGGAGGCGACCTTGTCGCGGTGGGCGGCGGTGATCAGCGGGCCCATCTCGGACGCCGGGTCGTTGCCGGGACCGATCTTGATCTTCTCGGCGCGCTCGCGGATCTTCTCCACCAGCGTGTCACCGATCGCGCCCACGGCCACGACCGCCGAGATGGCCATGCAGCGCTCGCCCGCGGAGCCGTAGGCGGCGGACACCGCGGCGTCGGCCGCCGCGTCCAGGTCGGCGTCCGGCAGGACCAGCATGTGGTTCTTGGCGCCGCCCAGCGCCTGCACCCGCTTGCCGTGGGCGGAGGCCGTGGTGTGGATGTAGCGGGCGATCGGGGTCGAGCCGACGAAGGAGACGGCCTTGACGTCCGGGTGCTCCAGCAGGCGGTCCACCGCCACCTTGTCGCCGTGCACGACGTTGAACACGCCGTCCGGCAGACCGGCCTCGGAGAGCAGCTCGGCGATCCGGACCGACGCCGACGGGTCCTTCTCGCTCGGCTTCAGCACGAACGTGTTGCCGCACGCGATGGCGATGGGGAACATCCACATCGGGACCATCGCCGGGAAGTTGAACGGCGTGATGCCGGCGACGACACCGAGCGGCTGGCGGAGGGAGGACACGTCGACGCGGCTGGCGACCTGCGTGGACAGTTCGCCCTTCAGCTGGACGTTGATGCCGCAGGCCAGGTCCACGATCTCCAGGCCGCGCGCGACCTCGCCGAGCGCGTCGGAGTGCACCTTGCCGTGCTCGGCGGTGATCAGCTCGGCGATCTCGTCGCGGTGGGCGTCCAGCAGCGCCCGGAACCGGAAGAGGATGGTCGTGCGCTGGGCCAGGGAGGACTGGCCCCAGGTGGTGAAGGCGTCCTTGGCCGCCGCGACGGCCGAGTCCACCTCCTCCACCGACGCGAACGCGACCTTCGTGGTGACCGCGCCGGTCGCCGGGTCCGTGACCGGCCCGTACGTGCCCGACGCGCCTTCGGCGGTCTTCCCGCCGATCCAGTGGTTGACGATCTTCGTCATGCCCAGAAACTCCTTCTTACAGATGGCGGCGTCGGGTCGAGACGTGCCGTTCGTACAGCTCACGTGCCTTGACCGCCGACGGTCGGGTCGCGGTCTCGGCCACAGGAACATCCCACCAGGCCTGCGCCGGAGGCGCGCCCGACACAGTGTCGGACGTTTCGGTCTCCACGTAGACACATGTGGGAGTGTCGGCGGCGCGCGCCTCGGCGAGCGCCGCGCGCAGCTCCCCCACGGTCTTCGCGCGCAGTACCCGCATACCCAGGCTGGCCGCGTTGGCCGCGAGGTCGACGGGCAGCGGGGCGCCCGTGAAGGTGCCGTCCCCGGCCTGGAAGCGATAGGCGGTGCCGAACCGCTCGCCGCCCACCGACTCCGAGAGCCCGCCGATGGACGCGTACCCGTGGTTCTGCACCAGCAGGATCTTGATCGCGACGCCCTCCTGCACGGCCGTCACGATCTCCGTCGGCATCATCAGATAGGTCCCGTCGCCGACCAGCGCCCACACGTTCCGCTCCGGTGCGGCCAGCTTCACGCCGAGCGCGGCCGGGATCTCGTAGCCCATGCAGGAGTAGCCGTACTCCAGGTGGTACTGGTCCACCGACCGGGCCCGCCACAGCTTGTGCAGATCGCCGGGGAGCGAGCCGGCCGCGTTGATGACGATGTCCGACTCGTCCACCAGGGCGTCCAGGGCGCCGATGACCTGCGGCTGGGTCGGCCGTACGTCCTCCTCCCCGGCCTCGAAGCAGGCGTCGACGCACTGCTCCCAGCGCTCCTTGTCCTCGGTGTACTCGGTGACGTACGACTCCGCCACCTTGTGCCCGTGCATCACCAGCGCCTCGGTCAGCTCGCCCAGGCCGCTGCGGGCGTCGGCGACCAGCGGGAGCCCGGAGAGCTTGTGGCCGTCGAAGGGCGCGATGTTGAGGTTGAGGAAGCGGACGTCCGGGTTCTCGAAGAGGGTGCCGGAGGCCGTGGTGAAGTCGGTGTAGCGGGTGCCGACGCCGATCACCAGGTCCGCCGTGCGCGCCAGCTCGTCGGCGGTCGCGGTGCCGGTGTGACCGACCCCGCCGACGTCCTGCGGGTGGTCGTACCGCAGGGAGCCCTTGCCGGCCTGGGTGGAGGCGACCGGGATGCGGGTGGCCGCCGCGAACTCGGCGAGGGCCGCCTCGGCGCGGCTGTGGTGGACTCCGCCGCCCGCGACGAGGAGCGGCCGGCGTGCCTCCCGGACCGCCCGCACCGCCTCGGCCAGCTCGGTCGGGTCGGCGCCCGGCCGGCGTACGGTCCACACCCGCTCGGCGAAGAACTCCTCCGGCCAGTCGAAGGCCTCCGCCTGCACGTCCTGCGGCAGGGCGAGGGTGACCGCGCCGGTCTCGACGGGGTCGCTGAGGACCCTCATCGCCTGAAGGGCGGACGGAATCAGGGCTTCGGGGCGGGTGACGCGGTCGAAGTACTTCGACACCGGGCGCAGGGTGTCGTTGACCGAGACGTCTCCGGCGTACGGCAGCTCCAGCTGCTGCAGGACCGGGTCGGCGGGCCGGGTGGCGAAGACGTCGCCGGGGAGGAGCAGCACCGGGAGGTGGTTGATGGTCGCGAGCGCGGCGCCGGTGACCAGGTTGGTGGCCCCGGGGCCGATCGACGTCGTCACCGCGTGCGTGGACAGGCGGTTCGACTGGCGGGCGTAGCCGACCGCCGCGTGCACCATGGACTGTTCGTTGCGGCCCTGGTGGTACGGCATGACGTCCGCGTACTCGATCAGCGCCTGGCCGAGCCCGGCGACGTTGCCGTGGCCGAAGATGCCCCAGGTGGCGCCGATCAGCCGCTGCCGCTCGCCGTCGCGTTCGGTGTACTGGGCGGAGAGGAAGCGGACGAGCGCCTGGGCGACTGTCAGCCGGATCGTCATCGGTAGCCCCCTGTGCTTTCTACGTGATCGGGGTGGAAGCAGATCCGCCACTCCCGGGTCTCGCCCGGGCCCGCCATGACGTTCAGGTAGTACATGTCGTGCCCGGGCTGGGCGATGGACGGGCCGTGCCAGCCGTCGGGTACCAGGACCGCGTCGCCGGAACGGACCTCGGCGAGCACGTCCGAACCGCCCTCGCGCGAGGGGAACACGCGCTGGTAGCCGAGACCGTTCGGGCCGTCGATCTCGAAGTAGTAGATCTCCTCCAGCTCGGCCTCCTCGCCCGGCCGGTGCTCGTCGTGCTTGTGCGGCGGGTACGACGACCAGTTGCCGCCCGGCGTGAGCACCTCGACGGCGATCAGCTTGTCGCAGTCGAAGGAGTCGGCAGAGGCGAAGTTGCGCACCCGGCGGGCGCACGAGCCGTTGCCGCGCTCCTCGACGGGGACCTCCGGCGCGGGGCCGTAGCGGGCGGGGAGTCGTCGCTCGCACTTCGCTCCTGCCAGGGCGAAGCGGCCTCCCGCGCCGGAGGCGATCTGGACCCGGGCGTCCCGGGGAACGTACGCGAAGTCGGAGACGCCCGCGAACACGCTTTCCCGGCCCAGGAGTTGCATCTCGACCCGCTCAGTGGGCGCGGTCTCCATCCGCACGGTACATGCGCCTTGCAGAGGAAGCACGATCCACTCACTGTCCCCGGTGGTGAACGTATGTGTGCCACCCGGTGCCAACTCGGCCACCCGCAGACTGCTGTGCGTCCAGCCGGCCGACTCGGGGTCGATGTCGACGGCGTACTGGGCGTTCGCGGTGGTGCCCTTGGGCAGGTGCAGGTCGGTGCTGGTCATGCGGCCCTCACAGCAGTCCTACGGCGGTGTCCACGGCGGCGGCCACATCGCCGTCCGCCGGGTACAGCAACGAGCGGCCGACCACCAGGCCGCGCACGGTGGGGAGTCGCAGCGCCTCGCGCCACTTCTCGTAGGCGGCGACCTGGTCCTCGGGCGAGTCGCCGATGTCGCCGCCGAGCAGCACGGCCGGCAGGGTGGAGGTCTCCATGACCCGGGCCATGTCGTCGGGGTTCTCGGTGACGGGCACCTTCAGCCAGGTGTAGGCGGAGGAGCCGCCGAGGCCAGAGGCGATCGCGATGGACTTGGTGACCGCCTCCGCGGACAGGTCGTTGCGCACCTTTCCCTCCGGGGTGCGGCGGCTGAGGAACGGCTCGACGAAGACCGGCAGCCGGCGCGCGGCCATCTCGTCGATCGCGCGGGCGGTGGACTCCAGGGTGGTCAGGGAGCCGGGGTCGTCGTAGTCGATGCGCAGCAGCAGCTTGCCCGCGTCGAAACCGAGCCGCTGGATGTCCTCGGGGCGGTGGCCGGTGAAGCGGTCGTCCAACTCGAAGCTGGCGCCCTGCAGTCCGCCCCGATTCATGGAGCCCATGACCACCTTGTGGTCGAGGACGCCGAGCAGGAGCAGGTCGTCCAGGATGTCGGCGGTGGCGAGGACACCGTCGACGCCGGGGCGGGACAGTGCCAGGCAGAGGCGTTCGAGCAGGTCGGCGCGGTTGGCCATGGCGAGCTTGCGGTCACCGACGCCGAGGGCGCCCCGGGCGGGGTGGTCGGCGGCGACGATCATCAGCTTGCCGTTCTCGTTGATGAGCGGCCTGCGGGCGCGGCGGGTGGCGGCCTCGGCGATCGCCTCGGGGTGGTGCGTGCGGACACGGACGAGTCCGGCCACGTCGACGAGGGGGCGCGCGGTGCCTGCGGCGCCCGCGGCGCCTTCGCGGTGGGCGGTGGGGGTGCCGCCGGGGCGCGATCCGACGGCACCTTCGCGGGGTGCGGTCGCGCTCCGGTCGCCGGGAGCGGTCACGGACTCCTCGCCGGACACGGCCGCCGTCCCTTCACCGGGAGCGGTCACGGACTTTTCGCCGGACGCAGTCGCGGTGCGGTCATCGGGAGCGGTCACGGACTCCTCGCCGGACACGGCCGCCGTCCGCTCACCGGGAGCAGTCACGGACTCCTCGCCGGACACGGTCGCGGTGCGGTCATCGGGAGTGGTCGCGGTGCCTTCGGGGCCGGTGCCGGCTCCGGCCCCGGGGCCGGCTCCGCCTCCGGTCTGCGTGCCCGCGACCCGGCCCGCCCTCACAGCACCGCTCCGGCGTCGAGCGCGGCGGCCACCTCGTCCGGGGTGGGCATCGCGGAGGAGCACTCCAGACGGGAGGCGACGATGGCGCCGGCCGCGTTGGCGTGCCGCATGACCGTCTCCAGGTCCCAGCCTTCGAGCAGGCCGTGGCAGAGGGAGCCGCCGAAGGCGTCCCCGGCGCCGAGGCCGTTGAGGACGGTGACGGGCAGGGGCGGGACCTCGGCGGACTCGCCTGAGGCGCTGACCGCCAGGACGCCCTTGGGTCCCTGTTTGACCACGGCGGTCTCGACCCCGGCGTCGATCAGCGCGCGGGCGGCGGCGTGCGGCTCGCGCACCCCGGTCGCGACCTCGACCTCGTCCAGGTTGCCGACCGCGACGGTGGTGTGGCGCAGGGCCTCGGCGTAGAAGGGGCGGGCCGCCTCGGGGTCCTTCCAGAACATCGGTCGCCAGTCGAGGTCGAAGACCGTCGTACCGGACTTCGCCCGCTGGGCGAGGGCCGCGAGGGTCGCCGTACGGCTGGGCTCCTCGCTCAGTCCGGTGCCGGTGACCCAGAAGATGCGGGCCTCGCGGATGGCGTCGAGGTCCAGGTCGTGGGCGTCGATCTCCAGGTCGGGCGCCTTGGGCTGCCGGTAGAAGTAGAGCGGGAAGTCGTCCGGCGGGAAGACCTCGCAGAAGGTGACCGGGGTCGGCAGGCCGGGGACCGGAGTGACCCAGCGGTCGTCGACGCCGAAACCGCGCAGCGCCTCGTGCAGATAAGCGCCGAACGGGTCGTCGCCCGTGCGGGTGATCACGGCGGTGTCCCGGCCGAGCCGGGCCGCGGCGACCGCGACATTGGTCGCCGACCCGCCGAGGAACTTGCCGAAGGACGACACCTGGGCGAGCGGGACACCGGTCTGCAGCGGGTACAGGTCCACTCCGATCCGCCCCATGGTGATCAGGTCGTAGGCCATCGGCTTCCCTTCGTCATGGCTCTCCCCGGCTTTCTAGTCCCGCACGGCTGACCCTGTCAATGGTTTGTCCAGACATTCGGACCAGCTCTTGACACCGCTTTCCGGCTGCCCGCACGCTGGCGCCCATGACCTCGTTGTCGCCCTCCTCCTCACTGTCCCGTATCCGGATCGGATCGGCGCCCGACTCCTGGGGCGTGTGGTTCCCCGACGACCCCCGGCAGGTGCCCTGGCGGCGCTTCCTCGACGAGGTGGCCGACTCGGGCTACGAGTGGATCGAGCTGGGTCCCTACGGCTATCTGCCCAGCGACCCCGCGGTGCTCGCCGAGGAGACCGCCCGGCGCGGCCTGAAGGTGTCGGCCGGCACCGTCTTCACCGGCCTGCACCACGGGCAGGCCGTGTGGGAGGAGACCTGGGCGCATGTCTCCGACATCGCGGCCCTGACCCAGGCGATGGGCGCCCGGCATCTGGTCGTCATCCCGTCCTTCTGGCGGGACGACAAGACGGGCGAGGTGCTGGAGCCCGACACGCTGACCGCCGAGCAGTGGCGCAACCTGACCTCGCTGACCGAGCGGCTCGGACGGGAGGTACGGGAGCGGTACGGGCTGTCGATCGTCGTCCACCCGCATGCCGACACCCACATCGACAGCGAGGAGAACGTCACCCGTTTCCTCGACGGCACGGACTCCGGCCTGGTGTCGCTGTGCCTGGACACCGGGCACTACGCGTACTGCGGTGGGGACAGCGTCAAGCTGATCGAGACCTACGGGGAGCGGATCGGGTATCTGCACCTCAAGCAGGTGGACCCGGGGATCCTGGCGGCCGTACGGGCCGGGGGGACGCCGTTCGGACCCGCGGTGGCGCAGGGTGTGATGTGCGAACCACCGCGGGGAGTTCCGGAGTTGGGACCGGTGCTGGAGGCCGCCCAGCGGTTGGGGGTGGAGCTGTTCGCGATCGTCGAGCAGGACATGTATCCGTGCGCGCCGGATGCGCCGTTGCCCATCGCCCGGCGGACCCGGGCGTTCCTCCGGTCCTGCGGGGTGTAGGAGCGCCTGCCGGGGTGCCCCTGCCCAGGGGACCGACCCGGAGGACGCCGCCGGGGGAACCGGCCGCGGGGAGGCCGGCGGGCCGGGTCTGACGCAGCCGGGCCGGCCCGCCCTCTGCCGCCCATTCCACCGCCCCGGACCGACCGGTTCGCCGGCCATGGCTCGGCGCGAGGGTCACGCGCCCCACCGCCGCCCCGGCGCGCGCCTTTGCGGCGGTTCTGTCACGAACGCCCCCTGCGTGTCACAGATGTCACGTGTGCGCTAGTTCTGTGTCACATCGTCTCGACAGGCGCTGTCCTCTCGTCACTCTGCGTCGTTCACCGGACGCAGGCTGGTGATCGCCAGCGCGGCGCCCGGCTCCCCCGACGACCGCCCCCGGTCGCCGCTGTGGCGCGCGCAGGGAGGTGCAACTCATGACCGACCAAAGGCTCTGGTCCTACAAGGAGATCGCGGCGCACATCAGGGTGCAGCCGGACACCGTACGGTCCTACCGCAAGCACGGGCTGCTGCCCCCGCCGGACCACGTGGAGCGCGGCAAGCCCTTCTGGTATGCCGAAACCGTGCGCGCCTGGGTCGCCTCCCGGCCAGGCAACCGGGGCCGCCGACCGGACTGACAGCAACGGCCGCCGCCCCCGGCCGCCGGAATAATCACTGTGCCCCACCTGCCACGTGGGGCACAGTCGCTCCATGAGTTTCTCCGTCAAACCCACCCTGACCGGCCGGAAGACCGTGCTGCGGCCCTTCACCGAGGCCGACGCCGACGTCATGTCGGAGATCATCGCCGCCCCCGAGGTCATCCGCTTCACCTACGAACCGTCCACCGAACTCACCCTGGAACGGCTGCGGTCCTGGTACGGCTCCCGGGCCACCGCGCCCGACCGGCTCGACCTGGCCGTCACGGACCCCCGGACCGGCGAGGTCCTGGGCGAGGTCGTGCTGAACGAGTACGACCCGGCCTCCCGGAGCTGCACCTTCCGCACGCTCATCGGTCCCAGGGGCCGCGGCCGCGGAATCGGCACCGAGGCGACGAGGCTGATCGTCGCCCACGGCTTCGAGGAACTCGGGCTGCACCGGATCGAGTTGACGGCCTACGCCGACAACCACCGGGCCCTGCACGTCTACGAGAAGACCGGGTTCGTGGTCGAGGGCGTGCGCCGGGAGGTGCAGCGGCGCGACGGCGAGTGGGCCGACGAGGTGATCATGTCGGTCCTGGACCGGGAGTGGGCCGCCCTCAACGCCAGGGCTCGATGACCGTGACCCCGGCCCCCGGTGCCGTGCCCATGGCCGCGAGGGCCGCCGGTGCGGCGTCGAGCGGAATGACGGACGTCACCAGGAGGTCGGGACCGAGGACTCCGGAGCGGACCAGGCGGAGCATTCCGGGGTAGGCGTGGGCGGCCATGCCGTGGCTGCCGAGGAGTTCGAGCTCCAGGGCGATGGCGCGGGCCAGCGGGACGGGGGTGGTGCCGTCGGCCGAGGGGAGCAGGCCCACCTGGACGTGCCGGCCGCGGCGGCGCAGGCCGTTCACGGAGGCCGCGCAGGTGCCCGGCGAGCCGAGGGCGTCCAGGGAGAGGTGGGCTCCCCCGTCGGTCAGCTCGCGGACGGCGGCGGCCGGGTCGGGCACGCCGGTCGCGTCCAGGCACTCGGCGGCGCCGAACTTCCGCGCCAGAGCGAGGGCCTGGGGCGACACGTCGACGGCGACCACGCGCGCCCCGCAGGCCACCGCGATCATCACCGCCGACAACCCGACCCCGCCGCAGCCGTGCACCGCCACCCACTCCCCCGCCGCCACCCGGCCCTGCTGCAGCACCGCGCGGAAGGCGGTGGCGAAACGGCAGCCGAGGGCGGCGGCGGTCGCGTACGCCATGTCGTCCGGGACGGCGACCAGGTTGACGTCGGCGTGGTCGAGCGCGACGTACTCGGCGAAGGAGCCCCAGTGGTGGAAGCCCGGCTGGGTCTGGCGTTCGCACACCTGCTGGTCCCCCGCCGCGCACGCCGGGCAGGTGCCGCAGGCGCAGACGAACGGCACGGTGACCCGGTCTCCGGGCCGCCACCCGGTCACCCGGGAACCCACCGCCTCGACGACACCGGCGAGTTCGTGCCCGGGCACGTGCGGCAGCGTGATGTCGGGGTCGTGGCCCATCCAGCCGTGCCAGTCGCTGCGGCAGAGGCCGGTGGCCTCGACCCGGACGACCACGCCGTGCTCCGCGGGTGCGGGGTCGGGTACCTCCCGCACCGCGGCCGGTTCACCGTACTGCTCGAACACCACTGCTCTCATGGGCTTCACCCTCGCACGGCTGCCTCCTGCCTCACACCCCCGCCGTCTCCTTCACCTCCTCGGTGCGCGCGGGCTCGCCCTCACTCACCCCGAACCGTTCGTGGAAGCGCCGCAGAGGGGCCGGCGCCCACCACGTGGCCCTGCCCGTCAGCCGCATGATCGCCGGAACCAGAAGACTCCGGACCACCATCGCGTCCATCAGGACCGCCAGGGCGATGCCCATGCCGAGCATCTTGGTGTTGGTCACCCGTGAGGTGCCGATGGCGACCATCACCACCGCGAGGATGACCGCCGCCGCGGTGATCAGCCCGCCGGTGCGCTGGAGTCCGTGGCGCACCGCCGCGTCGTGGTCGCCCGTGCGGTCGTACTCCTCCTTGATGCGGGAGAGCAGGAACACGCCGTAGTCCATGGAGAGTCCGAAGGCCACGCAGAACATCAGCACGGGCAGGGTGGTCTCTATGGAGCCGGCGCTGGTGAAGCCCAGCGGGCCGGACAGATGACCGTCCTGGAAGACCCAGACGACCGCACCGAACATCGCTGTCAGGCTGAGCGCGTTGAGCACCACGGCCTGCACCGGTATCAGCACGCTTCCGGTGAGCAGGAAGACCAGGAGGAGGGTGACGACGGCGATGAACGCGGCCGCCCAGGGCAGGCGCTCGGCTATCGCGTGCTTGGTGTCGACGAGGACGGCCGCCGTGCCGGTCACCTTGGCGTCGAAGGGGGTGTGCAGCGCGCGCACGTCGCCGACCAGGCGCTGGGCCGCGTCGTCCACGGCCTCCCCCCTGGGCTGCACCGTGAAGTAGGCGGCG
This sequence comes from Streptomyces sp. NPDC048191, assembly GCF_040652655.1. Taxonomy (NCBI): domain Bacteria; kingdom Bacillati; phylum Actinomycetota; class Actinomycetes; order Kitasatosporales; family Streptomycetaceae; genus Streptomyces; species Streptomyces sp. NPDC048191. The sequence goes on from NZ_JBEZMO010000006.1 coordinate 243,791, forward strand.
TCGTCCTTGACCAGCGGGCCCTCCACATGGACCACCTCGGGCAGCGCGGCCAACTGCTGCTTGTAGGCGGCGTACTGGGCGTCGGTGGCCCTGCCCTCGGTGAGGATCTCCAGACCGCCGCCGGGGCTGCCCGGGAAGCCCTCGCGGATGTGCTGCTGCACCACGTGGGACTCGGCGGTCGAGGGGAGCTGGCGGTCGTCGGCGGTACCGAACTTCACGCCCAGGAAGGGCAGTCCGAGCGTGACCAGCAGGACGGTGGTGCCGAGCGCGAAGAGCGGGGCGCGGCGCATCACCAGGCCGGCGGCCCGCGCCCAGGCCCTCCCCTCGGCAGGCCCGGTATCGCGGCGCCGGCGCAGCAGACGGCGCAGATCCAGGGAGTTGACCCGGTGACCGAGCAGGACCAGCGCGGCCGGGAGCAGGATCAGGGCGGCGGCCGCGGCGAGCAGGACGACGGCCATGCCGGCGTAGGCGAAGGACCGCAGGAAGTACTGCGGGAAGACCATCATGGCGGCCAGGGACACCGCCACCGTGAGGGCGGAGAAGAGCACCGTGCGCCCGGCCGTGCGCAGGGTCGCGCCGACCGCGGTCAGCGGGTCGGCACCCGTGGACAGTTCCTCGCGGTAGCGGCGGACGATGAAGAGGGCGTAGTCGATGGCCAGACCGAGGCCGAGGGCCGTGGTGAGGTTGAGCGCGAAGACGGAGACGTCGGTGAAGGCCGTCAGCCCGCGCAGGACGGCGTTGGTGCCGAGGATGGCGACGATGCCGATGCCGAGCGGCAGCAGGGCGGCGACGGCACTGCCGAAGACCATCACCAGCAGCACGAGCGTGATCGGCAGGGCGATCGCTTCGGCGCGGGTGAGGTCCTCCTTGATGACCGTCTGCATCTCGTGCCGGACGGCGACGATGCCGCCGACCTTCACCTGGACCGGGCCGTGCGCGCCGCGGTAGTGCGGGGCGATGCGGTCGAGCGTTCTGCCCATGGTGTTGTCGTCGCCGGTGATGCGGGCGGCGATCAGGGCCTCGTGGCCGTCCTTGGCGCGCAGGGCCGGTGACCGGCTCTGCCAGTAGGAACCGACGCCGGTCACGCCCTTCTCCCCCGCCAGCCGGGCGGCCAGGTCCCGGGCCCGGGCGGCGACCGCCGGATCGTCGACCGAGGCGCGGCCCGAGTCGACCAGGAGCAGCAGGTTCGGCTGGGAGTCCGGGAACTCGTGCTCCAGGGCCTTGGTGGCGTACGTCGACTCGGCGCCCGGGTCCTCCCAGCCGCCGCTGCCGAGCCGGTCCGCGACACCGCTGCCGGCCAGCACGGCGAGCGCGGTGAGCACCAGGGCCACGAGGAGCGACAGGCGTGGGCGGGCGGTCACGAAGCGGGTGTACCGGCCGGGCCGGGGCGGCGCCGGGTCCGCCGACGGCGGTGGCGTGTTGACTTCGGTCATCCTGCGGTGTCCCCTTCACCACGAGCCGTGTCCGCGCAGGCAGGCGGCACGGAGGAGTCGTTGCCATAAACTGACAAACACGAGACATCGCTCGCGTTTCTCCAGAATGCGAGCGACCGCTCGCGTTTGTCAATGACCTTCTGGAGAGCTGGGGATAACGCGTGTCCGACACCTCGGAGAAGGAGCAGCCGCGGGGGACGGAGCAGCCGCGCCGTCGGCAGGCCCGCGGGGAGCGCCGTATCGCCCAGTTGCTCGAAGCGGCCGCCCGGGTCTTCTGCTCCGCCGGCTACACCGCGGCCAGCACCAACGCCATCGCCCGCGAGGCGGGCGTCTCGCCGGGCACGCTGTACCAGTTCTTCCCGAACAAGGAAGCGATCGCGATCGAGCTGGGCGACCGGCTCGTTCACGAGATGCGGGAGACCTACGGCGAGGCGCTGGCCCCCGTCGACCCGGCCACCCCGCTGGAGGCGGCCATCGGCTCGGCCATCGACCGGTTCATGGCCTTCAACACCGAGCACCCGGTCTTCTTCGCCCTGATGCACGGTTCCGACATCCCGGGCCGGATGGCCGAGTCGCACGACCAGCTGCACGCCACGCTGATCGGCCGGATCGAGGACCTGCTCGCCTCCTTCATGCCCGGCACCTCCCCCGCCGACGTCACCCGCACGGCGCACGTGTGCCTCGGCATCTACAAGTCCGGCCTGGAACTGGTCCTCGCCCACGAGGGCGCCGAGCGCGCGGCCTACATCCAGGAGATCAAGAACGTCCTGATCCGCTACCTGGAACCACTGGTGGGCGACCGTCTCGGCCTCGGGTGACGCGGGGGGGCGCCTGGTGGTCGCCGAGGGCGGCGGTCCCCCGGGGCGTCCGCTCCGTGCGGTTTCGCGGGATCCCCGCAGTCACAGCTGACTCCTGGAGTCACCTGAGCCCGATGCCTCACTGACGCCACCCGGCACCAGGCCCCCCCAGGGGGAAACCGGGCGACGGAGCACCGACTCCGCACGTGGACGGTCGGGGAATCCATTCGACCTCAAGGGCCCGGGCGCCCCCCATGCCCCCGCCGGGCCGCCCGGACTGCGGCAATCGGTGCGTCTGCATACAGTGCGGGTAAATCGATCAGCAGCCGTCCGAGGGGACCCCCGTGAGCCACTCCCCGCCTCCCGGCGCGCCCAAGGCCCGCATTCCCGGCCCCCAGCAGCCGCCACCGCCGTACCCGCGCATCGCGGCGGGCCTGTGGCGGCGCTGCCTGGGCGTGGGGTTCGCCCTGTGGGTGCCGGCCACGTGGGTCACGTACGAGACGCGCGGCAGCGCACTGCTGCCGACGGTGATCCTGCTCGGCAGCTTTCTCGTGCCGGTCGCCTTCGTGCTGTGGGCGTACGAGCGGCACGGCCGTGACCTGGGCGTCAGCGCGATCCTCGGCTGCTTCCTGGCCGGCGGGACCCTCGGCGTGCTCGGCGCCTCGCTGACGGGTTGGTATCCGGCGCGCACCTCCCCCGGCACACTCCTCGGCGTCGGCCTGGCCGAGGAGGCGGCCAAGCTCGCCGCGCTGGTGTTCGTGCTGCGCCGGCAGCCGGCCGTCCGCGGGCCCCGCGCCGGACTGGTGCTCGGCGCGGCCGTCGGCTTCGGCTTCGCGGCACTGGAGAGCGCCGGTTACGCGTTCCAGGCAGCCGCCTCCGCCCAGGGCGTGAGTCTGCTCCCCCTGCTGGAGACGGAGATCCTGCGCGGGGTGCTCGCCCCCGTCGGGCACGGTCTGTGGACCGCGATCGCGGGCGGTGCGCTGCTGTCCCGGCGCCGCCTGAGCGGGCGCTTCCGCATCGCCGCGCCGGTCCTCGGCACCTGCCTGGGCGTCTCCCTGCTGCACGCCCTGTGGGACTCCACGCACGCCCTCGCGATCTGGTCGGTCACCCGGCTGACCGGCGGCGGCCCGGAGGGGCAGCTGTTCACGCAGGGATACCTCGTCCGGCCGAGCACCGAGCAGGAACACCTGTTCACGCTGTTCTCGGTCGGCGGGCCGGCCCTGGTGGCCCTGGCCGGGATCGGCTGGGTGCGGTCGCTGGCACGCCGGGCGCCCACTTGGTGAGGTACCCCCTAGGGGTATACTGTCCGAAGGGTGGGGTTCCCTCGCGGGCCCCACTCGCCCCACCTGCCTCGACGAGGAGTAATGACATGACCGCCCACACCGACACCCCGGGCTCCGTCACCACCGTCTACAAGGTGACCGGCATGAGCTGCGGCCACTGCGAGGGCTCCGTCTCCGGCGAGATCTCCCAGATCCCGGGCGTCAGCTCGGTGAAGGCCGTGGCGTCCACCGGCGAGGTGACCGTGGTCTCCGAGGGCCCGCTGGACGACGAGGCCGTGCGCGACGCCGTGGACGAGGCCGGCTTCGAGCTGGCCGGCCGGGTCTGAACGCCCTTCACCCCCTTCCCCGACCGGGCCGTGCCGACCAGCTGATACTGACTCCGTACGGTCCGGTCCGATGTCTGGAGTCCGGACATGACCAGCACCACCGCACAGACCGGGGCCGCGATAGGCGGCACTTCCGGCGTCGAGCTGCTCATCGGCGGGATGACCTGTGCCTCCTGCGCCGCCCGGGTGGAGAAGAAGCTCAACCGGATGGAGGGCGTCAGCGCCACCGTCAACTACGCCACCGAGAAGGCGAGGATCACCTTCGGCGAGGGCGTGCGGGTGGCCGACCTGATCGCCACCGTGGAGAGGACGGGTTACACCGCCGAGGAGCCCGCGCCGCCGCAGCCCGAGCCCGAGGCCTCGCCCGAACCCTCCGCGCAGGACCCCGAACTCGGCGCGCTGCGCCACCGGCTGCTCGTCTCCGCGCTGCTCGCCGCGCCCGTGGTCCTGCTCGCGATGGTCCCGGCGCTGCAGTTCGACAACTGGCAGTGGCTCTCCCTCACCCTCGCCGCCCCGGTCGTCGTCTGGGGCGGGTGGCCCTTCCACCGGGCCTCCTGGACCAACCTCCGGCACGGCGCCGCCACCATGGACACCCTGGTGTCGGTCGGCACGCTGGCCGCGTTCGGCTGGTCGCTGTGGGCCCTGTTCTTCGGTGACGCGGGCACCACCGGCATGCACGACGAGTTCCGCTTCACCACCGGAGCGGTGGCGACTGATGTCACAGCCCGCATGGACGGCGCCTCCACCATCTACCTGGAGGTCGCCGCCGGAGTCGTCACACTGATCCTGCTGGGCCGCTACCTGGAGGCCCGCTCCAAGCGCCGCGCCGGCGCCGCCCTCAAGGCGCTGATGGAGCTGGGCGCCAAGGACGTGGCCGTACTGCGGGACGGCCACGAGGTACGCGTGCCGGTGTCGTCCCTGGCCGTCGGCGACCGGTTCGTCGTACGCCCCGGTGAGAAGATCGCCACCGACGGCACCGTGGTCCAGGGCGTCTCCGCGGTGGACGCCGCCATGCTGACCGGCGAGTCCGTGCCGGTGGACGTCGGGCCCGGTGACCGGGTCACCGGCGCCACGGTCAACGCGGGCGGCCGGCTGGTCGTGGAGGCCACCCGGGTCGGCGCCGACACCCAGCTCGCCCGGATGGCGCGGCTCGTGGAGGACGCGCAGAACGGCAAGGCCGAGGTGCAGCGGCTGGCCGACCGGATCTCCGCCGTCTTCGTGCCCGTGGTCATCCTGATCGCGCTCGGCACCTTCGCCGTCTGGCTGGGCGTCACCGGGGACACCGTCGCCGCGTTCACGGCCGCCGTCGCCGTGCTGATCATCGCCTGCCCCTGCGCGCTGGGGCTCGCCACGCCGACCGCGCTGATGGTGGGCACCGGGCGCGGCGCCCAGCTCGGCATCCTCATCAAGGGCCCCGAGGTGCTGGAGTCCACGCGCCGCGTCGACACGGTCGTCCTCGACAAGACCGGCACCGTCACCACCGGCCGGATGACCCTGCAGGCGGTGCACGTGGCCGCGGACGAGGACGAGAAGGAGCTGCTGCGGCTCGCCGGCGCCCTGGAGCACGCCTCCGAACACCCCGTCGCCCGCGCGATCGCCGCCGGCGCCGAGGAACGGGCCGGCGCCCTCCCCGCGGTCGAGCACTTCGAGAACGTCCCCGGACGGGGCGTACGCGGACGCGTGGACGGCCGCGAGGTGGCCGTGGGGCGCCTGTACGACGAGCTGCCGCAGGAGCTGGCCAGGGCGGCACGCGAGGCCGAGCAGGAGGGCCGTACGGCCGTCGTGGCCGGCTGGGACGGGCAGGCCCGCGGGGTACTCGCCGTCGCCGACGCGGTCAAGGAGACCAGCGCCGAGGCGGTGCGGGAGCTGCGCGCACTGGGGCTGCGGCCGGTGCTGCTCACCGGCGACAACCGCACGGTCGCCGAAGCGGTCGCGGGCACGGTCGGCATCGACGCCGGGGACGTGTACGCGGAGGTGCTCCCCGAGGACAAGGTGGACGTCGTACGACGGCTGCAGCGCGAGGGACGGACCGTGGCGATGGTCGGCGACGGCGTCAACGACGCGGCCGCGCTCGCCACCGCCGACCTGGGCCTGGCCATGGGCACCGGCACGGACGCGGCCATCGAGGCCGGCGATCTGACGCTGGTGCGCGGGGACCTGCGGGTGGCCGCGGACGCCATCCGGCTGTCCCGGCGGACGCTGGTCACCATCAAGGGCAACCTGGTGTGGGCCTTCGGTTACAACGTGGCGGCGCTGCCGCTGGCCGCCGCCGGGCTGCTGAACCCGATGATCGCCGGCGCGGCGATGGCCTTCTCCTCGGTCTTCGTGGTCACCAACAGTCTGCGGCTGCGCCGGTTCCGCTGAAGTCCCGCGAGGTTACCGGCGGTTAGGCACGGCCGAAGTAAGAGACCCCCTAGAGTCCGGCGCGAGCCTCACATAAGCTCTTCACAAGGCTCGCGCATCATCCTTACGCTTGGGCCCCGATCCTCGTATCGGGGCTCTTGCGCACCTAAAGGACATATGCAAGAGACGCAGATCACAGTGATGCGAACGTAACCATCGAAGGGGTTCGAAGGTCTAAGTTGGCGATGTCGGTTCGGCGTCTTGGGGGGCGTCAACCGGCGTCTGGGGATGTCTTGGGGGACTTCCTCAGAGATGCGTTGCCGGGGCACGTACACCGGGAAGCTTTGAGCGGCCCTCCCAGCGTGCGTTGTCCCGGCAGATCGCACCGCATCACCGGAGCAGGACGAGTTTTGCTCATTCTGCTCGACGACAGCGATTCAGGCGCTGTCCTCTCCGAGCGCCCGGCCGGATCCCGTGGGGGGAATCCGCACCGGGACATGGGAAGGCGCCCTGGTCGTCGGCCCGTGGGGGGACCGGCGCCAGGGCGCCTTCCGCTTTGTGCGTTCCGATGCGCGGGGCCGTGTCGGCATGCCGCCCCGCCGCATGAGCGTGACCGGCCACCACCGGTGGCCGCCCGGACTCCTTGACGACGGACTCGCGGGCGAACACGACGGGCTCGCGGGCGAACGCCCGGTGAAGCCCGAGAGCACGGCTGCCGGTGGCGGGACGCCGAGCACGCGGCGCCCCTCACCGGCAGGTGTCAGCGCTCCTCGACCGGCACGAAGTCGCGCAGCTCCACGCCCGTGTAGATCTGGCGCGGGCGGCCGATGCGGGAACCCGGCTCCTTGATCATCTCGGTCCACTGGGCGATCCAGCCCGGCAGGCGGCCGAGGGCGAACAGGACCGTGAACATCTCGGTCGGGAAGCCCATGGCGCGGTAGATCAGGCCGGTGTAGAAGTCGACGTTCGGGTAGAGGTTGCGCGAGACGAAGTAGTCGTCGGAGAGCGCGTGCTCCTCCAGCTTCAGCGCGATGTCCAGCAGCTCGTCGGACTTGCCGAGCGCGGAGAGGACGTCGTGCGCGGCGGCCTTGATGATCTTGGCGCGCGGGTCGAAGCTCTTGTAGACCCGGTGACCGAAGCCCATCAGACGGACGCCGTCCTCCTTGTTCTTCACCTTGGTGATAAAGGAGTCGACGTCGCCGCCGTTGGCCTGGATGCCTTCCAGCATCTCCAGCACGGACTGGTTGGCGCCACCGTGCAGCGGGCCCCACAGTGCGCTGATGCCCGCCGAGATCGAGGCGAACATGTTGGCCTGCGAGGAGCCGACCAGGCGGACCGTGGAGGTCGAGCAGTTCTGCTCGTGGTCGGCGTGCAGGATCAGCAGCTTGTCCAGCGCGGAGACGACGACCGGGTCCAGCTCGAACTCCTGCGCCGGCACCGAGAAGGTCATGCGCAGGAAGTTCTCGACGTAGCCGAGGTCGTTGCGCGGGTAGACGAACGGGTGGCCGATCGACTTCTTGTACGCGTACGCCGCGATCGTCGGGAGCTTGGCGAGCAGGCGGATCGTGGAGAGGTCGCGCTGGCGCTCGTCGAACGGGTTGTGGCTGTCCTGGTAGAAGGTGGACAGCGCCGAGACGACCGAGGACAGCATGGCCATCGGGTGGGCGTCGCGCGGGAAGCCCTTGTAGAAGTTCTTGACGTCCTCGTGCAGCAGGGTGTGCCGCGTGATGTCGTCCTTGAACGTCGTCAGCTCGTCGACGGTGGGCAGCTCACCGTTGATCAGCAGGTACGCCACCTCGAGGAAGGTGGAGCGCTCCGCCAGCTGCTCGATGGGGTAGCCGCGGTAGCGGAGGATGCCCGCCTCGCCGTCGAGGTAGGTGACAGCGGATTTATAGGCGGCCGTGTTGCCGTACCCGCTGTCCAGAGTCACCAGACCGGTCTGGGCGCGGAGCTTCCCGATGTCGAAGCCCTTGTCGCCGACGGTGCTGTCGACCACCGGGTAGGTGTACTCGCCGTCGCCGTACCGCAGTACTACAGAGTTGTCGCTCACGTCTTCCCTCACCGACGTAGTGCCTCATCTTCGAGGTGCCCTGACTGTCTCTACCATCCCCCATTTGGCTCAGGAGAGTGCACTCGGGGTCGACCATTGGGCCTATTGGCGGCACTCAGTGCCGCCAACCTGCTCATCCTGCCCCCTCGTCTCCCCATCTGGAAGGTCTCTGTGACCTTCACGACTCGTTTGATCGATCATTTTTCGTGATGGCCCTGATCAAGCCTGAAGTCGAGGGCCGTACACCGCCGCCCGGCCGACACCGTGCGCACCGCCTGTCCGATCGCCTTGCGCGAACCGACGAGGACGACCAGCCGCTTGGCCCGGGTGACCGCCGTGTAGAGCAGGTTCCGCTGGAGCATCATCCATGCCCCGGTCGTGACGGGAATCACCACCGCCGGATATTCACTTCCCTGCGAACGGTGAATGGTCACCGCGTACGCATGGGCCAGTTCGTCCAGTTCGTCGAATTCGTACGGAACCTCCTCGTCCTCGTCCGTCAGCACCGTCAGGCGCTGGTCGACCGGGTCGAGCGCCGTGACGACGCCGACGGTGCCGTTGAAGACACCGTTCTTCCCTTTCTCGTAATTGTTGCGAATCTGGGTGACCTTGTCGCCGACGCGGAAGACCCGGCCGCCGAACCGCTTCTCCGGCAGATCGGGCCGCCCGGGAGTGACGGCCTGCTGGAGCAGCCCGTTGAGCACGCCCGCACCCGCCGGCCCCCGGTGCATCGGGGCCAGCACCTGCACGTCCCGGCGCGGATCGAGCCCGAACCTGGCCGGAATCCGCCGCGCCGCCACGTCCACGGTGAGCCGCCCCGCCTCCTCGGTGTCGTCCTCCACGAAGAGGAAGAAGTCCTTCAGCCCGTCGGTGAGCGGATGCTGTCCCGCGTTGATCCGGTGCGCGTTGGTGACGACGCCGGACTGCTGGGCCTGCCGGAAGACCCGGGTGAGCCGGACGGCGGGCACCGGGCTCCCCTCGGCGAGCAGGTCACGCAGCACTTCACCGGCGCCGACGCTGGGCAGCTGGTCGACGTCACCGACGAAGAGCAGATGGGCGCCGGGCGGCACGGCCTTCACGAGCTTGTTGGCGAGCAGCAGGTCGAGCATGGACGCCTCGTCGACGACCACGAGATCGGCGTCGAGCGGCCGGTCCCGGTCATAGGCGGCGTCCCCGCCGGGCTTCAGCTCCAGCAGCCGGTGGACGGTGGAGGCCTCGGCGCCGGTCAGCTCGGACAGGCGCTTGGCGGCCCGCCCGGTGGGGGCGGCGAGCAGCACCTTGGCCCGCTTGGCACGGGCCAGCTCCACGATGGAACGGACGGTGAAGGACTTGCCGCAGCCGGGGCCGCCGGTGAGGACGGCGACCTTCTCGGTGAGCGCGAGCCTGACGGCGGCTTCCTGCTCCGGGGCGAGGTCCGCGCCGGTACGGTCCTTCAGCCAGCCGAGGGCCTTGCCCCAGTCGACGTCCCGGAAGGCCGGCATCCGGTCCTGCCCGGTCCGCAGCAGGCGGAGCAGCTGGGAGGAGAGGGACAGCTCGGCGCGGTGGAAGGGGACGAGGTAGACCGCGGTGACGGGTTCGCCGTCGTCACCGTCCGGCCCGGGCACCCTCTCCCGTACGACACCCGGGTCGCCGCCCTCCTCCGCGGGTTCGGCCAGCTCGGCGAGACACTCGATGACAAGCCCGGTGTCCACGGCGAGCAGCTTCACCGCGTCGGAGATCAGCCGCTCCTCGGGCAGGAAGCAGTGCCCCTGGTCGGCGGACTGGGACAGGGCGTACTGCAGTCCCGCCTTGACCCTCTCCGGGCTGTCGTGCGGAATGCCGACGGACTGGGCGATCTTGTCGGCGGTGAGGAAGCCGATGCCCCAGACGTCGGCGGCGAGGCGGTACGGCTGCTCCTTGACGACCTGGATCGACGCGTCGCCGTACTTCTTGTAGATCCGCACGGCGATCGAGGTGGAGACCTCGACGGTCTGCAGGAAGAGCATGACCTCCTTGATCGCCTTCTGCTCCTCCCAGGCGTCGGCGATCTTCTTGGTCCGCTTGGGACCGAGGCCGGGGACCTCCACGAGCCGCTTGGGCTCCTCCTCGATGACCCGGAGGGTCTCCAGCCCGAAGTGCTGCGTGATGCGGTCGGCGAAGACCGGCCCGATCCCCTTGACCAGCCCGGACCCCAGGTACCGCCGGATGCCCTGGACGGTGGCGGGCAGGACGGTCGTGTAGTTCTCACAGTGGAACTGCTTGCCGTACTGGGGATGCGACCCCCAGCGCCCCTCCATCCGCAGCGACTCCCCGACCTGGGCACCGAGCAGCGCACCGACGACCGTGAGCAGATCACCGCCGCCTCTGCCGGTGTCGACCCGGGCGACGGTGTATCCGTTCTCCTCGTTGGCGTACGTGATGCGTTCCAGCACGCCTTCGAGCACCGCGAGCCGGCGCTCGCCGCTCTGGGTCCCCGCCTGTTGAGCCATGATCCGACGGTACAGCCGGGGTCCGACAACGGGCGCCGCCTCATGCCGCCGCCCACCGGGCGACGCGACCGCGCCCCGAGTGCCGCAACCGCCCCTGCCCCGCACCTCCTTCACGCGCCCTGGCACCCGGCAAGCCGGACGGGCCCACGGCCGACTCGACGCGTGGCCGCACGAGTTCTGCGGACGCGGGGGGCGCCTCACCCCCGCCGAGCGCGGCGAGCGGCCCTCGCTGACGTGGCACTCCCCGCCCGCGCGACGAGGAGGTGGCCGCCACTCGCCCCGCGGACGAGGAGGGGCAGCGTGTCCGAATCTTCCGACACGCCTCAGGCAACCTCCGCCCCGGCACCCACCGTCCTCTTCGACGGCGAGTGCGGCTTCCGCCGGGCCGCGACCGGCCACCCGGTGCGGCGCCCGCGGCTGCGCGGTGAACGACGGTCCTGGCGGCCGGCCGACCTCGCCACCCGCCGGCTGACCCGCGCCCGGGCGGAGCAGCGCCCGTGGTTCCTCACGGCCGAGCGCCGCACCGGCGCTGCGGCGGCGTTCGCGGGCGGGTTCTCCACCGGCGACCGAACGGAGCACACATGCGGGATCCGAACCGGCACGGCGCCGCCGACGCCTCCCCGGCCGACGCGCTCCACCGCTTCCTGACCTCGGACCCCGGCGAGTGGGAGCGCCTCGCGCCGCGCGTCGTACGAGGGGTCGGCCGGGAGCGGCTGGAGACGATCGTCGCCGCCACCCGTGAGCTCACCGGTGACTTCGCGGGCGTCGACGACGGGCCGGACGGACTGGTGGTCCGCGGTGCGACCGGGCGGGTCCTGGCGTGGGCGACGACCGACGACGACGGTGCGCTGATCGGCCTGCTGATCGACGGCGCCCCGTACAAGGCACCCGCGTTCCGCCTCCCGCCTCCTGTGCAGCCGGTGCTGGGCCCGGTGGTCTGGGGCGCGTTGGCCGCCTGGGGCATCGCGGAGTGCTGGACGGCGGGCACGGGCTCGTCCTGGCTCGCGGCTCTCTTCGCCGTCGCCACCGGTTACGCCGTCTTCGAGGGGTACGGCGAGCCCGCCTCGATGCCCCGCCGGGTCCGCCGCTCGCTGGAGGCCGGGGCCCTGCCGGTGCTGGCCGCGGGGTACCGGGCGGCGCGGCTGCCGTTCGGGCACCCGCTGCCGGGCGCCGCCGTCGCGGCGGCCGTGTGCGCCGGTGTCCTGTGGACGCTGTTCAGGCGGCGCCGGCACCGCTGGGGCACGCCGCTGTCCGCACCGCTGCGCTTCCCGCTCAGGGGCGGCGTCTGGTACGTGGGACAGGGCGGCGGCAAGGGCCTCAACCACCACTTCGCCATCGCGGAACAGCGCGGCGCGCTCGACATCGTCGCCGTCGACGGGGTCCACGGCAGCAAAGGCCCCGGTACCGGCCTGGAGTCGTACCTCATCTACGGCGCGAAGCTGTACGCGCCGTGCGACGGTGTGGTGAGCTCCGCCGCCGACGGACTGCCCGACCAGGAACCCGGCCTCATCCGCTTCGGCCCCCTCTACGGCAACCACGTGTTCATCGACACCGGCCGCGAAGTGGTCAAGATGGCCCACCTGCGGCCCGGCAGCGTGACGGTCACCACCGGGCAGACGGTACGGGCCGGACAACTCGTCGGCGAGGTCGGCAACTCGGGCAACTCCACCGAGCCCCACCTGCACCTGCACGCCGAACGGGACGGCGTCGGGCTGGACCTGGCGTTCACCGACGTCGGCGGCTTCTTCCACCGCGGTCGTGTGATCCGCAACTGACCGCCGGGACGGCGAGTCGCGGTACGGAGCCGACGAACTCCCCGCCACACCCGTAACGTTGGCCGGGTGAGCGATCCCGCGCCCGGCGAGCCGCCGGACGTGCTCACCGCGCTCGGCATGCCTTTCCGGCTGTACGAGCACCCGGGAGCAGTGGCTCCCGTCCGGGTGTGTGCCGCGCCGGGCGTTCCGCTGGAGCGGACCGTGAAGACCCTGGCCTTCGTCACGCCCCAGGACCGGCTGCCGCCGGCCGCGCTGCCCGGTCACGCGCGGGTGCGGTACGGACCGCCGGCGCGGGCCGCCGGGATCCGTCGTAGCGAACCGTCCCCCGCGGATGCCCAGCGGCCGGCGCGGGCCGGGATGCGACCCGGAGGTGTCTGCCCGGTCTCCGCGGACCGGACCGCGACGGTGGTGTTCGACGACACCATCAGCGGTCCCGGGCGCGTGCACCGCGGCAGTGGACGGCCCGGCACCAGCATGGAGATCGACCCGGCACTGCTCGTCGCGGCCGTTCCGGCGGCCGTCACGGCGCCGATCGGAACCCCGCCCGCCGATCGGAACCCCGCCCCGCGGACCGGACCGCGACGGTGGTGTCCGACGACACCATCAGCGGTCCCGGGCGCGTGCACCGCGGCAGTGGACGGCCCGGCACCAGCATGGAGATCGACCCGGCGCTGCTCGTCGCGGCCGTCACGGCGGCCCGTCACGGCGCCGGCCGGAACCCCGCCCGCCGATCAGAACCCCGCCCCGCCGGCCGGCCCGCGTGAGCATCCGCGTCGCCGTACCCCGTCGACGCCACCGACGTCCACCGGCTGCTCAGCGGGTTCGTGACCGGCCACCGGCCCGAGCGTCTTCGGCATGCCGATCCGGGCCGTGCGGGCGAGAACCGAGGACGCGCACGAGGACGAAGGCCGCGGCCACGTGACGGACACCGGGTGACCGCTCCCGGCCAGGTGGCGCGGCCGTCGAGGCGTGTCCCGGCCCGGCCCTCCGGTCACGATTGGGTTTCGGACAACCTTCAACCTCTTGCCTCCTCCCCGTGTAATCGATTCCAATCCCTCCTACGGCAGCGCATGTAATCGTTTCCACGACCTGCGCGACCGCCGATGACACTCACGAGGAGGTGAGCCCGCCGATGGCGAGCATCAAGGACGTCGCCGCAGCGGCCGGGGTCTCCGTGGCCACGGTCTCGCGCGTCCTGAACGCGCACCCCTCGGTCAGTGCCGACGCGCGGACGCGGGTGCTGGCCGCCGTCGAGGCGCTGGGATACCGGCCCAACGCCGTCGCCCGGTCCCTGCGCACCGACCAGACCCACACCCTCGGGCTCGTCATCAGCGACGTGCTCAACCCCTACTTCACCGAGCTGGCCCGTTCGGTCGAGGAGGAGGCCCGTGCGCTCGGCTACAGCGTGATCATCGGCAACGCCGACGAGCGGCCCGACCTCCAGGACCACCATGTGCGGAATCTGCTCGACCGGCGGATCGACGGGCTGCTCGTCTCGCCCACCGACGGCGGCTCTCCGCTGATGCTGGAGGCCGCCCGCGCCGGGACCCCGATGGTGTTCGTGGACCGCTGGATCCCGGGCGTCGACGTGCCCGTCGTACGGGCCGACGGACAGGCGGCCATCCGGGATCTCGTCGCCCACCTCTGCCGGCTCGGGCACCGGCGGCTCGCGATCATCGCCGGGCCCGCCGCCACCACGACCGGCAGCGAGCGCGTCGCCGCCTTCAGGGCCGCCCTGGGCGAGCACGGGCTGCCTCTCCCGGACGCCTACACGGGCCAGGGCGACTTCCAGGCCGAGAGCGGGCGGCGGGTCACCGAGGGGTTCCTGGACCTTCCCGAGCCGCCGCAGGTCGTCTTCGCGGCCGACAACCTCATGGCACTCGGCGCCCTGGACGCCGTACGCGCGCGGGGGCTGCGCGTTCCGGACGACATCGCGCTGGCCGCGTTCGACGACATCCCCTGGTTCGTGCACACCGATCCGCCCGTCACCGCGATCGCCCAGCCGACCGGCGAGCTGGGACGCGCCGCCGTACGGGCCCTGGTCGACCGCATCGAGGGCCGTACCCCGCGGTCCGTCACCCTGCCCGCCCGGCTCGTCGTGCGCCGCTCGTGCGGCGAGCCGCCCGCTCCATCCCCCCTGCAGTCCCCCTCCCCAGTGCAAAGGAGCACGTCGTGAGCAACCCGGACGAGTTGCTGCGCATCGAGGGCATACGCAAGACCTTCCCCGGCGTGGTCGCGCTCGACGGCGTCGACTTCGACCTGCGCCGGGGCGAGGTCCATGTGCTGCTCGGTGAGAACGGCGCCGGCAAGAGCACGCTCATCAAGATGCTCTCCGGTGCCCATACGCCCGACGGTGGCCGGATCCGTGTCGGTGGTCAGGACGTGCGCATCCACGGCGCGCAGGACGCCGAGCGGCTCGGGATCGCCACCATCTACCAGGAGTTCAACCTCGTTCCGGATCTGACCGTCGCCGAGAACATCTTCCTCGGCCGGCAGCCCCGGCGCCGCGGGCTGATCGACCGCAAGCGGATGGAGGCCGACGCCGAGGTACTGCTGCGGCGCGTGGGCGTGTCCGTGTCCCCCCGCGCGCGTGTGCGTGAACTCGGCATCGCACGGCTGCAGATGGTCGAGATCGCCAAGGCGCTCAGCCTGGACGCGCGCGTGCTCGTCATGGACGAGCCGACCGCCGTGCTCACCTCGGAGGAGGTCGAGAGGCTGTTCGCGATCGTGCGTCAGCTGCGCGAGGACGGCGTCGGGATCGTCTTCATCACCCACCACCTGGAGGAGATCGCCGCCCTGGGCGACCGGGTCACCGTGATCCGGGACGGGCGGAGTGTCGGGCAGGTGCCCGCCTCCACCCCCGAGGAGGAGCTCGTACGGCTCATGGTCGGGCGGTCCATCGAGCAGCAGTACCCGCGGCGGCGGCCCGGCCGTGGCGCGGCGTTGCTGTCCGTCGAGGGGCTCACCCGGGACGGTGTCTTCCACGACGTGAGCTTCGAGGTGCACGCCGGGGAGGTCGTCGGGATCGCCGGGCTGGTGGGGGCCGGCCGCACCGAGGTCGTACGGGCCGTGTTCGGGGCCGACCCGTACGACGACGGCGTCGTGAGGGTCTGCGGCGACCGGCTCAAGCGGCATGACGTGAACGCCGCCATGGCGGCCGGGATCGGGCTCGTCCCCGAGGACCGCAAGGGCCAGGGGCTGGTGCTGGACGCCTCCGTCGAGGAGAACCTGGGGCTCGTGACCATGCGGGCCGCCACCCGGGCCGGCCTCGTCGACCGCGGGGCGCAGCACGTCGCCGCCGAGCGGATCGCCGGGCAGCTGGGCGTGCGGATGGCGGGCCTCGGGCAGCGCGTGCGCACCCTGTCCGGCGGCAACCAGCAGAAGGTCGTCATCGGCAAGTGGCTGCTGGCCGACACCAAGGTGCTGATCCTCGACGAGCCGACGCGCGGCATCGACGTCGGCGCCAAGGTCGAGATCTACCAGCTGGTCAACGAACTGACCGCCGCCGGAGCCGCCGTGCTCATGATCTCCAGCGATCTGCCGGAGGTGCTCGGCATGAGCGACCGGGTGCTGGTCATGGCCCAGGGCCGGATCGCCGGTGAACTCTCCGCCGACGAGGCCACCCAGGACGCCGTGATGTCCCTCGCCGTCTCCACCCCCACCACCCAGAAGGAGGCCACCCGTGGCCACTGACACGCTCAACGGCCGGGCGGGCGCGAGCGGCGCCCCGGGGGCCCTTCGCCGGCTGCTCCTCGACAACGGCGCGCTCACCGCGCTGATCGTCCTCGTCATCGCGCTGTCGGCGCTGTCCGGCGACTTCCTGACGACGGACAACCTGCTCAACATCGGTGTCCAGGCCGCCGTGACGGCGGTCCTCGCCTTCGGTGCGACCTTCGTGATCGTCTCGGCGGGCATCGACCTGTCGGTCGGGTCCGTGGCCGCGCTGTCGGCGACGGTGCTGGCCTGGAGCGCCACGCAGCACGGTGTGCCGGTGGCGGTCGCGGTTCTGTTCGCCGTCGCCACGGGGGTCGCGGCGGGCCTGGTGAACGGTTTCCTCATCGCCTACGGCAAGCTGCCGCCGTTCATCGCGACGCTGGCCATGCTGTCGGTGGGCCGCGGTCTCGCCCTGGTGATCTCGCAGGGCTCCCCCATCGCCTTCCCGGACTCGGTCTCGCACCTCGGTGACACGCTCGGCGGTTGGCTGCCCGTGCCGGTGCTGGTCATGGTGGTCATGGGGCTGATCGCGGCCGTCGTCCTGGGCCGGACGTACATCGGCCGCTCCATGTACGCGATCGGCGGCAACGAGGAGGCCGCCCGGCTGTCGGGGCTGCGGGTGCACAGGCAGAAGCTCGCGATCTACGCCCTGTCCGGCGTCTTCGCGGCCGTGGCGGGCGTCGTGCTCGCCTCCCGGCTGTCCTCGGCGCAGCCGCAGGCCGCGGACGGCTACGAACTGGACGCGATCGCCGCGGTCGTGATCGGCGGTGCCTCGCTCGCGGGCGGCACCGGCAAGGCGTCCGGCACGCTGATCGGCGCGCTGATCCTGGCAGTGCTGCGCAACGGCCTCAACCTGCTCGACGTGTCCGCCTTCTGGCAGCAGGTCGTGATCGGCGTCGTCATCGCGCTGGCGGTACTGCTGGACACCGTGCGCCGCAGGGCCGGGGCCACCCCCGTGGCCTCCGGTGCGGGCGGGCCCAAGGGCAGGCAGGCGGCGACCTACGCGCTCGCGGCCGTCGTCACCGTGGCGATCGTGGGCGCGACCTCCTTCCTGCACGGCGGCTCGTCGTCCTCGACGACCCCGAGGATGGGCCTGTCGCTGTCCACCCTCAACAACCCCTTCTTCGTGCAGATCCGGGCCGGCGCCCGGGCCGAGGCGAAGAAGCTGGGCGTGGACCTGACCGTCACCGACGCCCAGAACGACGCCTCCCAGCAGGCCAACCAGCTGCAGAACTTCACCAGTTCCAAGCTGGGCGCGGTCATCGTCAACCCGGTGGACTCGGACGCGGCGAGCAACTCGGTGAAGGCCGCCGACAAGGCCGGGATCCCGGTGATCGCCGTCGACCGGGGCGTCAACAAGGCCGACGTGAACACCCTGGTCGCCTCCGACAACGTGGCGGGCGGTGAGCTGGCCGCGAGGACGATCGCCGAGAAGCTCGGCGGCAAGGGCAGCATCGTGATCCTTCAGGGCCAGGCGGGTACGTCGGCGGCCCGGGAGCGTGCGCAGGGCTTCGCGAACGGTCTGAGGGCCTACCCCGGCATCCGGGTGGTGGCCCAGCAGCCGGCCGACTTCGACCGCACCAAGGGCCTCGACGTGATGTCGAACCTGCTCCAGGCCCACCCCGACGTGCGGGGCGTCATCGCCGCCAACGACGAGATGGCGCTCGGCGCGGTCAAGGCGCTGGGCTCCAGGGCCGGGAAGTCCGTGCAGGTCGTCGGATTCGACGGCACCCCGGACGGGCTCACGGCGGTGAAGCAGGGCACGCTGTACGCGTCGGTCGCCCAGCAGCCGACGCAGTTGGGGAGGATCGCCGTGGACAACGCGCTCAGGGCGGTCCGGGGCAAGAAGGTGGAACCGACGGTGAAGGTACCGGTGAAGGTGGTCACGCGGGACAATGTGGCCGGCTTCAGCGGCTGACAACGGCCGACGCGGGCGGACGGTCGTACACCATGGGTCACCCGGCATGAGGCACCATGGGTGGCGGCCGTCCGCCCGGGGTCATCTCTCAGGGGAGTCAACTGATGTTCGACTACGACCTGTTGGTCGTGGGTTCGGCCAACGCCGACCTGGTGATCGACGTCGAGCGGCGGCCGGCCGCCGGTGAGACGGTGCTGGGCTCCGACCTGGCCGTCCACCCCGGCGGCAAGGGCGCCAACCAGGCGGTCGCCGCGGCCCGGCTCGGCGCGGGTACGGCCCTGCTGGCCCGGGTCGGTGACGACGACTACGGCCGGCTGCTCCTCGGCTCCCTGCGCACGGCCGGCGTCGACACGGTCGGCGTGCTGGTGGGCGGGGCACCCACGGGCGTGGCGCTGATCACCGTGGACCCCTCCGGGGACAACAGCATCGTGGTGTCGCCCGGTGCCAACGCCCGCCTCACCCCGGCGGACATCCGGGCGGCGGTGAGCCTGTTCCTCGCCTCCCGGGTGGTGTCGACGCAGCTGGAGATCCCGCTGGAGACGGTGGTGGAGGTGGTACGGAACCTGTCCCCGGACAGCCGCTTCGTGCTGAACCCGTCCCCGCCGCGGCCGCTGCCCACGGAGGTGCTCGCGGCCTGCGATCCGCTGATCGTCAACGAGCACGAGGCCCGGGTGATCCTCGGCGAGGCCTGTGTGAGCGAGGAGCCGGCGGACTGGGCGCGGCTGCTGCTGGCCAAGGGCCCTCGCTCGGTGGTGGTGACGCTGGGCGCGGAGGGGGCGCTGGTGTGCGAGTCCCTGGAGGTGACGCGGGTGCCGTCGGTGAAGGTGGACGCGGTGGACACCACGGGCGCGGGCGACGCGTTCACGGCCGCGCTGGCCTGGAGGCTGGGCTCCGGCGCGGATCTGCCGGAGGCGGCGGCCTACGCGGCCCGCGTCGGCGCGGCGGCCGTGACCAGGCGGGGCGCGCAGGAGTCGTATCCGACGGCGGAGGAGGTCGGGAACCTGTGAGGAAGGCGGGCATTCTCAACCGTCATCTGTCCGGCGCGCTCGCCGAGTTGGGGCACGGGGACGGGGTGCTGGTGTGCGACGCGGGCATGCCGATCCCGGACGGGCCGCGCGTGGTGGACCTGGCGTTCCGCGCCGGGGTGCCGTCGTTCGCGGAGGTCGTGGACGGGCTGTTGGCCGAGTTGGTGGTGGAGGGCGCCACGGCGGCGCGGGAGCTGCGGGGCCGCAACCGGGCCCTGCTGGAAGGCCACTTCCCGGGGCTGGCCCTGGTCCCGCACGAGCGCCTGAAGGAGCTGTCGGCCGGCGCCCGGCTGGTCGTCCGCACGGGCGAGGCACGGCCGTACGCGAACGTGCTGCTGCGCTGCGGCGTGTTCTTCTGAAACCGGTATCACCCGGTGCACTTCGAGGGGGCGGCCCCGGTCCGTCGACCGGGGCCGCCCCCTCGGCTTTCCCCTCCGTACCAGAACCCCGTGAATCCCCCCCGGGTCCCCTCCCGGGTTCTGATGACAGGTACGACACCCAGGGCCCGCAAAGGGTTGCACGGAATCCCAAGATTCTTTGCCGATGCGCGGCGGGGGCAGTGGCGGGCGGGGCGGGGCGTCTAGAGGAAAGCGCTGTGGTAACGGTCCGCCGTCTCCGCCAGCACCTCCCGGCCGTCCCTGGCCCACAGGCCCTCGTTGAACACCTCGACCTCGACGGGCCCGGTGTAGCCGGCGGCCTCCACGTGGCCCTTCCACTCACGCAGGTCGATCGCGCCGTCCCCGATCTGCCCGCGGCCGTTGAGGACGCCCTCGGGCAGCGGGGTGGTCCAGTCGGCGAGCTGGAAGGCGTGGATGCGGCCCGCCGCGCCCGCCCGGGCGATCTGCGCGGGTGCCTGGTCGTCCCACCAGACGTGGTAGGTGTCCACGGTCACCCCGACCTGGTGTGCGGGGAAGCGTTCGGCGAGGTCCAGCGCCTGGGCCAGGGTCGAGACCACGCAGCGGTCGGCGGCGTACATGGGGTGCAGGGGCTCGATGGCCAGGCGGACGCCGTGGGCCCCGGCGTAGGGGGCGAGTTCGGCCAGGGCGTCGGCGATGCGTTCGCGGGCCGCCCGCAGGTCCTTGCTGCCCGGCGGGAGGCCGCCGGAGACCAGGACCAGCGTGTCGGTGCCGAGCGTCGCCGCCTCCTCGACCGCACGCCGGTTGTCCGCCAGCGCCGCCGCCCGCTCCTCGGGGTCGGTCGCGGTGAGGAAGCCGCCCCGGCACAGGGTCGTCACCGTCAGGCCAGCGTCCCGCACCAGCTTGGCCGTCTCCGCCACGCCGTGCTCCTGGACCGGCTCGCGCCACAGGCCCACCTGGCCGACGCCCGACCGACGGCAGGCGTCGGCCAGTTGGGGAAGGGACAGCTGCTTCACCGTCATCTGGTTGATGCTGAAACGCGAAAGGCCGGCGTTCACTGGGCGACTCCGTACAGGGCGAGCAGGTTCTTCATCCGTGCCTCGGCGAGTGCCGGGTCCGGGAACAGGCCGAGGCCGTCGGCGAGTTCGTAGGCGCGGGCCAGGTGCGGGAGGGAGCGGGCCGACTGCAGGCCGCCGACCATCGTGAAGTGCCCCTGGTGGCCCGCGAGCCAGGCCAGCAGGACCACACCGGTCTTGTAGAAGCGGGTCGGCGCCTGGAAGAGATGGCGGGACAGTTCCACCGTGGGGTCCAGCAGGCCCCGGAAGCCGGGCACGTCCCCCTTGTCCAGGACCCGTACCGCCTGCGCCGCCAGCGGACCCAGCGGGTCGAAGACGCCGAGCAGGGCGTGGCTGAACCCCTTGTCGTCTCCCGCGATGAGCTCGGGGTAGTGGAAGTCGTCGCCGGTGTAGCAGCGGACCCCGCGAGGCAGCCGGCGGCGGAGGCCGAGCTCCCGCCGCGCGTCCAGCAGGGACACCTTGACGCCGTCCACCTTGTCCGGGTGCGCGGCGACGACCTCCAGGAACACCTCCGTCGCCGCGTCCAGGCCGGCTGGTCCCCAGTAGCCGTCGAGCGCCGGGTCGAACATGGGGCCCAGCCAGTGCAGGATCACCGGCTCGGCGCACTGGCGCAGCAGCCCGCCGTAGACCTCCAGGTAGTCCTCGGGGCCCCTGGCCACGGAGGCGAGGGCGCGCGACGCCATCAGGACCGCCTGCGCGCCCGACTCCTCGACGACGGCGAGCTGCTCCTCGTAGGCCGCGCGGATCTCCGCCAGGGAACCGCCCGTGATCTGGTCGGTGCCGACCCCGCAGGCGATCCGGCCGCCGACCGCCCGCGCCTCGGCCGCGCTGCGGCGGATCAGCTCGGCCGCCCCCGCCCAGTCCAGGCCCATGCCGCGCTGGGCGGTGTCCATCGCCTCGGCGACACCGAGTCCGTGGGACCACAGGTGGCGGCGGAAGGCGAGGGTGGCGTCCCAGTCGACGGCGGCGGGCGAGTCGGGCGAGACGTCGGCGTACGGGTCGGCGACGACATGGGCCGCCGAGAAGACCGTACGGGAGGTGAAGGGGGTGCCCGGCGCGAGGTCCGGCGGCTCGGTGCGGGGCTCGTAGGTGCGCAGGGTGCCGTCCGCGGCGGGGAGTCGGATGGTCACAGGGAGATCTCCGGGACGTCGATGCGGCGGCCCTCGGCGGAGGACTTCAGGCCCAGTTCGGCGAGCTGGACGCCGCGGGCCCCGGCCAGCAGGTCCCAGTGGTACGGGGCGTCGGCGTAGACGTGCTTGAGGAACAGCTCCCACTGGGCCTTGAAACCGTTGTCGAACCCGGCGTTGTCCGGCACCTCCTGCCACTGGTCGCGGTAGGCCTCGGTGGCGGGGACGTCCGGGTTCCAGACCGGCTTGGGTGTCGCCGAGCGGTGCTGGACGCGGCACCGGCGCAGCCCGGCGACCGCCGAGCCCTCGGTGCCGTCGACCTGGAACTCGACCAGTTCGTCGCGGCCCACGCGCACGGCCCAGGAGGAGTTGATCTGGGCGACGGCGCCGCCTTCGAGCTCGAAGATGCCGTAGGCGGCGTCGTCGGCGGTGGCGTCGTAGGGCTTGCCGTTCTCGTCCCAGCGCTGCGGGATGTGGGTGGTGGCGAGGGCCTGGACGGACGTCACGCGGCCGAACAGCTCGTGGAGGACGTACTCCCAGTGCGGGAACATGTCGACGACGATGCCGCCGCCGTCCTCGGCACGGTAGTTCCAGGAGGGCCGCTGGGCCAGCTGCCAGTCGCCCTCGAACACCCAGTAGCCGAACTCGCCCCGTACGGAGAGGATCCGCCCGAAGAAGCCGCCGTCGACGAGCCGCTTCAGCTTCAGCAGTCCCGGCAGGAAGATCTTGTCCTGGACCACGCCGTGCTTGATGCCCTTCTCCTGGGCCAGCCGGGCGAGTTCGAGGGCGCCGTCGAGCCCGGTGGCGGTGGGCTTCTCGGTGTAGACGTGTTTTCCGGCCGCGATCGCCTTCCTCACGGACTCCTCGCGGGCGGAGGTGACCTGGGAGTCGAAGTAGATGTCGACGGCCGGGTCGGCGAGCACCGCGTCGACGTCGGTCGAGACGTGCTCCAGGCCGTGCCGTTCGGCGATCTCCTCGAGGGCGTGCGCGCGCCGGCCGAGCAGGACCGGCTCCGGCCACAGCACGGTGCCGTCGCCGAGGTCGAGGCCGCCCTGGTCGCGCAGGGCGAGGATCGACCGGACGAGGTGCTGGCGGTAGCCCATGCGCCCGGTCACGCCGTTCATGGCGATACGCACCGTCTTGCGTGTCACGTCAGTCCCCTCTGTCCACATCGCAGCAAGCGCTTTCTACGGTGAGAAACTAGCCTCTGCACGGTGGTCCGTACAAGACCGTGTTCCCTTCGAGTTGTTCGAGGGGGCGAACAACGGGGGTGCATGGCTTTAAGGTCTGCTCGACAGTTTCTCGGAACCAGCGGCAAGAACTGGCTGTCTACGAGGGCGTACGACACGATGCGCGACCGGAGGACGACGAGATGACGGTGACCCTGGCGGATGTGGCGGCCCGCGCCCAGGTCTCACCCGCGACGGTGTCGCGCGTGCTGAACGGCAACTACCCGGTGGCCACCTCCACGCGCGAGCGGGTGCTGCGGGCGGTGGACGAGCTCGACTACGTCCTCAACGGACCGGCGAGCGCCCTCGCCGCGGCCACCTCCGACCTGGTCGGCATCCTGGTCAACGACATCGCCGACCCCTTCTTCGGGATCATGGCGAGCGCGATCCAGGCCGAGATCGGCGGCACGGGCGGCGGCCGGGCGGGCGGCGAACGGCTCGCGGTGGTCTGCAACACGGGCGGCTCACCGGAGCGCGAGCTGACGTACCTGACCCTGCTGCAGCGGCAGCGGGCGGCGGCCGTGGTGCTGACCGGCGGGGCCGTGGAGGACGCGCCGCACGCGGCGGCGGTCGCGGCGAAGCTGCGCAAGCTCAGCGAGGCCGGCACGCGGGTGGTGCTGTGCGGGCGGCCGCCGGCCCCCGACGCCGACGCCGTCGCCCTCACCTTCGACAACCGGGGCGGCGCGCGCCGGCTCACCGAGCACCTGCTCGGCCTCGGCCACCGCCGCCTCGGCTACATCGCGGGCCCCGAGGAACGTACGACCACCCGGCACCGGCTGGAGGGTCACCGGGCGGCGCTGGAGGCGGCGGGTGTGCGGGAGGACCCTCGCTGGACGGTGCACGGGCGGTACGACCGCCAGTCCGGGTACGAGGCCACGCTGGAGCTGCTGCGCCGTGACCCCGCGCTGACGGCGATCGTGGCCGCGAACGACTCCGTCGCGCTGGGGGCGTCCGCGGCGCTGCGGGACTCCGGGCTGCGGATCCCGGACGACGTGTCGGTCGCCGGGTTCGACGATCTTCCGTTCAGCGTGGATGCGGTGCCCGCGCTGACCACCGTGCGGTTGCCGCTCGCCGAGGCCGGGGCGCGGGCCGGGCGGATCGCCATGGGGCGGGAGGAGCCGCCGCCGGGCGCGATAGCGACGATCCGGGGGGAGCTGATGGTGCGGGGATCTTCCGGGGTCCCCCGCGCCTGAGCGGCTCTCCGGGAGCGCACCCCCCGAAGAGCCGGAGTTCTCCCGCCCGCGCGTCCCTCACGACCGGCCGGGCAGCGACCGTCCCAGCAGCGGCAGCGGGGCCTCGCCCCTGCGGCGGTCGCGGTACCAGCGCTTGCCCGTCTCGTAGGACCGGCGGGCACCGCGTACGGCGGGGATCTGGGTGGCGAGATGGACCTGGTACTTCCAGGGGGTCTGGTGGCCCTGGCGTACCGACATGGCGTAGGCGAAGGAGACCGGGTCGCGGTCCAGGTAGTCGTCGAGCCGCTCGAACCAGGCCATGCTGGTGCGCGCCGCGGCCTGTACGGCCTGCATCTCGGCGCGGCGGTGCTGGTCGTACTCGCGCAGCGCCTCCTGCGGATCCGGGAACCGGGAGAGGCTGTGGGCCAGCACGATCGCGTCGATCATCGCGAGCCGGGTGCCGGACCCGAGCGTGAAGTGGGTGGTGTGCGCGGCGTCGCCGGCCAGGACGACGTTGCCGTCGACCCAGGTCCGGTTGCTGAGGTGTTGGAACCGCTGCCACCTGGCCGGTTCGCCGCGTGACCGGCTGATCAGGGAGCGGCCGTCGAGGGCGCGGTGGAAGATCTTCTCCAGCAGGGGGACGGCGTCCTCGGGTTCGAGCGTGTCGAGGCCGAGGCCCTGCCAGGTCTGCGCGGAGCACTCCACGATGCAGGTGCTGATCCTGCCCTTGATCGACGGGTAGGCGTGGAACCAGACCCAGCCGGCCGGAGTCTCCTCGAAGTCGAACACGAAGCTCTCGAACTGCCGGTCCGTGCCGAGCCAGATGTAGGGGTTGCGGCCGGTCTCCACCTTGGTGCCGAAGTGCTCGGCGCGGCTCTGCCGGATCCGGCTGCCCGCGCCGTCGGCGGCCACGATCAGGTCGGCCTCGGGCAGGTCGGCGGGGTCGGCGAGCCTCTCGTGCCGTACGTCGACGCCGAGCGCCCGTGCGCGGCGGGTCAGGACGTCCAGCAGGGCCGCCCGGCCCATGCTGTAGCCGTAGCCGCCGAAGTACGCGGTGCCGTCGTGCCCGCCGCCGTGGACGCGGATCTCCTGGTCCTGCCAGAGCACGGAACCGGCGCTCACCGCCCGCGCGCTCTCGGGGTCGTTGCGGTGCAGGATGTCCAGCAGATCGTTCCAGTACACGACACCCCAGCCGTACGTCGCCTCCGGCGGGTCGCGCTCGATCACGGTGATCTCGTGACCGGCGTCCCGCAGCTTCGCGGAGATCGAGAAGTACAGCCCGGCCGGGCCTCCACCTACGCAGACGATCCTCATCCGGTACCTCCGTTGTCACGGCCGCGGCGACACAGCACTTCTGTCACGGCTTCCGGCATATGGATCCGGGTGCCCGTGGGGTCGGGCACCCGGATCCACCCTTGGTTTGTCAGGGGGTGTCGGTCAGAACTGACGCTCAGCAGCCTCCCCAGCCGCCCCAGCCCCAGCCCCAGCCGCCGCCGCCCCAGCCCCAGCCGCCGCCGTGGCCGCCGCCCCAGCCCCAGCCCCAGCCCCAGCCGCCGCCGCCCCAGCCCCAGCCGCCGTCGTCGCCCCAGCCCCAGCCGCCGCCACCACGGTCGTGGTTGTACGTGGCGACGTGCGTCGGTGCGGAGGAGGTGGCAGCCTGGGCCGCTCCGGCTCCGGCCGCGATGGCCAGGATGGGCGCCGAGCAGACCGCGATGGCCACTCTCTTCATACGGGTGGTGTGTGCGCGCATGATGATGCCCCTCTCCGGAGGGTGTGTTGGATTGTTCGGCGGCCTCGACGGGCCGTCCGTTTTGGCTCCGGAGCCTGCGCGTCGCTCCGGGCTCGTCCACCGCCGCGATGCGCTCCGCAGCGGACCGCCACTTCTCCGGATAAATCGGATATAAGTGACGTTTCGTTCTAAACCTACGATGAGTCCGCGGGGATGTCAAAAGCACCCGGCGAGGAATCCGACAGCCGACAAAGGAAGTTGGCCACGACCGGGCACGGGCCGTGGACGCCGGCGCCCTGCGGGCCTAGGCTCGGAGGGGCCGCATCTCTGACTGAGTCAAACATCCGGGGGCGATCATGACAGTCCAGGACGTCCGCGCCTTCAACCGCTTCTACACGGGCCTCATCGGCGCCCTCGACTACGGCCGCCATCTCTACGCCCCGTACACCCTCACCGAATCCCGCGTGCTGTACGAACTCGCCCAGGTCCCGCACCTGGACGCGGTCGACCTGCGCACGCGGCTCGGCCTCGACGCCGGGTACCTGAGCCGGATCCTGAACAGGTTCGAGGACGCCGGCCTGATCGAGCGCGGGCCCTCCCGGAGCGATCCGCGCCGGCGGCGGGTGCGGCTCACCGCACCGGGGCGGGAGGCCGCCGCACTGCTGGACGAGCGCGCCCGGGACACGGTCGGAGCCATGCTCGACACCGTCGCCCCGGCCGACCGGCCCCGGCTGGCCGAGGCCATGCGGGCCATCCAGGACATCCTCGGCGCGGAGCGGCCCCGGCCCGGCGAGGTCGTGCTGCGCGAACCACAACCCGGTGACCTCGGCTGGATCGTGCAGCGCAACGCGGCGCTGTACGCGGCGGAGTACGGCTGGAACGCCGACTACGAGGGGCTCGTGGCCCGGATCGTCGCCGACTTCGCCGAGGACCACGACCCGCATCTGGAGCGGGTGTGGATCGCCGAGCAGGACATGCGGCCGGTGGGCTGCGTGATGTGCGTACGGGACGACGCCCCCGGTACCGCGCGGCTGCGGCTGCTGCTCGTCGAGCCCGGGGCGCGCGGGCACGGGATCGGCGACCGGCTGGTCGGGGCCGTGACCGACTTCGCGCGCGAGGTCGGCTACCGCGAGCTGGTGCTGTGGACCAACGACGTCCTGGGCAGCGCCCGCCGGATCTACCAGCGGCACGGCTTCGCCCTCGTCGCCGAGAAGCCGCACCGCTCCTTCGGCAAGGATCTCGTCGGCCAGGACTGGCGGCTGGATCTGCGCGAATCGGGCGAGTGACGAGTAGGGTCCGAGCCATGAAGCTGGCGTTCTCCACACTCGGTGTCCCCGGCCTGCCCGTCCCGGACGTCCTGGCGCTCGCGACCGAGCACGGCTACCACGGTGTCGAATTGCGCGCCCACCCGGAGGAGCCGGTGCGTCCCGGCCTCTCCCCCGCCGAACGCGCGGAAACCGCGACCCGGTTCAAGGAGGCCGGGGTCGAGGTGCTGGGCCTCGCCGGGTACGCACGCGTCGCCGCTCCCGGTGACGACGCGCCGGTGCTGGCGGAGATCCGTGAGCTCCTCCACCTCGCCCACGACCTGGGCGCGCCCTTCGTCCGGGTCTTCCCCGGCGCCGACCCCGACCGCCCGCGCGAGGAGTCCGACGCCCTGGCCGCACGGCGGCTCGGGACCGCCGCGGAGGACGCCACCGCGCTGGGTGTGCGGATCCTGCTGGAGACGCACGACTCGCACCGCACCGGTGCCGACGCGATCCGGGTGCTGGGCCCGGTCGGACACCGGCAGGTGGGTGCGCTGTGGGACGTGATGCACACCTGGCTGGGCGGCGAGCAGCCCGCCGACACCTATGCGGCCCTCGCCCCGCACCTGGGATATGTGCAGGTCAAGGACATCGCGTCGGCGCAGGACACCATGCCGCTGCCGCTGGGCTCGGGGGTGCTGCCGCTCACCGAGTGCGTGGATGTGCTGTGCCGGCAGGGGTGGGACGGATGGCTGTGCTGGGAGTACGAGAAGCGGTGGTACCAGTCGGCCGCGCCGCTTGCAGGGTTGCTCGGTGCCGGCCGGGAGCATCTGCTGCGCCTGCTGGGTGAGGCCGCGTAGTCGCGGGCCCGGGGGTACGGGGGCGTTGCCGAGTGCGGGTGCGTCGTGGTCGCTCGCGCCCACGCGGCGGAGCCGCACGTCGAACACGGCCCCGCTCCCCTGGCCGCCGGCAAATGGCTGGCCCAGGCCGTGGCGCCCGGTTAGCCTCCCCCGGTGATCCAGCCGTTCATCGACCTGAGCCCGTTGCGCGTCTCGCCCGTCTTCCGGCGGCTGCTGGTCGGGCGGACCGTGTCCACGCTCGGCGGGGTCATGACCATGGTGACGGTCATGTACCAGGTGTGGGACATGACCCGCAGCACGGCGTGGACCGGTGCCGTCGGGCTCGCGCAGGCGCTGCCGCTGGTGGTGGTCGGGCTGTTCGCGGGCGCCCGGGTGGACCGGGCGGACCGGCGGCGGATCTATCTGACGGCGAACGTGGGCCAGGCGGCCTGTTCGGCGCTGCTGGCCGTGCAGGGCTTCACCGGGCACGTCCCGGTGGCGGCCGTCCTCGCGCTGGTCGCCGCGCAGTCGGCGTTCGGCGCGCTCGGTGCCCCGGCGGCCGGGGTCTTCGTACCGCGTCTGCTGCCGCGGGAGCAGGTGGCCGCGGGTCTGGCCCTGAACCAGATCACCGGCCAGTCGATGATGCTCCTCGGCCCGGCCCTGGCCGGTGTGCTGCTGGGCCGGCTGGGCACCGGCACCTGCTATCTGCTGGACGCCCTCAGCTTCGGCGTCGCCTTCTACGGCGCCTTCGGGCTGCCCGCGCTGCCGCCGCGGGGTGAGCCGTCGCGGGCCGGGCTGCACGGGGTGCTGGACGGGCTGCGGTTCCTGGCCGGGCACCGGGTGGTGCGGGGCGCGCTGGTCACCGATCTCGCGGCGACCGTGCTGTCCTTCCCGGTGAGTCTGTTCCCGCTGGTCAACGCCGAGCGGTTCGGTGACGACCCGCGCACGCTCGGCCTGTTCCTGTCGGCCCTGGCGGTGGGCGGCGTCACGGCCACCGCCCTGTCGGGTGCCGTGACCCGGCTCGGCCGGCCGGGTCCGGTGATGCTGGGCGCGGCGGCCGTCTGGGGTGCCGCGCTGGCGCTCTTCGGGCTGACCACCGACCCCTGGCTGGGCCTCGTCCTGCTCGCCGTCGCGGGCGCCGGGGACGCCACCTCGGTCGTCTCCCGGTCCACGATCGTGCAGACCCGCACCCCGGACGCGCTGCTCGGCCGGGTCACGGCGGCCGAGCAGATCGTCGGCCAGGCGGGCCCCAGCCTCGGCAATGTGCGCGGCGGTCTGGTCGCCGGCTGGGCCGGCGGAGCGGCCTCGCTGATCACCGGCGGCCTGCTGTGTCTGCTGGCGGTGGGCACGGTCGCCGCGACGACACCGGAGCTGCGGGACCGGGCGCCGGCTCCGGCCGACGGGGCCGCCGGGGCGCCGGATCTGGCCACCGACTCCCCCTGAGGGCCTCAGGTTGGTCCAACTCCCCCTGGTGTGATGGCAGTTGCTCCGATAGCTTCCGGCGCACATCTGTCTCACAGGGGAGAGTGCGCATGCGCAAGGTGCTCAGATGGCTGCTGGCGTTCACCGTGTTCATAGGCACGCTGAGCACGGCGGGCGCGGCCACCGCCGCCCAGTCCGGGCCCACCGACATCAAGGACCGGCTGCTCGCCATACCGGGCATGAGCCTGATCCAGGAGAAGCCGTACCCCGGCTACCGCTACTTCGTCCTGAACTACACCCAGCCGATCGACCACCGGCACCCGGACCGCGGCACCTTCCAGCAGCGGATCACCGTGCTGCACAAGGACACCAGCCGCCCGACCGTCTTCTACACCAGCGGCTACAACGTCTCCACGACCCCCTCGCGCCGCGAGCCCACCCAGATCGTGGACGGCAACCAGGTCTCCCTGGAGTACCGCTTCTTCACCCCGTCCCGCCCCGGCCCGGCGGACTGGTCCAAGCTCGACATCTGGCAGGCGGCGAGCGACCAGCACCGCGTGTTCGAGGCCCTCAAGCCGCTCTACGGCGGCCACTGGATCGCCACCGGCGGCTCCAAGGGCGGCATGACGGCGACGTACTACGAGCGCTTCTACCCGCGCGACATGGACGGCGTGGTGGCCTACGTCGCGCCCAACGACGTCGTGAACAACGAGGACTCGGCCTACGACCGCTTCTTCGCCGGCGTCGGCACCAAGGAGTGCCGGGACCGGCTGAACGCCGTCCAGCGCGAGGCGCTGGTGCGCCGGGGACCGCTGGAGAAACGGTACGAGCGGTTCGCCGGCGACAACGGCTACACCTTCGACACCGTC
Source organism: Streptomyces sp. NPDC048191 (assembly GCF_040652655.1). Taxonomy (NCBI): domain Bacteria; kingdom Bacillati; phylum Actinomycetota; class Actinomycetes; order Kitasatosporales; family Streptomycetaceae; genus Streptomyces; species Streptomyces sp. NPDC048191. The sequence continues at coordinate 273,986 of NZ_JBEZMO010000006.1, forward strand.
GGCAGCCTGGACAAGGCGTACGAGGCGGTCGTCCTCGACTACGTCTGGGGCTTCTGGCAGTACAGCCTGCTGAAGGACTGCGGCACCGTCCCGGCGGACGCGGCCCGGGCGAGCGACGAGGAGATCTGGAACTCGGTCGACACCATCTCCGGTTTCTCCGCCTACACCGACCAGGGCCTCGCGCAGTACACGCCGTACTACTACCAGGCGGGCACCCAGCTGGGCGCGCCGACCATCCACTTCCCTTACATCGAGGGGAAGTTGATCCGCTACGGCTACCAGCCGCCGCGCGACTACGTGCCCCGCTCCATCCCGATGCGCTTCCAGCCGCGGGCCATGCGGGACGTGGACACGTGGGTGCGGCACCACGCCACGCACATGCTGTTCGTCTACGGCCAGAACGACCCGTGGGGCGCGGAGCGGTTCCGGCTCGGCGCCGGCGCCCGTGACTCCTACGTCTTCACGGCGCCCGGCATGAACCACGGCGCGAACGTGGCGGGGCTGGTGCCGGACCAGAAGTCCCTCGCCACGGCTCGCATCCTGCAGTGGGCGGGAGTCTCCTCGGCGGACGTCGCCCGGGCCAGGCCCTTGGCGCGCTTCGACGCCGGGCTGGACGCCCGGGACGCCGAGCACGAGCCGGCCCTGCGTCCCTAGCGTCCGCGGCGTCCGTCGAGGACGGAGCGACGGCGGGTCCGGGGTGACCCGCCGTCAGCGCGACCGGCAGAGGGGGCCGGCCGGCCCGGCAGGGTACGCCCCCTCCCCCTCCGGGGGGTCACACCCGGCGGGCGCACCCCACCGGCCTGTTCCCGCCCAGCTGGACGTACAGCTGCGTCGACGCCGGGCAGTCGCCGCGCGTCGGTGCCGCCCCGGTGATCCGGTACTGGGGGCGGTGGTCGCCGGAGCCGTCGCAGGGGGTCTCGCGGACCTGGCCCGCGCCGGAGGTGTACACGCAGTCGCCGGGGACCGTGCGAGGGCCGCCTCCGCCGCCGGGGTCGCCGGGGTGCGGGGGCTCCAGGTTGCGCATGCAGGCGTAGCCCGGGGAGATCGCGGCCTGGGCGCTGATGTGCAGCACGAAGTCGGTGGTCGCCGGGCACAGGGGGCCGTCGGCGACCGCACCGTCGTAGCGGGCGACGACCCGGGCCGCCGCCCGCTCGCTCGCGCAGGGCACCTCGGTGAAGCTGGTCGTGCCGAAGGAGCTGCACTCGCCGACGGCGAGGAACTCGGCGCCGTAGGCGGTCGTGGCCGGGGTGGGGCGGGCGTCGCCGACGGGGGCGCCCGACGGGCCCCGGCAGCCGGTCAGCAGCGCGGCCGGCAGCAGGAACGCGAGGCACGCGGCCCCTACGGCACCTTTCCCACGCATGGCCATCCCCCCTGACACCCCCGTCCAGCGTGGCCCTTGGTAATGCGGCCACGCCAGATGTGCGGGGAGGTTTCCGCCTGTTGGGGGTGTTACGCCCGGTGTGTGGCGTACGACTAGTACGTCAGCCCGTGCCCGATCGGGTACAGCACCTGCGTGGGGTCGTCGGCCCGCTGCACCGGCACCGGCAGCTTGCCGCGCGGCGCCACGCGTCCGGCGATCACCCGTGCGGCGGCGCGCACTTCGACGTCCGTCCAGCCGTAGGAGGCCAGACAGGCCTTGACGATGGGGTACTGGGCCACGTCGTAGGGATTGCGGACCGCGAGTGCCGCGAGCGGCTTGCCCAGGGCCGACAGCTGGTCCACCAGCGTCTGCTGGGCGTTGCCGGCCGCCACGTTGTACGTCGCGACCACCACCGCGTCCGCGTCCTGCGCGGCCGTCACCGCCTTGGCGATGGTCGCGGCGGAGGGCGCCGTGCCGGTGGACAGGGCCGTGGCGGTGAAGCCCAGCTCGGTGAGGGCGGCGGCCAGCACGCCGGTGGGCGGACCGGTGGTGCCGGAGGGGGAGGCCGGGTCCGCGCCGACGACCAGCACGCGCGGCTCGGTGCGCGGGGAGAAGGGCAGCACGCGGTCCTCGTTGGCCAGCAGGGTCGTGGTCCGCTCGGCGAGCCTGTCGGCGGCGGCCAGGTGCGCCTTGGTGCCCACCGCGCGCTCGACGCTCGTGCGGCCGGCGCGCGCAGGACCGAAGAGGCCCAGCCGGGACTTCAGGCGCAGGATGCGCAGGATCGATTCGTCGAGCCGGGCCTCGGTGAGCTCGCCGTCCTGGACGGCCCTCAGCACCGCGTTCCAGGCCACGTCCAGCGACGGCGGGTTGAGCAGCTGGTCCACGCCGGCCTTCAGGGCGAGCACCGGCACCCGGTCGTCGCCGTACTTGGTGCGGACGCCGTCCATGCCGAGGGAGTCGGTGATCACCACCCCGTCGTAGCCGAGTTCGCCGCGCAGGATGCCGGTGAGGATCGGGTGGGAGAGGGTGGCCGGGTCGCCGGAGTCGTCCAGGGCCGGGAACTGGATGTGCGCGGTCATGATGGAGTCGATGCCGGCGGCGACCGCGGCCCGGAAGGGCTCGGCGTCCAGCTTCTCCCACAGCTCCCGGCTGTGGGTGATGACCGGGAAGCCGGTGTGGCTGTCGGTGGCGGTGTCGCCGTGGCCCGGGAAGTGCTTGGCGGTCGCCGCGACCCGGGACGCCTGATAGCCCTTCACCTCGGCGGCCACCAGCGCGGCGACCGCGTCCGGGTCGGCGCCGAACGACCGTACGCCGATGACCGGGTTGGCCGGGTTGACGTTGACGTCGGCGTCCGGGGAGTAGTCCTGGTTGATGCCCATCGCGCGCAGCTCGGCGCCGGAGATCCGGCCGAGGGTGTGCGCGTCCGCGCGGGAGCCGCCGGCGCCGATCGCCATCGCGCCGGGGAAGAGCGTGGCGGGCTTGCCGACCCGGCAGACCGCGCCGTGCTCCTGGTCGGTGGCGATGAGCATGGGCAGGCCGCGCGGCTGGCCGAGTGAGGCCTGCTGGATGCCGGCGGAGAGGTCCGCGATCTGCTGCGGGTCACGGGTGTTGTGGGCCCAGGTGAAGTAGATGATCCCGCCGACGCGGTACCTGGCGATCAGCTCGGCGGCCGTGCGGACGCCGATCTCCTTGAGGTTGGCGTCGATGTCGGCCTGGTCGGGGGCGGTGGCGGAGTGGCCGTAGACCCGCATCACGAAGAGCTGACCGACCTTCTCCTGAAGCGTCATCCGGGAGATCAGGGCGCGCAGCCGGCGGTCGGCGCCGGGGGTGGCGGCGCGGGCGGCCGTCGGCAGGGTCAGCGCGGCGGAGAGGCCCGCGGTCGCGGCGAGGACGGCGCGTCTGGACGGCCGTGCGGTGTTTCCCGTGCTTCCTGTGCTTCCCGTGCTGGTGTCGTCGCTTCCCGTGTCGTGCACGTGCGCTCCTTCCAGAGGAGAACCGCTGAAGGAAACTTCCGAGGAGTCAGCAATATCCGGGAAGTTTCTTTCCGTCAAGGGAATGCACAGTAACCGTCAAGAGGCCGCCACCGGCGCAGGGAGGGGGGCGCGCCGGTGGCGGCGGGCCGCCGGCCGTGCCGCGGCGGAGAGGGTGGGTCGGCGTTCGCGGCCAGTCGCGAGGGCCGACACCACGGCACGTGGGACTCGTCCGGCAACCCGCCCCTGGGACGGTTCCGGCGCGCGCCGGGTTCCCCCGCCCGGCGGAACAGGCAGGCGGAGGTGATGAGTGGGCCCGCTCAGGTCAGGCCGGGCCGGCCGTCAGCACAGGATCCAGCCCGTGCTGACCCCCTCCCGATCCACGGATCCCTTGATCCACACGCAGCGGTGGCCGGCGTGGACCGTCACCGGGCCCGCGTGGTGCACATAGCGGCCCTGGTCCACGACCGGACGGCTGCCGCGGGCCTGGACGCTGACGGACATCGCCTGGACGTGGCCGGGGTGCCGGGCGACGGTGACGGCACAGACGTAGCCGTCGCGCTTGTAGACGTGTGTGACGCCGGTGCTGAATGACAGGGTCCGCACCTCGCGCCCGGAGCAGCTGCCGGCCGTGCTCGCCTGCGCGCTGCCGGATGCCGCGAGAGCGAGCACCCCCGACGCGGCCAACACGGCCGCCCCGAGCGCCAGGCGCCGGCGTATCCCACCACTGTCCACTGTCGTCCTCCCCGCACCACGGTCGTCCCCCGGTGGCCGTACTGATGTACGGACGCACGACGTATGTCGGATGGTTGCACGGCCGTCAGCGGCACACGTGAACGGGGCCCTGAGGGATACGCCGAACCGCGGGACTCAGCGGGACGCGGTGACCGGTTCCTCCGGTTCCGGGCGCCCGACGAAGGTGCGCCACAGGGCGGCGTACCGGCCGTCGCGCGCGAGGAGTTCGTCGTGCGTGCCGTCCTCCGCGACCCGGCCGTGGTCCATCACCACCACGCGGTCCGCGCGGGCCGCCGTGGTCAGCCGGTGGGCGACCACCAGCGTCGTACGACGGCCGGCCAGGCGGTCGGTGGCCTGGTTGACCTGCGCCTCCGTGGCCAGGTCCAGGGCGGCCGTGGCCTCGTCGAGGAGCAGGATGTCGGGGTCCACCAGTTCGGCGCGGGCGAGCGCGATCAACTGGCGCTGCCCGGCCGAGAGGTTGCGGCCGCGCTCGGCGACCTCGTGCAGATAGCCGCCCTCCAGCGTGGCGATCATCTCGTGCGCGCCGACCGCCCGGGCCGCGGCCTCCACCTCGGCGTCGGTGGCGCCGGGACGGCCGTAGGCGATGGCGTCCCGGACGGTGCCCGGGAAGAGGTACGCCTCCTGCGGGACGACCCCGAGACGGTGCCGGTACGAGGTCAGGTCCAGGGCGCGCAGATCCGTGCCGTCGGCCGTGACCCGTCCGCCGGTGGGATCGTAGAAGCGCGCGACCAGCTTGACGAGCGTGGACTTGCCGGCGCCCGTCTCGCCGACGAAGGCCACCGTCTGCCCGGCCGGGATCGTCAGGTCGATGCCGGTCAGCGCCTCTTCTTCGGTGCCGTACGCGAAGTGCACGTCCTCGAAGACGATGTCACCGCGCAGCGACAGCACCTCCAGCGGTTCGTCCGCGGACCCCGTGGACGTCGGCTCGCGCAGCAGCTCCTGGATGCGGCCCAGGGAGACGGTGGCCTGCTGGTAGCCGTCGAAGACCTGGGACAACTGCTGCACGGGCGCGAAGAACAGGTCGATGTAGAGCAGGTACGCCACGAGGGCGCCGGTGGTGAGCGTCGCCGCCTCCACCCGGTGCGCGCCCGCCATCAGCACGGAGGCCGCCGCGACCGAGGACAGCAGCTGCACGAACGGGAAGTAGACGGATATCAGCCACTGACCGCGGATGCGGGCCCGCCGGTAGCTGTCGCTGCGCTCGGCGAACCGCCGCCCGCCGTCCCGCTCGCGCCGGAAGGCCTGCACGATCCGCAGCCCCGCCACCGACTCCTGCAGGTCGGCGTTGACCACCGACACGCGTTCACGGGCGAGTTCGTACGCCTTCACGCTCGCCCGGCGGAAGAAGAAGGTCGCGACGATCAGCGGGGGCAGCGTCGCGAAGACGACGAGCGCGAGCTGGACGTCGATCACCAGCAGCGCGACCATGATGCCGAAGAAGGTGACGACCGAGACGAACGCGGTGACCAGGCCGGTCTGCAGGAACGTCGACAAGGCGTCGACGTCGGTGGTCATGCGCGTCATGATCCGGCCGGTCAGCTCGCGCTCGTAGTAGTCGAGGCCCAGCCGCTGGAGCTGCGCGAAGATCTTCAGCCGCAGCGCGTACAGCACCCGCTCGCCGGTGCGGCCGGTCATCCGGGTCTCGCCGATCTGCGCGGCCCACTGCACCAGCACCGTCAGCAGGCCGAGCGACGCGGCCGCCCAGACCGCGCCGAGGGCCATCTTCGTCACGCCCGCATCGATGCCGTGCCGGATCAGCACCGGCAGCAGCAGGCCCGCGCCCGCGTCCACGGCGACCAGCAGCAGGCTGAGGAGCAGGGGCCGTCCGAAGCCGCGCAGCAGGCGGCGCAGACCGTAGGAGTCCTCGCGGCGGACCGCGCGGGCCTCGTCGATGTCCGGGGTGTCGGTGGCCGGGGGCAGCGCCTCCACCTGGGCGAGGAGCTCGGGGGTGGCGGGGGTGCCGCTGAGCGCCTGGTCCTTGGGGGTGCGGTCGCCGGTCCACAGCCGGGGGGTCACGCCCCGCTCGGCGTCGAACTCGGCGTCCAGCTCCTCACGGAGGGTCGTGTCCTCCGCCGGGGCGGCCGACGGGGCGTGCCCCGGGGAGACCCCGCCCAGCTCGTCCGGGTCGGTCAGCAGCCGCCGGTAGAGCGCCGAGCGCCGCTGGAGTTCCTCGTGGGTGCCGAGGTCGGCGAGCCGGCCGCCGTCGAGGACGGCGATGCGGTCGGCGAGGTTGAGGGTGGAGCGGCGGTGCGCGATCAGGAGCGTCGTACGGCCCTCCATCACCTGCCCCAGCGCCTCGTGGATCTCGTGCTCGACGTTGGCGTCCACGGCCGAGGTGGCGTCGTCCAGGACGAGCAGGCGCGGGTCGGTGAGCAGGGCGCGGGCGAGCGCGATGCGCTGGCGCTGGCCGCCGGAGAGGGTCAGGCCCTGCTCGCCGACCTTGGTGTCGTAGCCCTCGGGCAGCTCGGCGATAAAACGATCCGCCTGGGCGGCGCGGGCGGCCTTGTGGATCTCCTCCTCGGTCGCGTCGGGACGGCCGTAGGCGATGTTGGCGCGCACGGTGTCGGAGAAGAGGAAGGAGTCCTCCGGGACCAGGCCGATCGCCGCCCTGAGCGAGTCGAGGGTCAGCTCGCGGACGTCGTGGCCGCCGATCAGGACCGCGCCGTGGGTGACGTCGTAGAAGCGCGGGAGCAGCAGGGAGAGGGTGGACTTGCCGGAGCCGGAGGAGCCGACGACGGCGAGGGTCTCGCCGGGGCGGATCTCGAAGGTCAGGCCGTCGAGGACCTTGGAACCGCTGTCGTACCCGAACGACACGTCGTCGAACTCGACGGTCGCGGGCGCGTCGGCGGAAAGGGTCCTGGTGCCTTCGCGGAGCGTGGGCTCGGTGTCGATCAGCTCCAGGACGCGCTCGGTGCCGGCCCGTGCCTGCTGGCCGACCGTGAGCACCATCGCGAGCATGCGGACCGGGCCGACCAGCTGGGCGAGATAGCTGGAGAAGGCGACGAAGGTGCCGAGCGTGATGTGCCCGCGCACGGCCAGCCAGCCGCCGAGGGCCAGCATGGCGACCTGGCCGAGCGCCGGTACGGCCTGGAGGGCCGGGGTGAACCTGCTGTTCAGCCGGATCGTGCGCAGCCGGCCCGCGAAGAGTTTGCGGCCGACCTCCCGGAGTTTGCCGGTCTCCTGCTCCTCCTGTCCGAAGCCCTTCACCACGCGGACACCGCTGACGGCGCCGTCGACCACGCCCGCGACGGCCGCCGCCTGGGCCTGGGCGTACCAGGTGGCGGGGTGGAGCTTGCTGCGGCTGCGCCTGGCTATCCACCCGAGGGCGGGCGCGACGGCGAGGGCGACCAGGGTCAGCGGCAGCGACAGCCAGGCCATGATCGCCAGGGAGATCAGGAAGAGCAGGACGTTCCCGATGGTCATCGGGAGCATGAAGAGCAGGCCCTGGATCAGCTGGAGGTCGCTGGTGGCCCGGCCGACGACCTGTCCCGTGGACAGCTCGTCCTGGCGGCGGCCGTCGAGGCGGGTGATGGTGCCGTACATCTCGGTCCGCAGGTCGTGCTGGACGTCGAGGGCGAGACGGCCGCCGTAGTAGCGGCGGACATAGGTGGAGGCGTAGACGAGGAGGGCCGCGCCGATCAGGGCGCCGGCCCAGGGGGCCATGGTGCGGGTGTGGTTCCCGATCACGTCGTCGATGATCACCTTGGTGATCAGCGGGACCACGGCCATGACGGCCATGCCGGCCAGGGAGGAGCCGAGGGCGAGGACGACGTCCTTCGGATACCGCCAGGCGTATGCCGCCAGGCGTCGTGCCCATCCCCGTTGCGCTGCCACGCCGGTGCCTCCCTGTCGACCTGCTCTGCCGGAAGACACCAACGCGCACGTGAGCGGATTTCATCCCTCCGTAACAAAACGCTCCGCTGGTTCGGCCGTTTTCCGCGTGCGGGTCCGTCGTGGCCGGTCGCGCGCTCCCCGCACCCCTGGGCCGGTCACGCCACCGAGATCAGATTCGCACCCGCAAATAGTAGAACCTCGTCGTCTGGGCTGGATTCCGGTTGTCGTCGCTCACCAGCAGGGCCTTCAGGCGGCCCGAGTGGTCACGCCCTGTGATCGTCATGCCCTCGATGTTGTCCAGCAGGGGGTTGGGCTGGGGCTGCTTGGCCGTGGCGCCGAGGGAGGGGCAGGTGGCGATGTCGGCCAGGAGGGTCTTCTTGATCAGGTGGACGTCCGCCTGGCCGGTGAGGTCCTCGATGCCACTGGTGTCCGTCGCGTGGCGGGGGTCGGCCAGGTAGAGGCGGACGGTGTTGCCGACGCCGGGGGTGAAGCCGCGTTCCAGGACCAGCAGGCGGCCGTCGGGCGTGGCCTGCACCTCGGGGACGCCGAGGCCCGGGTCGGTGCGGTAGGCGTACTGGGCCGAGAGGCGGAAGTGGTCGCCCTTCGTGCGCTGCCAGGTCTGGAAGCGCACGATCCCCGCCGCGTCTCCCGAGAGCGCGCTCTCCATGGAGGCCAACAGGGTGTGCCCGCCCGGCAGCAGGGTCAGGCCCTCGAAGGTCTGGTTGTCCGTGGCGCGGCCGGCCGGGGCGACGAGCAGGGAGGACGGGACCGGGAGACGGTCGAGGATCCTGCCGTCGGCCGAGTAGCGGCGGACGGACGGCTCCGTCTCGGAGCTGATCAGCCGGGTGCCGTCACGGTCGACGACGAGGCCCTCGGAGTCGAGCTCGGCGCCCTTCTCGTCGGCGAGGTGGACGGCCGCCTCCGGCTGAAGGGTCCGCGCGTCCAGGTCGAACAGCGAGGAACGGTCCTCCAGGGCGGCGATCGAGCCGTCGCCCTCGACCGCGAGCGCGGAGAAGTTGCCGACGAAGGTGCCGTCGTACGTCGTCTTGTCGAGCGTGTCGGAGAAGCGGTCGATGGAGACCGAACGCGAACAGGCGTGTCCGCTCACGGAGTTGGCACCGGCGGGCCCGGCGGCGGTCAGCGAAGTGGCCGCCGCCAGGCAGGTGGTGAGGATGGCGAGTACGGTTCTCGGACGCATGCCCGCCACCGTAGGGCGGACGGGTGTCCGGCGGGAGACCGCCCCGTGAACCGCCCCGTGCCGCGTCAGCCCTGCGGCGGCACCGCGACGTACGCCTCACTGGGCTTGCTGGTCGGGGTGTAGACCGCGGTCGCGGAGGTGGTCGGCACGAGGTCCTTGTGGATGGCCTTGGCGACGTTCTGGATGGTGGTGACGCCGTAGTCCATCGTGCTGTTGTCCTGCGTCAGCACCGAGATCATGTAGTCGTGACCGGCGCCGTTGAAGGTGCCGAGGCTGTGCACCCGCCAGCCGTGCGTCGCGCGCTGCAGCCAGCCGTTCTTGACGTGCACGGAGACCGTGGACGGCGCGCCGGCCGGGGTGCCCCAGCGCTGCGAGGAGATGACCTGGCCCATCAGCTTCAGGATGTAGGCGCGGGAGTTGTCGCTCAGCACGCTGTTCTTGGCGGTGACGAGCTTGAGCAGCTTCTGCTCGTCGGTGACGTTCTCCTGGGTCAGTCCCCAGTAGCCGTTCGCGCCCGGCACGGTCTTCGTCATCCCGGCGGCGGCCAGGAAGCCCTTGATCTTCGTCATGCCCAGCTGCTTCCACAGCGTGGTCGTGGCGTTGTTGTCCGACTGGGTGATCATGGCCTTGGCGAGCGAGGCCTCTCGGTCCGTCAGGTACCGGTTGTGCTTCTTGGCGTCCCACAGCAGCGTGGCGAGCACGGTGACCTTGACGGTGCTGGCCGAGTCGTAGGAGCTGGTGGCGCGCAGGGTGCACGTGGTGCTGGTGCTGCGGTCGTACAGGCCGACGGCGACGGTGCCCTTGCGGTTCGCGAGGGCGGCCGTGATGTCCTTCTGCAGCTTGGCGGCCAGGCCCGCCTTGGCGGACGTACAGCTGACGGTGGGCGTGGCCGCGGCGGCCGGGGTGGCGGCGGCCACGGTGGGTATGAGCAGCGCGGCGCCGAGGGCGGCGGCGAGTGCGCCGGTACGTCTTGATGTCCGGGGATCCATACCCGCGTTGACGCACGGAACTGCCCGAATGGTTGTACGCCCGTTGCGGCGCGGACGTTCGGGAGACCCGGCAGATGGCAATGATTCGCTCATGCCGGAGGAGACGGACAGCGGATTCGTGCGGTCGGGACGGCTGTTCGCGGCGTCGGCGGTCCCGCAGTACCTGGTGTCGTCCGACCGGAAGCCGCTCGACCGGGGCGCGTCGGCCTCGACCAGTTGATGGCCCTGCGCGCCCGCGGCGGCCAGAGTGGGAGGCAGCGCAGGAGATATTCCGGCTGATCCCGGACCTTCTGTCACCGGGACGCCTGCCGCTCGGCGGCTTCAACGACGAGAAGCTCGCGGAGCACAGGGCGGGCTACGAGGCCCAGATGGCCGACTTCCTGAAGACGGCCGACGAAGTGGGGCACGTTCCGGTGTCCCGCCGGTGTCTCATCCCACAGGGCGTCCCAGCAGGTCGGAAGGTGGGACGTCCCGCACCGGCGGCAACCGCGCCGCAGGGCTGTCCGCGTCCTGGACCCGGCCTGCACTCTCGGTGGTGCACGACGGGCGGTGCGGTCCACCCCGCACCGCACCGGCATTCCGACCCAGGGAGCATCCATGCGATTCCGTACCGCGACCGCGGCCGTTCTGACCGCGTGCGCCATGGCCGGGAGCGGACTGGCCGTCTCCGCGCAGGCCGCGCAGGCCGCGCAGGCCGCGCCGGCCCACAGCCACACCGCGTCCGCCGCGGCCCGCCCCTCGTGTCCGTATCCGTACGTGTGCTTCTACAACGGCAACACGATGACGGGGAAGTTCAAGGACACCGGGTACTGGCAGAAGCTCGGCGCGAGCCGCAAGGCGAACGGCGCGTTCAACACCCGGCACGACGACGTGGCCTACGTGCGGTTCTCCAACTACCACACGATCTGCATGAGGCCGCGTGACGGATGGGCCTTCAACGGGGCGCACCCGACCCACGTGTACATCAGCACCTCCAGCAGGTGCCACTGAGACACCCCGGCTCCGGCCACCCCGCCCCGGCACGGATTCCACGCCGGGGCGGCGGCACGCGCCTATCCGAGATGCGTCGGCGCGAACATCCGGAGCACCGCCGGGAGGACCACCACCGAGGGGCCGGGCGCGGCCAGCGCCTTCGCCAGGTCCTCCTCCAGCGTCTGCGGGGTCGTACGGACTCCGGGCACGCCGAAGGACTCCGCCAGGGCCACGTAGTCGGGGCGGGTCAGTTCCGTGGCCGTCGCCCGCCCGAAGGCGTCCGTCATGTACTCGCGGAGGATGCCGTACCCGCCGTCGTCGACGATCAGCCAGGTGACCGGCAGGTCGTACTGGCGGGCGGTGGCCAGTTCCGCGATCGAGTACAGCGCGCCACCGTCGCCGGACACCGCCAGCACCGGGCGGCTGGGGTCGGCCGCCGCCGCGCCCAGCGCCGCCGGGAAGCCGTAGCCGAGGCCGCCGGCGCCCTGGGCGGAGTGCATGAGGTTGGTGCCCCGGGGGTCGAAGGCCGACCAGGCCCAGTACGCCAGGATCGTCATGTCCCAGAAGGACGGGGAGTCGTCGGGCAGGGCGCGCCGGACGGCGGCCAGCGCCTGCTGTTCCAGGGTGAGTTCCTGGGAGGCGATGCGTTCACCGACCCGGGACAGCAGCTCGCGCACCCGCTCCGGCGCCGACGCGTCCGTGCGCTCCTCGGCCGTCTCCAGCAGCGCCTGCAACGCCAGGCGCGCGTCCGCGTGGATGCCCAGCGCCGGGTGGTTGGACTCCAGTTTGCCGAGGTCGGCCTCGATCTGGATCACTCGGCCGCGGGGCTTGAACGTGTGGTAGTTGGACGAGAGTTCGCCGAGGCCCGAGCCCACGACCAGTAGGACGTCCGCGTCCTCCAGGAAGTCCGTCGTGTACCGGTCCTCCAGCCAGGACCGCATCGACAGCGGGTGCTCCCAGGGGAACGCCCCCTTGCCGCCGAACGTCGTCACCACCGGCGCCTGAAGCCTCTCGGCCAGCGCCAGCAGTTTCGCCGACGCGTCCGCCCGTACGACCCCGCCGCCCGCGATGATCGCGGGGCGGGCGGCACGGGACAGCAAGTCGGCCGCCACCGCCGTCAGTTCGGGGCGCGGGACCAGCTCCTCCGGCGTCGCGTCCGGCGCCGTCACCACCGGCAGCGAGGTCCCGGCGAGCAGTACGTCCTGCGGGATCTCCACCCACACCGGGCCGTGCGGGGCCGTCAGCGCCGACTTCCAGGCCGCCGCGATCGCGGACGGGATCTGGGACTGCGTACGGACCGTGTGGACCGACTTCACCACGCCCCTGAACGAGGCGGCCTGGTCGGGGAGTTCGTGGAGGTAGCCGTGGCGGCCGCCGCCCAGGCCGGCCGTCGGGATCTGGCTGCTGATCGCCAGCACGGGGGCCGAGGCGGCCGCCGCCTCCTGCAGGGCCGCGAGCGACGTCAGCGCGCCGGGGCCCGTGGAGAGCAGCAGCGGGGCGGCCTCGCCGGTGATCCGGCCGTACGCGTCCGCCGCGAAGCCCGCGTTGTTCTCCACCCGCAGGCCCACATAGCGCAGGGACGAGCGGCGCAGGGCGTCGAACATGCCGAGGGCGTGCTGGCCGGGCAGGCCGAAGACCGTCGTCGCGCCGAGCCCGGCCAGCGTCTCCACGACCAGGTCTCCGCCGTTGCGGCCCCCGGGAGGGTTCAGGGCTGCGGTGATCTGCGCCTCGGTCGGGCGGAGTACCAGGTCGTGGTCGTGAGTCACTGCTCTCGATCCCCCTAAGGAGCGTCAGGCGTTGCGGGCCGCCGCGATCTGGCGGCTCATGATGGTGGTCAGTTCGTACGCCGTGTGCGAGGCCGCGACCGAGGTGATCTCGGCGTGGTCGTACGCGGGCGCCACCTCGACGACGTCGGCCGACACGAGGTTGCAGGAGGCCAGGCCGCGCAGGATCTCCAGCAGTTCGCGGGAGGTCATGCCGCCCGCCTCCGGCGTGCCGGTGCCGGGCGCGTGGGCCGGGTCGAGGCAGTCGATGTCGATGGAGATGTACAGCGGGCGGTCGCCGATGCGCTGGCGCAGCTGGTCGGCGACCTCGTCGGCGCCCCGGCGGTAGATGTCGGCGGAGGTGACGATGCCGAAGCCCATCTTCTCGTCGTCGGTCAGGTCCTGCTTGCCGTACAGCGGGCCGCGGGTACCGACGTGGGAGAGGGCGGAGGTGTCGAGGATGCCCTCCTCCACCGCGCGGCGGAACGGGGTGCCGTGGGTGTACTCGGCGCCGAAGTAGGTGTCCCAGGTGTCGAGGTGGGCGTCGAAGTGGAGCAGGGCCACCGGGCCGTGCTTCTTCGCGACGCTCCTCAGCAGCGGCAGCGCGATGGTGTGGTCACCGCCCAGGGTCATCAGGCGGGCGCCGGTGCCGAGCAGCTCGTCCGCGGCGGCCTCGATGGTCTCGACGGCCTCGTTGATGTTGAACGGGTTCACGGCGATGTCGCCGCCGTCCGCGACCTGGGCGAGGGCGAAGGGCGAGGCGTCCTGGGCCGGGTTGTACGGGCGCAGCAGCCGGGACGCCTCGCGGATCGCGTTGCCGCCGAAGCGGGCGCCCGGCCGGTACGAGACGCCCGAGTCGAACGGCACGCCCACCACGGCGACGTCGGCGGTGCCGACCTCGTCCAGACGGGGCAGCCGGGCGAAGGTCGCGGGGCCGGCGTACCGCGGGATGCGGGAGGAGTCGACGGGGCCGCGGGGCGTCTCGTTGCTGCTCATGGTGAAATGCCTTCTTTCCTGCGCTTCGTCGCGCATGTGCTGCTTTCCATACGACTCTACTGGTGAGCCGGGACCGGTTCGGACGCGAGTTCGGGGTTCCGTCCGGCGAGGCGTTCGCGCCAGGTGGCGAGGACGGTCTCGTCGGTGGGCTTCGTCGCCAGGGATACGGCGACGTAGGCGGCGAGGGAGGCGGGCAGACCGTAGTAGACCGGCTCGTTGGCGAGGATGCCGTAGCCCGCCATCAGGCCGATCACCGCCAGACCGCCGACGATCACGGAGGCCAGCGCGCCCTGGACGGTGCCGCGCTTCCACAGCAGGCCGCCGAGGATCGGTACGAGCAGGCCGCCGACGAGGAGGTTGTAGGCGACGGTCAGCGCCTCGACCACGTTGTTCAGCGCGATGGCCGTACCGATCACCGCGACACCCATGACCAGGATGAACGCCCGGTTGCCCTTGACCTCGTCGTGGTCCTCGGACGACCGCCGGGCCATGCCCCGCAGCCGCGACCAGATGTCGTTGTTGGCGACCGTGGCGCAGGCGATCAGCGCGCCGGAGGAGGTGGACATGACCGCGGCGAGGGCGGCGGCCAGCACCAGCCCGCGTACGCCGACCGGGAGTTCGTCCTTGACGATGGTGGCGAAGGCGTCGTCGGGGCTGCCGAGCTTGGGGTAGAGCACCTTGGCGGCCGTGCCGATCACCGCGCCGGCGAGGGCGTAGGCCAGGCAGTAAGTGCCGGCCACGGTGCCGCCCCACTTGGCGGTCCTGTCACTGCGGGCGGTGAACACGCGCTGCCAGATGTCCTGGCCGATGAGCATGCCGAACGTGTAGATCAGGACGTAGGTGAAGATCGTCTGGCCGCCGATGCCCAGCGGGTCGAAGTACGAGGTCGGCAGCTTGGCCTTCATCTCGCTGAAGCCGCCGGCCTTGACGACCGCGATCGGCAGGAGCAGGAGCAGCACGCCGATGGTCTTCACCACGAACTGGACCATGTCGGTCAGGGTGATGGACCACATGCCGCCGAGTGTGGAGTAGGCGACGACGATCGAGCCGCCGAGGATGATCGCGACGGTCCGGTTCATGTCGAACAGGACGTCGAAGATCGTGGCGTAGGCGATCGTCGAGGTCACGGCCAGCATGAGGGTGTACGCCCACATGACCACGCCGGAGATGACCCCGGCCCGGCCGCCGTAGCGCAGGTCGAGCATCTCGGAGACGGTGTAGACCTTCAGGCGGGCGATGCGGGCGGAGAAGAAGACGGACAGGGCCAGCAGGCCGAGGCCGATGGTGAAGACCATCCACGCGCCGGAGAGGCCGTACTGGTAGCCGAGGCCGACGCCGCCGATGGTGGAGGCGCCGCCGAGGACGATCGCCGCCATGGTGCCGGAGTACATGGCCGGTCCGAGGCGGCGGCCGGCCACCAGGAAATCACTCTTGGACTTGGCGCGGCGCATGCCCCACCAGCCCATGGCCAGCATGCCGGCCAGATAGACGACGATCACTGTGTAGTCGACGGCCATGTGGGGCCCTCCTTCGCGCACATTCCGGTGGCGTGTCGTGCAGATGCGGTGGGGACGCGCCGGCAGCAGATCGCGGGGACATCCGCCCGTACCCGCGGCTGCCGTGCTGACTTGACACTAGGTGGCCGGAAAGCGACTGCGAAGTGTACGTTTCATCCATATGAACGGGGCGGGATGGAGGGAACGCACACCATGCCGGAGACGATCACCCCAGCGGTCCCACCGACCCCACCGGTACCGCTGTCGGCCCTGCTGGCCCGCGAGGACCTCGCCCTGCGCCAGATCGCGGGCCCGTCCGACCCGTCCACCGTGATCCACTGGGCGCACACCTCGGAGATGGCCGACCCCTATCCGTACCTGCTGGGGGGCGAGCTGCTGCTCACGGCGGGCGTGCACGTCCCGGAGGCGGCGGGCTCGGGCACCTACTTCGAGGACTACGTCTCCCGGATCGTCGCGGCGGGCGGCGCGGCCCTCGGTTTCGGCCTGGCCCCCGTGCACGACACGGTCCCGCGCGCCCTGGTCGCCGCCTGCGAGCACCACGGCCTCCCGTTGCTGGAGGTCCCGCCGCAGACCACGTTCTCCGGGGTGGCCCGCGCGGTGTGGCAGCTGATGGCCCAGGCCCGCCTGGCCGAACTGCGCCGGGTCACGGAGGCCCAGCAGAACCTCGCGGCGGCGGCCTCCCGCCCGGATCCGGTCCCCTCGGTGCTGCGCCGCCTGGCCCGGCACCTCTCCGGCCACGCAGTGCTCTACGGCCCCGACGGCACACCCGTCGCCACGGCGGGCCGGGAGCCGGCCGGGGAGACCGGCGCCGCCCTGACCCGGCTGGCGGCGGTGGTACGCCCCACCGGCGCTCCGGACCGCGCGGCCGAGGAGGGCCCCGCGAGGACCACCGCGCGGCAGCCCGCACCGGGAGGCACGCCCGGTGGCCGTACGACCGTCCCGACCGGGCAGGTCCCCGGCGGCGGCTCGCACGCGACGCCGGCCCGCTCCCCCGCCGCGCGCCCGGCCACGGCCACGCCCACCAGCGCCCCGGCCGCCTCCTTCGCCGCCGCTCCCGCTCCCGCCGCTCCGTCCCCGGGCCGCCCCCGGCCCACCTCGGCCACCGACACCGTCGGTGCGCAGCACCTCGCCGTCTACGCCCTCGGTTCCGGTGAGGGATTCGTCCTCGGGGTGGCCACCGCGCGCCGTGAGGCCGGGGACAACACCATCGCCTCCGTCGCCGCGGTGCTGCTGTCGCTGCTGACCGGGGAGCATCACAGCGGCGCCGGGGCGGCGCGGTCCTCGGCGCTGGTGCGGCTGCTGCTCGGCGCCCCGCCGGAGACGGTCGCGCCGCTGCTGGGAGAGGACCACTGGGTCGTCGTGCACGCCCGCCCGGAGGCCCAGCTGCCCGATGCCGTCACCGCCTCCGCGCTGGGTGCCGCCCTGGGTTCGCCGCTGGTCGACCTCGGCCGTGACGTCGTACGGGTGCTGGTGCCGGCCGGGCGGGCACCGGAGCCGCAGACGGGCTGGACGCTCGGGGTGAGCGCGGCCGTGGCGCCGCGGGAGTGGCCGGCCGCCGACGCCCAGGCGGCCCGTGCGCTGGCCAGGGCCCGTGCCACCCGCACCCCGCTCGTCCGGCACGGCGCCCGGCCGGGCCTGGAGGACCTGGTGCCGCGGGCGGATGCCGAGGCGCACGCCCGCGCGCTGCTCGCCCCGCTGGCCGGCCGTCCCGAACTCGCCGAGACCCTGCGCAACTGGCTGGGGCTGCACGGCAGTTGGGATCGCACGGCAGTGGCGCTCGACGTGCACCGCAACACCGTGCGGCAGCGGATCGCCCGCTGCGCCGCCCTGTTGGACGCCGACCTGGACGACCCGGACGTACGGATGGAGCTCTGGTTCGCGCTGCGGCACGGCTGACCTGGCGAGTGAGCCCCGTCCCAGCGGACCGTATGTCGAGGACGGCCGTGGCCCGCTGCCCCACAATGGACCCATGCCGATATCCGGGACACCCAGCCGCGCCCAGCTCGTCGACCACCTGGTGAGGACCCGTATCGCGGGGGACGTCGCCACGCCTCGCGAGAACAACCTCTCCCACTACCGCCAGCTCGCCAACGGTGTCCGCAACTTCTGGCTCGGCCTGGAGCTGGGCGACCGCTGGACGGACGAGCAGGACGTGCTCGCGGTCATGGCCGAGCGGGTGGGGGTCAACGACGATCCCGAGTACCGGTACGGGCAGGACACCATCGACCCCGAACTGACCGTGGACGCGCTGGAGCGGATGGCGGCACGGCTGCGCAAGGCGGCCGAGGACCGGCAGCGGGTGCTGTTCGCGACCGGTCACCCGGGCGGTCTGCTGGACGTGCACCGGGCCACGGCCGCCGCGCTGCGCGCCGCCGGCTGCGAGATCGTGGTCATCCCGGACGGGCTGCAGACGGACGAGGGTTACGTCATGCAGTTCGCGGACGTGGCGGTGCTGGAGCACGGGGCGACGCTGTGGCACACCCACTCCGGGGAGCCGATGCGGGCCATTCTGACGGGACTTGAGCGCGAGGGGCGTCCGCTGCCGGACCTGGTCGTCGCCGACCACGGCTGGGCCGGCTACGCGGGGCAGCACGGCCTGGACTCGGTGGGATACGCCGACTGCAACGACCCGGCGCTGTTCCTCGCCGAGTCCGAGGGCACGCTCCAGGTCGTCGTACCCCTCGACGACCACGTGCTCAGCCCCCGCCACTACGACCCGATGACGGCGTACCTGCTGGCGGAGGCGGGACTTTCCTGACCCGGCCCCGCGCCGCTCCGGCACGGCACTGTGCGGCCCCGCTCACGGGGCCGCACAGTGTGGGCGCACTCGGCACCGGCTCAGCTGCTGCTGGAGCTGCTGCTACCGGTGTTGCTGCTACTGGTGTTGTTGCTGTGGTTGCTGCTACTGCTACTGCTGCTGTTGTTGCTGCGGCTGGTGCCGGTGTTGCTCGTGTTGCCACTGCTGGTGTTGCCGCTGCTCTTGTTGCTGCTGCTGTTGTTGTTGCTGTTGTTGTTGCTGTTGTTGTTGCCCCAACCCCAGTTGCCCCAGTTGCCCCAGTTACCCCGGTTACCGCCCCAGCCCCAGCCGCCCCAACCGCGGCCGCCGCGACCGCCGTGGCGGTGGTGGCGGTGGTGACGCCAACCACCACAACCGCAGTCGACGACCCGGTTGTGGATGCTGAGGTTCTGGTGCACCGGGGCAGCCGAGGCGGTGCCCGCCGTGCCGATCGCGGCTCCACCCGCCAGCAGGAAGCCGGCGGTGGACATCACGACGTAACGCTTGACGCGCTGTGCTCGCATGAGAAGTTACCCTTCTGTGTCCATCATCTCCCGCGGCTCCGTGAGGAGTTCACGCAGGTGGATGGTCGGCGCCGTGCTCACTGAGGGGGACGTCACGGCGCGCTCTTCAGGTGTCACCGCAGGGGACTGACTGCACGGACGTCGCCGCCGACGTCTGCCGTTCCCGGAAACCGGAAACCGTCGGCCGGTTACGCCATGTGCTGCGGCGCTCACTCATAGAGACTAGAGCCACACGGGCCACTCGGCACCTCGAGGCGACATCAGTCACGCGGGACGCGGACGACACCCTCCTGGATGACGGTGATGGCGAGCCGTCCGTCCTGCGTGTAGATCCGGGCCTGGCCCAGACCGCGGCCGCCGTGCGCGGACGGCGACTCCTGGTCGTACAGCAGCCACTCGTCGGCGCGGAAGGGGCGGTGGAACCACATCGCGTGGTCCAGGGAGGCACCCACGACGTCCCCGACCGCCCAGCCGCCGCGGCCGTGCGCGAGCAGCACGGAGTCGAGGAGGGTCATGTCGGAGACGTAGGTGGCGAGGACGACGTGCAGCAACGGGTCGTCGTCCAGCTTGCCGTTGGTGCGGAACCACACCTGGCTGTGCGGCTCACGCGGCTCGCCGAACTGCCCGTACGGCGGCTCCTCCACGTATCTGAGGTCGATCGCCTCGCGGGCCTCCAGGAACCTCTCGACGACCTCGGAGGACAGGTGGCCGTAGCCGCGCAGCCGCTCCTGCGAGGTGGGCAGGGTCGCCGGGTCGGGCGAGGCGGGCATGGGCGCCTGGTGCTCCAGCCCCTCCTCGAACACCTGGAAGGACGCGGAGAGGTGGAAGATCGGCTTGCCGTGCTGGACGGCGACCACGCGGCGGGTGGTGAAGGACCGGCCGTCGCGGATGCGGTCGACGGTGTAGACGATCGGCGCGCCCGGGTCGCCGGGGCGCAGGAAGTACGCGTGCAGGGAGTGCGCGGGCCGGTCCGCGGGAACCGTCCGCCCGGCGGCGACCAGCGCCTGCGCCGCGACCTGCCCGCCGAAGACACGGGGTACGACGGCGGAGCGGGACTGGCCGCGGAAGATGTTCTCCTCGATCTGCTCGAGGTCGAGCAGATCGAGGAGATCCTGGAGTGCCTGACTCATGGCTTTGGTTGTACCGGCCAGTGATTGCGGCCGGCTTACAGGCCCATGTCCTTCGCGATGATCGTCTTCATGATCTCGCTGGTGCCGCCGTAGATGCGGTTGACGCGGTTGTCCGCGTACAGGCGGGCTATCGGGTACTCGTTCATGTAGCCGTATCCGCCGTGCAGCTGGAGGCAGCGGTCGATGACGCGGTGGGCGACCTCCGTGCAGAACAGCTTGGCGGAGGCGGCCTCGGCGGGGGTCAGCTCGCCGGCGTCCAGGGCCTCCGTCGCGCGGTCGGCGACGGCCTCGGCCGCGTCCACCTCGGCCTGGCAGGCGGCCAGTTCGAACTTGGTGTTCTGGAAGTGGGCGACCGGCTTGCCGAAGACGGTGCGCTCCTGGACGTACTGCTTGGCGAACCGGACGGCGGCCTTGGCCTGCGCGTAGGCGCCGAAGGCGATGCCCCAGCGCTCGGAGGCCAGGTTGTGGCCCAGGTAGTAGAAGCCCTTGTTCTCCTCGCCGAGCAGGTCCTCGACCGGCACCTTGACGTCGACGAAGGCCAGCTCGGCGGTGTCGGAGGTCTTCAGGCCCAGCTTGTCGAGCTTGCGGCCGACGGAGTAGCCCTCGGACTTGGTGTCGACGGCGAAGAGGGAGATGCCGTGGCGGCGGTCCTCGGCGGTCGGCGCGGAGGTTCGGGCGCACACGATCACGCGGTCGGCGTGGACGCCGCCGGTGATGAAGGTCTTGGCGCCGTTGAGGACGTAGTGCGTGCCGTCCTCGCTCAGCTTGGCCGTGGACTTCATGCCCGCGAGGTCGGAACCGGTGCCCGGCTCCGTCATCGCGATGGCCCACATCTCCTCGCCGCTGACGAACTTCGGCAGGTAGCGCTTCTTCTGCTCGTCGTTGGCGAGCATCTTGATGTAGGGCAGGGCGAGCAGCACGTGCACGCCGGAGCCGCCGAACTGGACGCCCGCGCGGGCGGTCTCCTCGTAGAGGACCGCCTCGAACTTGTGGCTGTCCAGGCCCGCGCCGCCGAACTCCTCGGGCACGTTGATGCCGAAGATGCCCAGCTCACCGAGCTTGTAGTAGAAGTCTCGCGGCGCCTGGCCGACGGCGAACCACTCGTCGTAGACCGGGACGACCTCGGCCTCGATGAAGGCGCGGAGGGTCTCCCGGAACGCCTCGTGATCCTCGTTGAACACCGTACGGCGCACGGCTACCTCCACGTCCCTCGGCAGATCGGCATGTCTAAGCGCTTGCTCAGAGACAACCGTACCGGCGAGTACGGAACGCCGTCCAGGGGGGTCCGGCCGTAACGCTCGTCACGCCCGCGGGGCAGGCCCGGCGGCTACTCCCGCCCCGCCGCCTCGAACGCCCCCCGGGCCATCCGGTGCAGCAGCGCCGCCGTGGTCCCCCGGCCCGGCAGGGTGCCCGCCCGGCCCAGGTGAGGTGTGGAGTTCAGCAGACCGAAGACCGAGTGGACGGCCGAGCGGGCCGCCGGTTCGGTCAGGGCCGGGTAGGCCTCGCGGACCACCTCCACCCACAGCTCGACGTACTGCCGCTGGAGCTGCCGCACCAGCTTGCGGTCGCTGTCGCGCAGGCGGTCCAGCTCCCGGTCGTGCAGGGTGATGAGGGGACGGTCGTCCAGGGCGAAGTCGATGTGACCCTCGATCAGGGAGTCCAGGACCGCGAAGGCCCCGGTGCCGCCGTCGGCCTCCGCCAGGCGCCGCTTGGCCCCGGTCAGCAGCTGGCCGCTGATGCCGACCAGCAGCTCGGCGAGCATCGCGTCCTTGCCCGGGAAGTGCCGGTACAGCCCGGGACCGCTGATGCCGACCGCGGCCCCTATCTCGTCGACGCCGACGCCGTGGAAACCGCGTTCGGCGAAGAGCCGCGCGGCTTCCTTGAGGATCTGCTCGCGGCGGGTGGGGGCGTCGGTTCTGGTGACCATGCGGCCAATTCTAGACAGGGAGGTTAGCGGTCGTTAACCTGAAGGAAATGGTTAACGCTCATTAACTGGTTCGATCACCTGGTGAGGGGACCGCAGGATGCACGAGGCACCGGAGCTCCAGAGCGCGGCGGATCCCGCGTCGGAGGCCTGGCGGGCCAATGAACAAGCCCATCTCGGGCTCGTCGAGGAACTGCGCGGCAAGCTGGCCGCGGCGGCCCTCGGCGGGGGCGAGAAGGCACGCGCCCGGCACACCGCGCGGGGCAAGCTGCTGCCGAGGGACAGGGTGGACACGCTGCTGGACCCCGGGTCGCCGTTCCTGGAGCTGGCTCCGCTGGCGGCCGACGGGATGTACGACGGCCAGGCCCCGGCCGCCGGTGTGATCGCCGGGATCGGGCGGGTCAGCGGGCGCGAGTGCGTGGTCGTCGCGAACGACGCGACCGTCAAGGGCGGCACGTACTACCCGATGACGGTGAAGAAGCACCTGCGCGCCCAGGAGGTGGCCCTCGACAACCGGCTGCCCTGCGTCTATCTCGTCGACTCCGGTGGCGCCTTCCTGCCGATGCAGGACGAGGTGTTCCCGGACCGCGAGCACTTCGGGCGGATCTTCTACAACCAGGCCCGGATGTCCGGCGCCGGGATCCCGCAGATCGCGGCCGTCCTCGGGTCGTGCACGGCCGGCGGCGCGTACGTCCCGGCCATGAGCGACGAGGCGGTGATCGTCCGCAACCAGGGCACCATCTTCCTGGGCGGCCCGCCGCTGGTGAAGGCGGCCACCGGTGAGGTCGTGACGGCGGAGGAGCTGGGCGGCGGCGAGGTCCACTCGCGCGTGTCCGGGGTCACCGACCACCTCGCCGAGGACGACGCGCACGCCCTCAGGATCGTGCGGAACATCGTCGCCACGCTCCCGGCCCGGCAGTCCCCGCCCTGGGAGGTGCGGCCCCCGGTCGAGCCGAAGGCCGACCCGTACGGGCTGTACGGCGCGGTCCCGGTCGACTCCCGCACCCCCTACGACGTCCGCGAGATCATCGCGCGCGTGGTCGACGGCTCGCGGTTCGCCGAGTTCAAGAGCGAGTTCGGGCAGACCCTGGTCACCGGCTTCGCCCGGATCCACGGCCACCCGGTCGGGATCGTCGCCAACAACGGCATCCTCTTCTCCGAGTCCGCCCAGAAGGGCGCGCACTTCATCGAGCTGTGCGACCAGCGCGGGATCCCGCTGGTGTTCCTGCAGAACATCTCCGGATTCATGGTCGGCAAGGACTACGAGGCGGGCGGCATCGCCAAGCACGGCGCCAAGATGGTCACCGCCGTCGCCTGCACGCGCGTGCCGAAGCTGACGGTGGTGGTCGGCGGGTCGTACGGCGCGGGCAACTACTCGATGTGCGGCCGGGCCTACTCCCCCCGCTTCCTGTGGATGTGGCCCAACGCCAAGATCTCGGTCATGGGCGGGGAGCAGGCCGCGTCCGTGCTGGCGACCGTCAAGCGGGACCAGCTGGAGGCGCGCGGCGAGGAGTGGCCCGCCGACGAGGAAGAGGCCTTCAAGGCGCCGGTCCGCGCTCAGTACGAGCGCCAGGGCAACGCCTACTACGCCACCGCCCGCCTCTGGGACGACGGCGTGATCGACCCGCTGGAAACCCGTCAGGTCCTGGGCCTCGCCCTGACGGCCTGCGCCAACGCGCCCCTGGGAGACCCCCAGTTCGGCGTCTTCCGGATGTGAGGAGGGGAACCGTGTTCGACACAGTGCTGGTCGCCAACCGGGGCGAGATCGCCGTACGCGTCATCCGTACGCTCCGCTCGCTGGGCGTGCGCTCGGTGGCGGTCTTCTCCGACGCCGACGCCGACGCGCGGCACGTCCGGGAGGCCGACACGGCGGTACGGATCGGGCCGGCGCCGGCCGCCGAGAGCTATCTGTCGGTGGAGCGGCTGCTTCAGGCCGCCGCCCGCACCGGTGCCCAGGCCGTCCACCCGGGATACGGCTTCCTCGCCGAGAACGCGGGCTTCGCGCGCGCGTGCGAGGAGGCGGGACTGGTGTTCATCGGCCCGCCGGCGGACGCGATCGCCCTGATGGGCGACAAGATCCGCGCCAAGGAGACGGTGGAGGCGGCCGGGGTGCCGGTCGTGCCCGGCGGACGCGACCCCGAACTGGCCGAGGCCGCCCGCGCGTTGGGCGCCCCGGTGCTGCTGAAGCCGTCGGCCGGCGGTGGCGGCAAGGGCATGCGGCTGGTGCGGGACATGGCGGTCCTGGAGGAGGAGATCGCCGCCGCCCGCCGTGAGGCCCGCGCCTCCTTCGGCGACGACACGCTCCTGGTGGAGCGGTGGATCGACCGGCCCCGGCACATCGAGATCCAGGTGCTGGCGGACGGCCACGGGAACGTGGTCCACCTCGGCGAGCGCGAGTGCTCGCTCCAGCGGCGCCACCAGAAGATCATCGAGGAGGCGCCCAGCGTGCTCCTCGACGAGGCCACGCGCGCGGCGATGGGCGAGGCCGCCGTGCAGGCCGCGCGCAGCTGCGGGTACCGGGGCGCCGGCACGGTGGAGTTCATCGTGCCGGGCG
The DNA here is from genome assembly GCF_040652655.1 of Streptomyces sp. NPDC048191. Lineage (NCBI taxonomy): Bacteria > Bacillati > Actinomycetota > Actinomycetes > Kitasatosporales > Streptomycetaceae > Streptomyces > Streptomyces sp. NPDC048191. The sequence continues at coordinate 298,249 of NZ_JBEZMO010000006.1, forward strand.
GGGACCCGTCGCAGTACTACTTCATGGAGATGAACACCCGGCTCCAGGTGGAGCACCCGGTCACCGAACTCGTCACCGGCCTGGACCTGGTGGAGTGGCAGCTGCGGGTCGCGGCCGGGGAGAAGCTCGGCTTCGCGCAGGAGGACGTGACGCTCACCGGGCACGCGGTCGAGGCCCGCATCTGCGCCGAGGACCCCGCCCGCGGGTTCCTCCCCTCCGGCGGCACCGTCCTGCTGCTGAACGAGCCGCACGGCGACGGCGTGCGCACCGACTCGGGGCTCAGCGAGGGCACCGAGGTGGGCAGCCTGTACGACCCGATGCTGTCCAAGGTGATCGCATACGGTCCCGACCGCGAGACGGTGCTCAGGAAGCTCCGGGCGGCCCTCGCGGAGACGGTCACGCTGGGCGTGCAGACCAACGCGGGCTTCCTGCGCCGGCTGCTGGCCCATCAGGCGGTGACGGCGGGTGAGCTGGACACCGGGCTGGTGGAGCGCGAGGTGGACGGGCTCGTGCCGGACGCGGTGCCGGCCGAGGTCTACGCCGCCGCGGCGCTGCTGCGGCAGGCCACGCTCGCGCCCGCCGGCGGCTCCGGCTGGGCGAACCCGTTCGCCGCCGCCGACGGCTGGCGGCTGGGCGGGACACGGGCCTGGACGCCGCACCACCTGCGGGTGCCGGGGCACGAGCCGGTGACCGTGCGCGTGCGCAGCACACCGGACGGCGCCACCGAGCTGCTGCTGCCCGGGGCGGACACGCCGCTTCGGGGGCCCGGGGGCGTGTCCTCGCGGCCCGGCGCACAGGACCGGTTCAGCTTCGTGCTGGACGGCGTCTGCCACACCTTCGCGACCGGTCCGGACGGCACCTGGCTCGGCCGCGACGGCGACGCCTGGCAGGTGCGCGACCACGACCCGGTGGCCGCGTCCCTCAGCAGGTCCGGGCACGCCGGCGCCGACTCCCTCACCGCGCCCATGCCCGGCACGGTGACCGTGGTCAAGGTCGCCGTCGGCGACGAGGTGACGGCCGGGCAGAGCCTGCTGGTGGTGGAGGCGATGAAGATGGAGCACGTCATCTCCGCCCCGCACGCCGGCACGGTCGCCGAGCTGGACGTGACCCCGGGCACGACGGTCGCCATGGACCAGGTGCTCGCGGTGATCGCCCCGCACGACGAGGAAGGGGAGGTGGCCCCGTGACCGCCGAGCAACTGCCCATGACCGTACCGGCGCCCGGTCTGCCCGCACGGGTGCGGATCCACGAGGTCGGCGCGCGCGACGGGCTGCAGAACGAGAAGCGGACCGTACCGACCGAGGTCAAGGCGGAGTTCATCCGCCGGCTGGCCGACGCGGGCCTGACGACCATCGAGGCGACGAGCTTCGTGCACCCCGAGTGGGTTCCCCAACTCGCCGACGCGGAGCGGCTGTTCCGGACGGTCAGCGGCCTTCCGGGCGTGGCGCTCCCGGTGCTCGTGCCCAACCGGCGCGGCCTGGAGCGGGCGCTGGCGCTCGGGGCGGACCGGATCGCCGTCTTCGCCAGCGCCACCGAGTCCTTCGCGAAGGCCAACCTCAACCGCACGCTGGACGAGTCGCTCGCCGTGTTCGAGCCGGTGGTGCGGCAGGCGAAGGACCAGGGCGTGCACGTGCGCGGCTATGTGTCCATGTGCTTCGGCGACCCGTGGGAGGGGGCCGTCCCGCTGCACCAGGTGGCCCGCGTCTGCACGGCCCTACGGGACATGGGCTGCGACGAGCTGAGCCTCGGCGACACGATCGGCGTGGCCACCCCCGGCCATGTGCTCGAACTGCTCAGCCTGCTCAACGAGCGGCACGTGCCGACGGACGTGATCGGCGTCCACTTCCACGACACCTACGGCCAGGCGCTCGCCAACACCCTGGCCGCCCTCCAGCACGGCGTCACCACCGTGGACGCCTCGGCCGGCGGGCTCGGCGGCTGCCCGTACGCGAAGTCCGCCACCGGCAACCTCGCCACCGAGGACCTCGTCTGGATGCTGCACGGCCTCGGCATCGAGACCGGGGTCGACCTCGGCCGTCTCACCGCCACAAGCGTGTGGATGGCCGCCCACCTGGACCGGCCCAGCCCGTCCCGTACCGTCCGCGCACTCGGTAAAACCCACAAGGACCAGTGATCAGCATGGACCACCGTCTCAGCCCCGAGCTCGAGGAACTCCGCCGTACGGTGGAGCAGTTCGCGCACGACGTCGTGGCGCCGAAGATCGGCGACTTCTACGAGCGCCACGAGTTCCCGTACGAGATCGTCCGTGAGATGGGCCGCATGGGCCTGTTCGGGCTGCCGTTCCCGGAGGAGTACGGCGGCATGGGCGGCGACTACCTGGCGCTCGGCATCGCCCTGGAGGAACTGGCCCGGGTGGACTCGTCGGTGGCGATCACCCTGGAGGCCGGGGTCTCGCTGGGCGCGATGCCGGTCCATCTGTTCGGCACGGAGGAGCAGAAGCGCACCTGGCTGCCCCGGCTGTGCTCGGGCGAGATCCTGGGCGCGTTCGGGCTGACCGAGCCGGACGGCGGCAGCGACGCCGGGGCCACCCGGACGACGGCCCGGCTGGACCCCGACACCGACGAATGGGTCATCAACGGCGCGAAGTGCTTCATCACCAACTCCGGCACGGACATCACCGGGTTGGTGACGGTCACGGCCGTCACCGGTCGCAAGCCGGACGGCCGGCCGCGGATCTCGGCGATCATCGTCCCGTCCGGCACCCCCGGCTTCACGGTCGCCGCGCCCTACTCGAAGGTCGGCTGGAACGCCTCCGACACCCGTGAACTGTCCTTCCAGGACGTGCGGGTGCCGGCCGCGAACCTGCTCGGCGAGGAGGGCCGCGGTTACGCCCAGTTCCTGCGCATCCTGGACGAGGGCCGGATCGCCATCGCGGCCCTCGGCACCGGCCTGGCCCAGGGCTGTGTCGACGAGTCGGTGAAGTACGCGAAGGAGCGCCACGCCTTCGGCCGGCCGATCGGCGCCAACCAGGCCATCCAGTTCAAGATCGCCGACATGGAGATGAAGGCCCACACGGCCCGCCTCGCCTGGCGGGACGCGGCCTCCCGGCTGGTCGCGGGCGAGCCCTTCAAGAAGGAGGCGGCGCTGGCCAAGCTGTACTCCTCGACGATCGCCGTGGACAACGCCCGCGACGCCACGCAGATCCACGGCGGCTACGGCTTCATGAACGAGTACCCGGTGGCCCGGATGTGGCGCGACTCCAAGATCCTGGAGATCGGCGAGGGCACGAGCGAGGTCCAGCGGATGCTGATCGCCCGGGAGCTGGGCCTGGCGGGCTGAGCTCCGCCCCCTCGTACGCCTCCGGCCCCGCGCGTGGCACGTGCGGGGCCGGAGGCGTGTTCCGTGCGGCTCAGCGCGCCGCGCGCAGTTCGGCGTACAGCTCCGGCCCCGTCCAGGTGCGCGGCGCGGTCTCCGCCTCGTGCACCAGGGCGGCGAGACGGGCGTTGACGGGTGCGCCGCGTCCGTGGGCGGCGGCGAGGGTGACGATCTCGCCCTGCAGGGAGTCGATCTCGGTGGGCCTTCCGCGCTGCAGGTCCTCCCACATCGAGGAGCGCGCGTGGGCGTCGATCCGCAGGGACGCTGCCGCCACCCGGCGGAAGAGGGCGTCGGGCAGCCCCATCACGTACGGGGTGACGCCGGGCGCGGTGGGGCCGAGGCGGGCGGGGGTGATCCCGGCGGCCCGGTAGACGGCGAGGGCCTCGCGCTGGCACAGGGCGAGGCAGCGGCGGTAGTCCCGACCGCCGAGCTGGTCGCGCAGCGGCAGCCCGGAGAGGGCGTTGATCGCGTTGTTGAGGTTCATCAGCAGCTTGGCGTGCTGCACCTCGGGCATGTCGGTGCGGGCCTCCACGGCCAGTCCCGCCTCGCGGAAGGCGGCGAGGAGCGTGTCGTCGGGCTCGGTCATCAGCCTGCCCGGCATGCCCTGGTGCACGGTGCCCGGCTCGGACTGCACCACGTTGTAGGGCACCATCCCGGCCAGCACGGTGTGGCCGGGGAGCGCGGCGCGCAGGGTGGCGGGATTGTGCAGCCCGTTCTGGAAGCTGACCACGACGGCGCCGGGGGCGAGATGGGCGGCGAGGTCCTTGGCGGCGGCCTCGGTGCCGGCGCTCTTCACGGTGACCAGCACATGGCCGGCGCCGGCCGCGGCCTCGGCGCCGGTGGCCAGGGTCAGCCGGTCCGGCGTGAGGCGGACGGGGGGCCGGACGGAGGTGCTGAGGGTGAGCCCCCGCTCGCGCAGCACCTCCATGGCCGCGGGCCGGCCGATGAACGCCACGTCGAAACCGGCGGCGACGAGGTGGCCGCCGAGATGGCAGCCGATGCTGCCGGCACCGAGAACGGCGAAGCGGGGCTTGGGCATGGGTGACTCCTGCTCAGGGGCGGGGTGTGCAAGGGCCAGCCTGGCCCAGGGGGATGACGGCTGACCAGGCCCCGGCGCGTTCCGCACCCCGCGGGAGGACGGGACGCACACCCACCCCTGGACAACAAGCAAGGTTAGGCTAACCTACCTTCGAACCTGTCCGGCGGGCGCTCCGCCCCGTTCGAAAGCAGTCGTACCCATGCCCCTTGCCCGTGCCACCCACCTCACTCGTCGCGGCCTCCTCGCCGCGGGCGGCGCCGTCGGACTCGGTGCCGCGCTCGCCGCCTGCGGGGACGACAAGGGCAAAGACGGTGGCTCCGGCAAGGGCACGGCAGCCGCCGGGTCCGGCCCCTGGTCCTTCGAGGACGACCGCGGCACGACCGTGCGGCTGGCCAAGGCCCCCGCGAACATCGTCGCCTTCACCGGCGTCGGCGCCGCGCTCCACGACTACGGCATCGAGGTCAAGGGCGTGTTCGGCCCGACGACGACCAAGGGCGGCAAGCCCGATGTGCAGGCCGGCGACATGGACCTCAGCAAGGTGACGGTCCTCGGCAACACCTGGGGGCAGTTCAACATCGAGAAGTACGCCTCGCTCGCGCCGGACGTGCTGATCACCACGATGTTCGACGGCGCCGGCACGCTCTGGTACGTCCCCGAGGAGTCGAAGAAGAAGATCGCCCAGCTGGCCCCCAGCGTCGGGATCTCCGTCTACGACCGTCAGCTCACCGAGCCGCTGCAGCGGATGTGGGAGCTGGCCGAGTCGCTGGGCGCGGACATGAAGGCCGCGAAGGTGGCCGGCGCCAGGAAGCGGTTCGAGACCGCGGCCGCCCGACTGCGCGCCGCGGCCAAGGCCAAGCCCGGTCTCAAGGTGATGGCCGGCAGCGCGAGCGACCAGCTGTTCTACGTCTCCGGCACCAACCTCTCCGTCGACCTGGAGTACTTCAAGGCCCTCGGCGTGAACTTCGTGGAGCCGCCGGAGAGCGCAAAGAAGCAGGGCGGCGGCTGGTACGAGTCGCTGAGCTGGGAGAACGTCGACAAGTACCGGGCCGACATCATCATGATGGACGACCGCTCGTCGGCCATCCAGCCGGCCGGCATCACCAAGCCGACCTGGAGGAAACTCCCCGCGGTGAGGGCGGGCCAGGTCATCGCCCGCTCTCCGGAGCCGATCCTCTCGTACGACAAGTGCGTGCCGCTGCTCACGAGCCTGGCGGAGGCCCTGGAGAAGGCCGAGAAGGTCAGCTGACAACCCACCTGACGTGACATCAGGAGTCCACCATGACGACGGCCGTAGCCGCCCCGTTCCGATTCTTCTCCCTGCAGGTCGTACGGACGAGGCGGCTGGGGCCGTCTCTGGTCCGCGTCACCTTCGGCGGGACGGCCCTGCACGCCTTCCACTCCGAGGGCCGGGACCAGTCCCTGTCCCTGTTCCTGCCGCACCCGGGCCAGAGCGAGCCCGTCGTCCCACTGGAACTGGACGACAACTGGTGGCAGGGGTGGCGTGAACTGCCGGAGGACGTACGGGCGGTGATGCGGTCGTACACCCTGCGCGCCCTGCGCCGGGACCCCGACGAGGTCGACATCGATTTCGTCCTGCACACTCCCGCCGGCCCCGCCTCCCGCTGGGCCTCCCGCGCCGTCACCGGTGACCGGGTACTGGTGCTCGGACCGGCCGTTGCCGACAACCGCGCCATCCGCTTCCGCCCGCCCGGGGACACCGACCTCGTCGTCCTGTGGGGCGACGAGAGCGCCGTACCGGCCGCGACCGCTGTGCTCGAGTCCCTGCCCGCCGGCACCCGCGTCCGCGCCTGGCTGGAGGTGCCGCACGCCGGTGACGTCCAGGACGTGCGCACGGAGGCGGACGCGGAGATCACGTGGCTCGTACGGCACGACGGGTCCCCCATGGCCGTCGACGCCGTACGGGCCGCCCGGCTCCCCCGCGCCGAGCGGCCGTACGTGTGGATCGCCGGCGAGTCCGGCCACGTCAAGGCACTGCGGCGGCACTTCGTCGGTGAGCGCGGGGTCGACCGACGGCGCGTGACCTTCGTCGGGTACTGGCGGCAGGGGATGACCGAGGAACAGCTGCGGGCCGCCGGGTAACTCCCCCGGGCATGACACCGGTCACGGCGAGGCATGCCTTGATCCAAAAAACTTAGGTTAGGCTAACCTAAATTAAACCCCCGCACGGACTGTCCCCTCGGAGGACCCCCACATGCGCTCGCACCTGCTCAATGGCCTCACCGCGGAGCACTACCGAAGCTCCGTGACCGAAGGAGTCGAGCGGGTGGCGGCCAAACTCGCCACCACCGACCGTCCGTTCACCGGCGTCACCGTCGACGCCCTCGCTCCCCGCATCGACACGATCGACCTCGACCGGCCGCTCGGCGACACCGCCGCCGTGCTCGACGAGCTGGAGGACGTCTACCTCCGGGACGCGGTCTACTTCCACCACCCCCGCTACCTCGCCCACCTCAACTGCCCCGTCGTCATCCCGGCGGTGCTCGGCGAGGCCGTGCTCTCCGCGGTCAACTCCTCCCTCGACACCTGGGACCAGTCGGCCGGCGGCACCCTCATCGAGCGCCGGCTCGTCGACTGGACGGCCCGCCGGATCGGCCTCGGGCCCGCCGCCGACGGCGTGTTCACCTCCGGCGGCAGCCAGTCCAACCTGCAGGCGCTGCTGCTCGCGCGGGAGGAGTCCAAGACCGACTCGCCGGCCGCCCTGCGGATCTTCGCCTCCGAGGTGAGCCACTTCAGCGTCAGGAAGTCCGCGAAACTGCTCGGGCTCGCCCCCGACTCCGTCGTCTCCGTCCCCGTCGACCACGACAAACGCCTGCAGACCGTCGCCCTCGCCCACGAGCTGGAGCGCTGCCGGCGCGACGGGCTGGTCCCCATGGCCGTCGTCGCCACGGCCGGAACCACCGACTTCGGCTCCATCGACCCGCTTCCGGAGATCGCCGAGCTGTGCGCGCAGTACGGCGTGTGGATGCACGTCGACGCGGCCTACGGCTGCGGGCTGCTCGCCTCCCTCAAGTACCGGGACCGCCTCGACGGCATCGAGCGCGCCGACTCGGTCACCGTCGACTACCACAAGTCCTTCTTCCAGCCGGTGAGTTCGTCCGCCGTGCTGGTGAAGGACGCGGCGACCCTACGGCACGCCACCTACCACGCGGACTACCTCAACCCGCGCCGCATGGTGCAGGAACGCATCCCCAACCAGGTCGACAAGTCCCTGCAGACCACCCGCCGCTTCGACGCCCTCAAGCTGTGGCTGACGCTGCGGGTGATGGGCGCGGACGGCATCGGCGAACTCTTCGACGAGGTCTGCGACCTGGCCGCGGAGGGCTGGAAGCTGCTCGCCGCCGACCCCCGCTACGACGTCGTCGTCGCCCCCGCCCTGTCCACCCTGGTCTTCCGCTACATCCCGGCGGCCGTCACCGACCCGGCCGAGATCGACCGCGCCAACCTGTACGCCCGCAAGGCCCTGTTCGCCTCCGGTGACGCCGTGGTCGCGGGCACCAAGGTCGGCGGCCGCCACTACCTGAAGTTCACCCTGCTCAACCCCGAGACCACGCCCGCCGACATCGCCGCCGTCCTCGACCTGATCGCCGGCCATGCCGAGCAGTACCTGGGAGAGTCCCTTGACCGCGCTTCCTGAAGCCAGCCGCATCCATGACTTCGTGGGGATCGGGCTCGGCCCCTTCAACCTCGGCCTGGCCTGCCTCACCGAACCCATCGACGGGCTCGACGGCGTCTTCCTCGACTCCAAGCCCCACTTCGAGTGGCACTCCGGCATGTTCCTGGACGGCGCCCACCTGCAGACCCCGTTCATGTCGGACCTGGTCACCCTCGCCGACCCCACCTCGCCGTACTCCTTCCTCAACTACCTGAAGGAGAAGGGCAGGCTGTACCCGTTCTACATCCGTGAGAACTTCTACCCGCTGCGGGTCGAGTACGACGACTACTGCCGCTGGGCGGCGGGCAGGCTGAGCAGCGTCCGCTTCGGCACGACGGTCACCGAGGTGACGTACGAGGACGGGCTGTACGTCGTCCGCACCGAGGGCGGGGAGCGGTTTCGGGGCCGGCACCTGGTCCTCGGCACCGGAACGGTCCCCTTCGTGCCGGAGGCCTGCCGGGCGCTCGGCGGTGACGTCGTGCACAACTCCCAGTACCTGCACCGCAAGGCGGAGCTGCAGGCGAAGAAGTCGATCACGATCGTCGGCAGCGGCCAGAGCGCGGCCGAGATCTACCACGAGCTGCTCTCCGAGATCGACGTCCACGGCTACCAGCTCAACTGGGTCACCCGCTCCCCCCGGTTCTTCCCCCTCGAATACACCAAGCTGACGCTGGAGATGACGTCCCCGGACTACATCGACTACTTCCGCGCGCTGCCCGAGGAGACCCGCTACCGGCTGGAGAAGCAGCAGAAGGGCCTGTTCAAGGGCATCAACTCGGATCTGATCGACTCGATCTTCGATCTGCTCTACCAGAAGGACGTCGAGAGCGGCGACCGCCCGCTCCCCACCCGGCTGCTCACCAACTCCACGCTGAGAACCGCCCGTTACGACGCCGACGGCGGTTACACCCTGGGCTTCCGCCAGGACGAGCAGGGCAAGGACTTCGAGATCGGCACGGAGGGCCTGCTGCTGGCCACCGGCTACCACTACGAGCCGCCGGCCTTCCTCGCCCCCATCCGGGACCGCCTCCGCTTCGACGGCCACGGCCGCTTCGACGTCGCCCGCAACTACGCCGTCGACATCACCGGCCGCGGTGTCTTCCTCCAGAACGCCGGCGTCCACACCCACAGCATCACCAGTCCCGACCTGGGCATGGGTGCGTACCGCAACTCGTACATCATCCGCGAGCTGCTCGGCACCGAGTACTACCCGGTCGAGAAGACGATCGCCTTCCAGGAGTTCGCAGTATGACGTTCACCTTCCGCCCCGTCGACCCGCTGCAGGACGGCGAACTCCTGCACTCCTGGATCACCCACCCCAAGGCGGCGTTCTGGATGATGCAGGACGCGAAGCAGGAGGACGTCGAGCGCGCGTACCTGGAGATCGCGGCGGACGAGCACCATCACGCGCTGCTCGGGCTGCGCGCGGGCAGGCCCGTCTTCCTGATGGAGAAGTACGATCCCGCACACCGGGAACTGGTCGGCCTGTACGCACCGCGGCCGGGCGATGTCGGCATGCACTTCCTCACCCCGCCGACCGACACGCCCGTGCACGGCTTCACCAGGTCCGTGATCACGGCCGTACTGGCCCACCTCTTCGAGGACCCCTCGGTGCAGCGGGTCGTCGTCGAGCCGGATGTGCGCAACAAGGCCGTGCACGCCCTGAACGAGGCCGTCGGATTTGTGCCCGCGCGGGAGATCCGGAAGCCGGAGAAGAGGGCTCTGCTGAGCTTCTGCTCGCGCGAGGGGTTCGCCGCAGCGACGGGGGTGTCCGCATGACCCTCGTCGACGCCGTGGCCCATCTGTCCCCCGAGCGCTGGGCCACCGCCAACCGCCTGCTGATACGCAAGGCGCTCGCCGAGTTCACCCACGAGCGCCTGCTCACGCCCGAGACCGTCGGCGAGGGACGGTACGTCGTCCGCAGCGACGACGGCCTGACCTCCTACCGCTTCTTTGCCGTCCGGCGCGCCCTCGACCACTGGCAGATCGACGCGGAATCCCTCACCCGGCACCGCGAGGGCAGCGAACTCCCCCTGGCCGCCCTGGACTTCTTCATCGAGCTGAAGGAGTCCCTGGGCCTGGGCGACGAGGTTCTGCCCGTCTACCTGGAGGAGATCTCCTCCACCCTCTCCGGCACCTGCTACAAGCTCACCAGACCCCGTGTCACCTCCGCGGAGCTGGCGGGCAGCGGCTTCCAGGCGATCGAGACCGGGATGACCGAGGGCCACCCCTGCTTCGTCGCGAACAACGGGCGGCTCGGGTTCGGCGTCCACGAGTACCTGTCGTACGCCCCGGAGGCCGCGAGCCCCGTCCGGCTGGTGTGGCTGGCGGCGCACCGCTCGCGAGCGGCGTTCACGGCGGGCGCCGGGATCGAGTACGAGTCGTTCCTGCGGGAGGAACTGGGCGAGCGGACACTGATCCGTTTCCGCACCACGCTCACCGACCAGGGCCTGGATCCCGCCGACTACCTCCTCATCCCCGTCCACCCCTGGCAGTGGTGGAACAAGCTCTCCGTCACCTTCGCCGCCGAGGTGGCCCGCCGGCACCTGGTCTGCCTCGGCGAGGGCGACGACGAGTACCTGGCCCAGCAGTCCATCCGGACCTTCTTCAACACGTCCCACCCCGAGAAGCACTATGTGAAGACGGCCCTCTCGGTCCTCAACATGGGCTTCATGCGCGGGCTCTCCGCCGCCTACATGGAGGCGACCCCGGCGATCAACGACTGGCTGGCCCAGCTCATCGAGAACGACCCGGTGCTGAAGTCGGCCGGCCTCACGATCATCCGGGAACGGGCGGCCGTCGGCTACCGGCACCTGGAGTACGAGCGGGCCACCGACCGCCACTCGCCGTACCGCAAGATGCTGGCCGCGCTGTGGCGGGAGAGCCCGGTGCCCTCCCTCCGGGACGGCGAGTCCCTGGCCACCATGGCCTCACTGCTGCACGTGGACCATGAGGGCTCCTCCTTCGCCGGCGCGCTGATCGCCCGCTCGGGCCTGACGCCCACCCGGTGGCTGCGGCACTACCTGCGGGCGTACTACACCCCGCTCCTGCACAGCTTCTACGCCTACGACCTGGTGTTCATGCCGCACGGCGAGAACGTGATCCTGGTGCTGGAGGACGGTGTGGTGCGGCGGGCGGTCTTCAAGGACATCGCCGAGGAGATCGCGGTGATGGACCCCCACGCCGTCCTGCCACCGGAGGTCGCACGCATCCGCGTCGACGTCCCCGAGGACAAGAAACTCCTCTCCGTCTTCACGGACGTCTTCGATTGCTTCTTCCGCTTCCTCGCCGCGAACCTCGCCACCGAGGGAATCCTGGCGGAGGACACCTTCTGGCGTACGGTCGCGGAGGTCACCCACGAGTACCAGGAGGCGAACCCCGGCCTGGCCGACCGGTTCCGCCAGTACGACGTCTTCGCCCCCGAGTTCGCCCTGTCCTGCCTGAACCGCCTCCAGCTGCGCAACAACAAGCAGATGGTGGACCTCACCGACCCGTCCGGCGCACTCCAGCTGGTGGGCACGCTGAAGAACCCCATTGCCGGGTTCCCGTCCGGTCCGGTCCGTGAGCGGAGGGACGGAATCTAGCCCACCCACCCCCGCAGCAGTGCCTCACGCTCCGCCCTCCGAGGTGATCCGCCTTCCCAGGCGCGGCCCCACTCCGACATCGCCGCCAGCGTCGTCGCCATCGTCGCGGCGCCGGCCGTGAGCCGGGACAGGAGGGTGCGGGAGAGGTCGGCCTCCGTCTGGGAGTAGCCGACGGCCGCGGCGACGTACGCCGACAACTCGTGCTCGCCGTCGGCCGATTCGACGCACACCGTCATCATCGGCGGTTCCTCGCCGGTCAGGCCGACGCCGCCGCACAGGGCCACGTCCAGCACCATGCCCAGAGCCAGGTCCTTGACCGCGCCGGCCTGCCGCTTCAGGGACTTCACGGGGACGTCCGCCACCGTCAGGGCTCGCACGTCCTCCCACAGGTGGAGGCCGGCCTGTCCGTCCCCGAGGGCCACGACGCCCTCGGGGGTCAGACGGACCCCGGGAGCCAGGCCGGAGGGCTTCGCGCCCACGTACACGTCGCTCCCGGCGATCCAGAACAGTCCCACCATGGCCATGGGTTAACTCACTCCCCCGACGACGGCACCGCCGCCGTGTGACACACCAAACGATCAAGTCGTCCCCAGCAACGCGCGAAGAGCCCGGGGAGTTCCCGCCTCGCCACGATGCGGAAGATGCCAGGAAAACGCGGACGGGCCCCCCGGAGTACGGTCCTCCGGGGTGCCCGTCGGCTCAGGCCGGCCGGGTGTGGTCAGCTGGTCGGCCAGGGCACCTGCGGTGACCTGTAGTAGCCGATGCCGAGGGCGTCCCAGCGGGGGGCCTGGGCGGCCAGGCGGAGCCGGTAGCTGCTCCAGTCGTGCGTGGACGCCGGGGACCAGCCCAGTTCGGCCGCGCCCGGGAGGCGTGGGAACGCCATGTACTCGATGTCGGCCGAGGTCTTCAGGGTCTCCGACCACAGGGGCGCCTCCACGCCCTGGATGGCCGAACTCGGTGCTCCGGCAAGGTAGTCGCCGGGGTCCCAGTCGTACGACCGCTGGACCTCGACGTAACCGGCCCACTTCGTGCCCAGCCTGGTGGTGCTGGTGTACTTCATGTCGAGGTAGAGGCGGTCCGCCGGGGACAGGATCAGCCCGGTGCCGTTCTGGGCGGCCTTGACGACCTGGGCCTTCTCCGTGGCGCTGGTGCCGTCCAGGCCCCAGTACTGGGCGAGGGCGCCCTGGGCGGGGTGGGCGCCGGTGAGCTGGTGCCAGCCGATGACCGTCTTGCCGTACTTGGCGACGATCGGCTGCACGCGGTCCATGAACGTCACGTAGTCGGTGTGGCTGGTGGAGTGCGCCTCGTCGCCCCCGATGTGCAGGTAGCGGCCCGGGGTGAGCGCGGCCAGTTCGCGGACGACGTCGTCCGCGAAGTCGTACGTGACCTGCTTCGGCGCGCACAGCGAGCTGAAGCCGACCTCCGTGCCGGTGTACAGCGGAGGTGCCTGGCCGTCGCAGTTCAGTTCGGCGTAGGAGGCGAGGGCCGCGTTGGTGTGGCCGGGCATGTCGATCTCGGGGACGACCTCCAGATAGCGGGAGGCGGCGTAGGAGACGATGTCCCGGTACTGGGCCTTGGTGTAGTAGCCGCCCTTGCCGCCGCCGACCTCGGTGGAGCCGCCGTAGGTGGCCAGGCGCGGCCAGGAGTCGATGGCGATGCGCCAGCCCTGGTCGTCGCTGAGGTGCAGATGCAGTTCGTTGATCTTGTAGAGGGCCAGCTGGTCGATGTACCGCTTGACCTGGTCGACGCTGAAGAAGTGCCGGGAGACGTCCAGCATGGCGCCCCGGTAGGCGTAGCGGGGGCGGTCCTCGATGGTGCCGCCGGCGATGTGCCAGGGGCCGGGCTGGGCGGTCTTCTTCTCGATGGACGCCGGGAGGAGCTGACGCAGGGTCTGGACGCCGTGGAACAGGCCGGCGGGGGCCGAGGCGGTGATGGTGACGCCGGCCGGGTCGCTGTGCAGCCGGTACCCCTCGGCCCCGAAGTCGCCCTGCTCGAGGTGGAGTTGGATGCCACGGCCGGCCGGGCCGGTGGTGACCGGCAGCGGATAGCCGGTGGAGGGCCGCAGGATCCCGGTGAGATAGGTGCCGATGCGGCGGACCTCGGCGGAGTCGTCGACGCGGACGCGCGTCGCCCAGGTGATGCGGTACGGGGCCGCGCCGGGCCTGACGGAGGCGGGTGCCGGGACCACCCGGTCCAGGGGGGTGGGGGTGGCCGCCCGTGCCGTGGGGGCCGCCCCTAGGGTGAAGACCCCGGCGGCCGCCAGAAGCAGCAGTGATCCGAGGATGCGGGGGGCTCGGGGAGTCGTGCTGTGGTTCCGTCTCACATGCGCTCCCTTCAGAAGTGGTCGAGACCACTCTCCCGCAGATCCGGTGAAACAATCCCCCCATGGCGGAAATCATCCAGAAGGACGGCACCTGGGCCTTCGACGGCGACGCCCTGCGGCTCACTCCGGGCCGGGACAAGAACGTGAGCCTGCTCCGCCGTGAGCTGGGCGAACTCGTCGTGCCCCTGGGAGCGTTGGCCGGTGTCTCCTTCGAGCAGGGGCGGCGGTCCGGGCGGCTGAGGCTGCGGCTGCGCGACGGCGCCGATCCGCTGACGCAGGCCACCGGGGGACGGCTCGCCGAGCCGAACGACCCGTATCAGCTCGCGGTGGAGTCCGACCGGTACGGCGTCGCCGAGTACTTCGCGGACGAGGTGCGCAACGCGCTGCTGCTGGACGGGGTTTCCCCCGACCCGGTCGACGGGTACCTGCTGCCGGGGCCGCCCCTGCCGGTGTCCGCCTCCGCCGGGGACGGCGCGGCGGGCTTCGACGGGGAGCGGGTGCGGCTGGAGTGGAACTGGAAGACGGAGGACGCCAAGGCCGCCACCGGCCCCCGCACGATCCTCCTCGCGGACGTCCTCGGCGTGGAGTGGCAGCCGGCGGCCGGCCTGGAGAACGGCCATCTGCGGTTCCTGGTGCGCGGCGCCCCGGTGACGACACCACCCAAGTACGACCCGAACGCCGTGGAGCTGTGGGGCTTCAAGAAGGATCCGCTGATGGCGCTGGTCGCCGCCGCCGTACAGGCGCGGCTGCCACATCCGGCGGCGGAGGGCACGGACGCGCCGAAGGCCCCGCCGGTGCTCCACAAGGCGCCCGCCGGGGACGACGACCACGACGCGCTGCTGCGCCGCCTGCGCGAGCTGGGGGACCTGCACCGCGACGGCGTGCTCACCGACGAGGAGTTCACCCTGGCCAAGCAGGCGGTCCTCAAGCGGATCTGAGGACCGCCGGCCCGGACCCGGTGACCTACTTCGCCGTGCGGGACACCGTGAAGTGGTCGATGCGGTCGCCGGTCTCGGCGATGCCCGACACCGTCAGGGTGGTCTGGCGGCCCTTCGGCGCGGGGGTGACGTCCACGCGCAGGAAGGAGTAGTTGAGGTAGCGGACGCGGGACCAGGTGACGGTCTCGTCGACCTTGCCGTCCTTGGTGTTGATGAAGGACGCGACCGAGTCGACCTCGTGCTCGTGGCCCTCGTAGGAGTCCGGGGCGCTGAACGCGTACAGGCTGCGGCCCGCCGCACCGGCGGTGACGTAGACCACGCCCTCGGTCTCGGGGTAGGCGGTGCCGCCGATCGGGAGCTTCTTGGTGACGGCACCCGCCTTGATCACGTCGGTGCGCTCGTACTGGTGGTTGTGGCCGTTGATGACCAGGTCCACCTGGTACTTCTCGAACAACGGCACCCACTCCTGGCGCACGCCCCCCTCCGAGGCGTGCGCGGTGGAGGTGCAGTAGGCGCAGTGGTGGAAGAACACGACGACGAAGTCGATGTCGTCGCGGGCCCGGAACCCCTTCAGCTGGGCCTCGAACCACTTGGTCTGGGTTCCACCGGAAATGCCCAGGTTCGCCGGGATCTCGAAGGAGACGTCGTTCGGGTCCAGCGAGACGACCGCGGTGTTGCCGTACACGAAGGAGTAGACACCGGGCAGGTTCTTCGCGTCCGGGCCGTTGTCCGGGAGGGTCCAGCGGGCCTCCTCGCCGCCGTAGCCGTTGGGCGAGTACCAGGCCTCCATGTCGTGATTGCCGTAACTGACCATCCACGGGATCTGCTTGGCGACCGACTCGGTCTGGTACAGGAACTGGTCCCAGGTGCGCGAGTCGAAGCCCGCGTCGGTGGACTTGCCCTGGCCTGCCGGGTCGCCGTACGCGATGTCACCCGCGTGCAGGTGGAAGGACGGGTTCTGGCCGAGGATCAGGCTGTCGTTGGCCAGCGCGTGGTAGCTGACACCCTGGTCGCCGAAGGCGGTGAAGGTGAAGGGCGCCTTGTGGGCGGGGGCGGTGGTGAAGGTGCCCAGGGTGCCCAGCAGGTGCGGCTCGGCCGGGTCGAAGCCCTCGTGGCCGACGCCGTAGTAGTAGGTCCTGCCCGGGCGCAGGTGGGTGAGCCGGGCGTGCAGGTAGTACTGCGTGTGGTCGCCGCTCGCACCGACGCCGGCCGGGGTATAGAGGCTGCGGACCTCGGCGTCGATCCTGCGGGAGAGGTCGCAGGGGTGGGCGCCGATACGGATGAACGGCTTCTTCACGGCGACCGGGACCTGCCAGGAGACGGTCATCTCCGTGCGCGGGTCGCTGCCGTAGGCGAGGTGGCGGCCGAAGGGGGCGACGAGGGCACCGTCGACGGTCTCGGTGGCGGGCGCGGTGCGCTGGGTGGGCACGGCCGCCTGTGCGGTGGCGCCCGTCACGAACGCGCCACCCGCGACGGCGCCCAGTGTGACGGCGCCGCCCCTGATCATGGTGCGCCGTGAGAATCTGGCGCGCAGGTACTCGTGCTGCTCGGCCATGCTCATGCGCTCGGCCAGCTTGTCCGGTACTCCCATACGAGGAATGTCCATGGCGTCTGAAAATGGCCCACATCTCCAACGAGACGTAGGACACAGGATGGACAGCCGGCGAACAGAGGTCCACCAGCCCGACAACGGGCCGGCCCGGGGTCGCGTGCCCGATACCGGGCAGGAATCTTGCGAATCCGGCGCCGGTACCCCAGGATCTACCGGGTGCACGACGAACTCGTTGATCATCTGACGCGGTCCTCACCCCTGAGCCGGGGCGAGGCGCTGCGGGTGATCCAGGAGGTGCTCGCCTACTTCGACGAGTCGACGGAGGACTACGTCCGGCGCCGCCACCGTGAGCTCCAGGCCCAGGGCCTGGTGAACGCGGAGATCTTCGAACGGATCGGGGCGGACCTGAAATACCGCGCGGTGGCACCGCCCGAGCTGACGCTCAGGCAGCTGCGCCGCATTGTCTACGGCTAGGAATACCCATACATGTGCGGAATTGTCGGTTACATCGGGAAGCGTGACGTCGCCCCCCTCCTCCTGGAGGGCCTGCAGCGGCTGGAGTACCGCGGCTACGACTCCGCGGGCATCGTCGTCACCTCCCCGAAGGCGCCCGGCCTGAAGATGGTCAAGGCCAAGGGCCGGGTGCGCGACCTGGAGGCCAAGGTCCCGGCGCGCTTCAAGGGCACGACCGGCATCGCCCACACCCGCTGGGCCACCCACGGCGCCCCTTCCGACGTCAACGCCCACCCGCACATGTCGGCCGACAACAAGGTCGCGGTCGTCCACAACGGCATCATCGACAACGCCGCCGACCTGCGCCGCAAGCTGGAGGCGGACGGCGTCGAGTTCCTCTCCGAGACCGACACCGAGGTCCTCACCCACCTCATCGCCCGCTCCACGGCCGAGAAGCTGGAGGACAAGGTCCGCCAGGCGGTCCGGGTGATCGAGGGCACGTACGGCATCGCCGTGCTGCACGCCGACTTCCCGGACCGGATCGTGGTGGCGCGCAACGGCTCCCCCGTCGTCCTCGGCATCGGCGAGAAGGAGATGTTCGTCGCCTCCGACATCGCCGCGCTCGTCATGCACACCCGCCAGATAGTGACGCTGGACGACGGCGAGATGGCCACCCTGAAGGCCGACGACTTCCGCACCTACACCACCGAGGGCACGCGCACCACCGCCGAGCCCACGACCGTGGAGTGGGAGGCCGAGTCGTACGACATGGGCGGCCACGACACCTACATGCACAAGGAGATCTTCGAGCAGGCCGACGCCGTGGACCGCGTGCTGCGCGGCCGCATCGACGACCGCTTCTCCACCGTGCACCTCGGCGGCCTCAACCTGGACGCCCGCGAGGCCCGGCAGATCCGCCGGGTGAAGATCCTCGGCTGCGGCACCTCGTACCACGCGGGCATGATCGGCGCCCAGATGATCGAGGAGCTGGCCCGCATCCCCGCCGACGCCGAGCCGGCCTCCGAGTTCCGCTACCGCAACGCGGTCGTCGACCCCGACACCCTGTACGTCGCCGTCTCCCAGTCCGGTGAGACCTACGACGTCCTCGCCGCCGTGCAGGAGCTGAAGCGCAAGGGCGCCAAGGTCTTCGGCGTCGTCAACGTGGTCGGCTCGGCGATCGCGCGCGAGGCGGACGCCGGGATCTACGTGCACGCGGGCCCCGAGGTCTGCGTGGTCTCGACGAAGTGCTTCACGAACATGACGGTCGCCTTCGCCCTGCTCGCCCTGCACCTCGGCCGCACCCGTGACCTCTCGGTCCGCGACGGCAAGCGGATCATCGAGGGCCTCAGGAAGCTGCCGGACCAGATCACCGAGATCCTCAAGCAGGAGGACAAGGTCAAGGAGCTGGCCGAACTGTACGCCGACGCCCGCTCGATGCTCTTCATCGGCCGGGTCCGGGGCTACCCGGTGGCCCGCGAGGCCTCCCTGAAGCTCAAGGAGGTCTCCTACATCCACGCCGAGGCCTACCCCGCCTCCGAGCTGAAGCACGGCCCGCTGGCCCTGATCGAGCCGGCCCTGCCCACGGTCGCGATCGTCCCCGACGACGACCTGCTGGAGAAGAACCGCGCGGCCCTGGAGGAGATCAAGGCCCGCAGCGGCAAGATCCTCGCGGTGGCCCACCAGCACCAGGAGAAGGCCGACCACACCATCGTCGTCCCGAAGAACGAGGACGAACTGGACCCCATCCTGATGGGCATCCCGCTCCAGCTCCTCGCGTACCACACGGCGAAGGCCCTGGGCCGGGACATCGACAAGCCGAGGAACCTGGCGAAGTCGGTGACGGTGGAGTAGTTCCGGGGCAACAGAACGGACCCCCACGTGGCCACCTTCACGTGGGGGTCCCTTCAGTGCTGCTCCGATCAGCCGGCGGCCGTCACCCCCCGGCCCGCAGCACGACCAGGAAGCGCCGTCGGCCAGTGGGCCAACGCCGCGGTCGCCGCGTACCAGGCCACGGCGCCCGACACCGCGGCGACCCAGCCGCCCACCTTGGCCAGGGACGAGCTGTCGGCGAAGGCCGCGACGGCCAGCACCAGCATCGCCAGGAACAGCAGTCCGTGCATGACCTGTCCGAGGCTGTCCCCGCCCGCGAGGGTCAGGGTGAGGGCCACGAGGGCGAACAGAAGCAGGAAGAGCCCGGCTCCGTTGGCGGAGGACTGGCCCGCGACGGCCCAGGTGAACCACAGTGCGCCGAGGGCCACGAAGCCCGTACCGGAGGCGGCGTCACCGCCGCGGAAGGCCAGCAGGCCCACGAGGAACAGGGCAACTCCGCCCACGTAGTGGGCCAGTGACGTGGCGTCGGACGCCGCCACTCCATGGATCACGCCGGTCGTGCCGAGACCGAACGCCAACAGGGTGATTCCCAGGGCGAGTCGGCCGACCACGGTAGTGCTTCCCGTTCCCGCAGAGACTTCGTTGTCCACGGCGGGCTCCCTTCATGCTGTGCAGTTGCGCGGTGACCGGTATATGCCCTTCACAAGGGCACAAACCACCTCTACGCGCGAGTAGTTTCGCGCTGCACAAAAGGAGTTGGGGCAGTCAGGGAGCGACGGTCACGGGATGACGATCACCGGGCGCTGCGCCCGCTTGGCGAGCCGCCCGGCGACGGAGCCGAAGATCCGGCCGACGATGCCGTGCGTGGAGCCGACGACGATCGCGTCGGCCTCGTACTCCCGCCCCACCTCTTCGAGTTCGTGGCAGATGTCCCCGCCCCGCTCGACCAGGATCCACGGCACCTCGGCCAGATAGTCCGCGCACGCCAGTTCCAGCCCGAGGACCTCGGTGCGGTGGTCCGGCACGTCGACGAAGACCGGGGGCTCGCAGCCGGCCCACACGGTGGTCGGCAGCCGGTTGGCGACATGGACGATGATCAGGCCCGAGTGGGAGCGGTGGGCCATGCCGACTGCGTAGGCGAGGGCGCGCTCACTGGAGGTGGAGCCGTCGAAGCCGACGACCACTCCGTGCCGGAAGGCGGGGTCGCAACAAGGACGTGACTCTTCCGCCGCCAGGGGATCGGCCGCCGTGGGGTCGGCGACCGGCCGCTTGCGGTCCGCGGGTTCGAAGAATTCGTGACCGGCCATGGCTGTCTCGGCGTTGTGATCCTTTATGGGTGGGACGACAGTGTGCGACGGAGCTGTGTCCGGGAAACATCTTCCCAACCCCATACCCCCAAGGGTACGGCGGCACGCCTCCCGAGCCCAGATCCCGCGCACGCTCCGTAAGCGGTCCCCCGACGTCCGGAGGGGTTCACCGGAGCATGCACGAGCGGCGCCCGCAACGCAATGGTTGCTGCCCCGTACAGGCGGTTTGCACGGGATTCACAGATGTACGGCCGGTGACCGACCGGTCGAACACGCGTTGAACCGGATGAGCCACCGCCCCAGGGAGTACGAGTCATGTCCGGTCGCCGATCCACGTCCCAGCCGCCGCCCGCACCGGACACCGTGAGCGACGTGATCCGCTGGGCCGCGTTCAGCTGCGTGCTCGTCCCGGTGATCCTCGTCTGGTACGGAACGTCGCTGGCCGGAGCCACGGGCGCCGCGCTGGGCCTGGCCGCCGTCACGGCCGTGTGCCGCGTCCTGCTGCGCCGCTCCGAGCGGTGCGCCGAGCGGTACGGCCGTCCGGGCAGGCGTTGCGCCGAGCAAAGAGGCGGACGTCACACCCGCCGACGGACACCGGTCGACTGACCTGTTTCCGTACCCTCGAACGCTTCTTTTCAGCCAACTTCTGAATGTCGCCCAAGAGGGCACCCAACCACCCCTCAACCCCCGTTCCACCTGCACGGAAAGGGTCCACGGGCGGCTGTGCACCCTACGCGGTTTGGCCACTGCGACAAGGCGCACTTCCCTGCACGCCCCGTGAGTGCAACGCTTCGTGATCGAATGCTTCACGCCAAGTTGTCATGTCGACAATCTGGGGCGTGTGGAACTGGTCACCGTGAGACCGCGGGAGCCAGTAGATTCGATCTTGACTGTCTTACGGCGGGGGACTCGTGCAGGACCGAGGGGAAACGTGCAGGAGCGACACAACCGAGGAGCCGCGACCACCGAGGGGGGCTTAGCAGTATGAGCCACGACTCCACTGCCGCGCCGGAAGCCGCAGCCCGAAAACTCTCCGGGCGACGCCGCAAGGAGATCGTCGCGGTGCTGCTGTTCAGCGGCGGCCCCATCTTCGAGAGTTCCATACCGCTGTCGGTGTTCGGAATCGACCGCCAGGACGCCGGGGTGCCGCGCTACCGACTGCTGGTGTGCGCCGGCGAGGAGGGCCCGCTGCGGACCACAGGGGGCCTGGAACTCACCGCGCCACATGGACTGGAGGCGATCTCACGCGCCGGGACGGTCGTCGTACCGGCCTGGCGTTCGATCACCGCGCCACCACCGGAGGAGGCGCTCGACGCGCTGCGCCGGGCGCACGAGGAGGGTGCCCGCATAGTCGGGTTGTGCACCGGCGCCTTCGTCCTGGCGGCGGCGGGCCTGCTGGACGGCCGCCCGGCGACCACCCACTGGATGTACGCGCCGACGCTGGCCAAGCGCTACCCGTCGGTGCACGTCGATCCGCGGGAGCTGTTCGTCGACGACGGCGACGTCCTGACGTCGGCGGGTACGGCGGCCGGAATTGATCTCTGTCTCCACATCGTGCGGACGGACCACGGCAACGAGGCGGCCGGCGCGCTCGCCCGGCGCCTGGTGGTCCCACCGCGCCGCAGCGGCGGTCAGGAGCGCTACCTCGACAGGTCTTTACCGGAGGAGATCGGCGCCGACCCGCTCGCCGAGGTCGTCGCCTGGGCGCTGGAACACCTCCACGAGCAGTTCGACGTGGAGACCCTGGCGGCACGCGCCTACATGAGCCGCCGTACGTTCGACCGCCGGTTCCGCTCGCTGACCGGCAGCGCCCCGCTGCAGTGGCTGATCACCCAGCGGGTGCTGCAGGCGCAGCGGCTGCTGGAGACGTCGGACTACTCCGTGGACGAGGTGGCGGGCCGGTGCGGCTTCCGCTCCCCCGTCGCGCTGCGCGGGCACTTCCGCCGCCAGCTCGGCTCGTCCCCCGCCGCCTACCGGGCCGCCTACCGGGCCCGCCGGCCGCAGGGCGACAGGCCGACCGACCCGGAGCCGTCGCTGTCGGCGTCCGGCCAGCCGGGCCCGCCACCGGGCCTGACGGGTCCCGGGCCGGTGGGGCACGCACCCCTGCTGCACCCGGACCGGGACAGCGGGGTCCCCATGCAGAGCCGCCGCCAGGCGGCGGGCGCGGTGGGGCTGCTGCCGGGGCCGCGCAGCGGTAGCTGAGCGTAGGGGGGCGAGCACACGCTCGCCCCCCTCCCCCTTTTCCGGCGCGGATCCCCTCTTTCAGCGCGGGCCGGGACCAGCACGGGGGACCCCAAAAGCTGACGTCAGCTTTAGGGTGGTCGCATGAACGATCGCATGGTGTGGATCGACTGCGAGATGACCGGCCTCTCGCTGTCCGACGACGCGCTCATCGAGGTGGCCGCCCTCGTCACCGACTCCGAGCTGAACGTACTCGGCGAGGGGGTGGACATCGTCATCCGCCCGCCGGACCAGGCGCTGGAGACGATGCCGGAGGTGGTGCGTCAGATGCACACCGTGTCCGGACTGCTCGCCGAGCTCCCGAACGGCACGACCCTCCAGGACGCCGAGGAGCAGGTCCTCGCGTATGTGCGGGAGCACGTGAAGGAGCCCGGCAAGGCGCCGCTGTGCGGCAACTCCGTCGGCACCGACCGCGGCTTCCTGCTGCGGGACATGCCGACCCTGGAGGACTACCTCCACTACCGGATCGTCGACGTGTCCTCCATCAAGGAACTGGCCCGCCGCTGGTACCCGAGGGCGTACTTCAACAGCCCGGAGAAGAACGGCAACCACCGGGCCCTCGCCGACATCCGTGAGTCGATCGCCGAGCTGCGCTACTACCGCGAGGCCGTCTTCGTCCCGCAGCCCGGCCCGGACTCCGACACCGCGAGGGCCATCGCGGCCAAGCACGTCCTGCCCGCGCAGTAGCCCCGGGGACACGGCTCGCGGCGCCGCGCGAAAACCTGTGCGCGAGCACCCCTTCGGACCCTGTAGACTTCTTCTCGGCCGGTCGGGGAAACGACAAGTTCCACCGCCGGTCATGGTGGGTGTAGCTCAGCTGGTAGAGCACCTGGTTGTGGTCCAGGATGCCGCGGGTTCGAGTCCCGTCACTCACCCTCATCGGAAACAGCCGGTGACTCCGTCGCAAGACGGGTCACCGGCTGTTTCGTTCCCACCGCAGCGGCGCCTCCGGTGCCGGCGGGGGTCAGGGACCGGTGGGGCGTCCCTCCGGCAGGCGTCCGATGTCGGACACCGGGCCGAGGTGAGCGAGCTTGTCGGGGTTGGACACGGCGTGGATCGCCCGGATCGCGCCCCCGGCGATGTCGAGCGCGACCACACTGGCCACGCGCCCCTCGGCGTCGTAGGTCACGGCACCCGGCCGGCCGTTGATCCACGCCGCGCGCATCGAGGCACCGAGGATCCGGACCCGGCGGAAGCCGCCGACCAGCAGCTGGGCGACGTGCCGCGGGTCGGTCACCGACCGGGCGAGCGCCCGCGCCTTGCCGCCGCCGTCGCCCCGGAACACCACGTCCGGGGCGAGCATCCCGAGCAGCCCGTCCAGGTCGCCGCCCTCGGCGGCCTCGAAGAACCTGCGGGCGAGCTCCTCGCCCTCCGCCCGCCGCACCGGGGCCGACGGTGTCCGGACCGGCTGCCCGCCGGAGGCGACGCGCCTGCGGGCACGGGCGAAGATCTGCCGGCAGTTCGCCTCGGACTTGCCGGTGACCCGGGCCACCTCCGGGTAGCCGTACCCGAAGGCCTCGCGCAGCATGAACACCGCGCGCTCGACCGGGGACAGGGCCTCCAGCAGCACGAGGAACGCCATCGACAGTGACTCGGAGAGCTCGGCCCGCTCCGCCGGTCCCGGCCTGTCGGCGGCCACCACGACCGGCTCGGGCAGCCAGTCGCCGACATAGGTCTCCCGGCGTACCCGAGCCGAGCTCAGGTGGTTGATGCCCAGGCGCGTCACCGAAGTGGTCAGGTACGCCTTCAGGTTCGCGACCGGGGTCCCGGCCCGCCGCGCCCGGGTCAGACCGAGGAAGGCGTCCTGCACGATGTCCTCGGCGTCACCCACCGAACCGGTCATCCCGTAGGCGATGGAGAACAGCAACGACCGGTATCGCTCCGCGTCCGCTCCCACCCCTGTCGCCGCCACGGACTCCCCCTCCGAACCTCCGCAAGACGCCCAGCAGCGTATCCGAGGCCTGCTCTTCGTGGCATGGGGTGCGTCCGGGCCCGAGTCCTTCGTCCACCGACCGGGGCGGTGTGCGGGTGGGCCCGGCCGACCGCACGGGTCACGGCCCGGCGGACCGGGCCCGGCCGGCGCTACGACGACGCCCGCGTCACCAGTTCCGTCGCCAGCACCGCGTGCCGTCGCTCCAGTCCCCGGGACGCCGGTGGGCGGCGGTCGGCGATCTCGGTGAGGAGGAGGTCGATCATCGCGCGGCCCATCTCCTCGATGGGCTGGCGGACGCTGGTCAGCGGCGGGTCCATGTGGCGGGCGATGGCGGAGTCGTCGTAGCCGACCAGTGCCACGTCGTCCGGGATACGACGGCCCGCCTCCCGCAGCACCTGCCGCGCGCCGGCCGCCATCACGTCCGAGCCGGCGAAGACCGCGTCCAGGTCCGGGCGCCGTTCCAGGAGTACGGACATCGCCCGCCGGCCGCCCTCCTCGGTGAAGTCCCCCGTCTCGACGAGGAGTTCGTCCACCTCCCGGCCCGCGTCGCGCAGGGCGTCGCGGTAGCCGTCGACGCGGCGCTGCGCACCGTAGACGTCGAGGCGGCCGGTGATGTGCGCGACGCGGGTGCGGCCCCGGGAGAGCAGGTGCTCCACGGCAGAGCGGGCGCCGCCGTAGTTGTCCGAGTCCACCGAGGTGAGCGTCTCGCCGGCCGAGCGGGGGCCGCTGATCACGGCCGGGATCTCCAGCTGGGCCAGCATGTCGGGGAGGGGATCGTCGGCGTGCACCGAGACCAGCAGGACACCGTCCACCCGGTGGGCCGCCAGGTACTGGGCGAGGCGGCGGCGCTCGCGGTCGCTGCCCGCGAAGATCAGCAGCAACTGCATCTCGGTTTCGGACAGTTCGGAGCCGACTCCGCGCAGCATGTCGGAGAAGTAGGGTTCCGCGAAGAAGCGGGTCTCCGGCTCGGGGACCACCAGCGCGATGGCGTCGGTGCGGTTGGCGGCCAGGGCGCGGGCCGCCGTGTTCGGGACGTAGCCGAGTTCGGCGACCGCCGCCTCGACCGCGGCCCGCGTGGCGTCGCTGACCCGGGGCGAGCCGTTGATCACCCGCGAGACCGTGCCCCGGCCGACCCCGGCCCGGGCGGCGACCTCCTCGAGCGTGGGCCGACCCCCGCCTCGGCTCCGCGCTCCGTGGCTTGCCATGGGCTCCGCCTCTCTTGACCGACACCTGGTGCTGGCCTGGAATCTAACAGCACCGTTCGCCACAGTGACCGTCCCTGGGTGCCGCCGCCCCCCGCCCATCGGCCCCCGGCGTCGTCCGCGAGCGCCGGGCGGGCCGGATCGCGCCCGCCCGCCAGGCGCCGGCTAACGCTCAGATAACTGAACACGCTCGCGCTGTCCGCTCCCTTGACACCCTGCCCCGAACCGGCGAACCTTCAACACATCACTGGTGGGAGCGCTCCCACACTACCTGACACATACACGTCCCGCACGTTCCCCGCCCGAGCCGCAGCGCGTACGAACGGGCCCATGTCATGCAGTTGGCCGGGGGGTCGGCACGTCAGGCAACAGGAGGACGCAATGCGCACGAGCATCCGCCGGTCCCAGCGGCTGATGGCCCTCGCGGCCGTGGCCGCACTGACCACGGGGCTGCTGGCCGGCTGCGCCAAGGACTCGAACGACAGCTCGTCGGACGGCTCAGGCGGCGGAAACGGCAGTGGCAAGGGCAAGATCACGCTGACCGTCGGCACCTTCGGCGTCTTCGGCTACAAGCAGGCCGGCCTCTATGACGAGTACATGAAGCTGCACCCGGACATCAGCATCAAGGAGAACGTCACCACCCGTACCGACGTGTACTGGCCGAAGGTGCTGACCCGCCTCCAGGCCGGTTCCGGCACGGACGACGTCCAGGCCATCGAGATCGGCAACATCACCGAGGCCGTGCAGACGCAGGCGGCCAAGTTCGTCGACCTCGGCAAGGAGGTCGACAAGTCCCAGTGGCTGGACTGGAAGAACGCCCAGGCCACCACCAAGGACGGCAAGCTCATCGGGCTCGGCACCGACATCGGGCCGATGGCCATCTGCTACCGCAAGGACCTGTTCCAGAAGGCGGGCCTGCCCACCGACCGGACCAAGCTCGCCGACCTGTGGAAGGGCGACTGGGCCAAGTACGTCGACGTCGGCAAGCAGTACATGAAGAAGGCGCCGAAGGGCACCAAGTTCGTGGACTCCGCGTCCTCCGTCTACAACGCGGCCCTCGGCGGCGGTGACGAGCGGTACTACGACCAGGCGACCGGCAACGTCGTATGGGACAAGTCCGACGGCGTGAAGAAGGCCTGGAACGTCGCCATGGACGTCGCCACCAGCGACATGTCGGCGAAGCTGAAGCAGTTCGACCCGACCTGGGACCAGGGCTACGCCAACGGCACCTTCGCCAGCGTCGCCTGCCCGGCCTGGATGCTCGGCTACATCGAGCAGAAGTCCGGTGACTCGGGCAAGGGCAAGTGGGACGTGGCGGCCGCGCCCACCGCGGCCAACTGGGGCGGCTCCTTCCTCGGTGTCCCGACGGCGGGCAAGCACCAGAAGGAGGCCATCGCGCTGGCCAAGTGGCTGACCGCGCCGGAGCAGCAGGCCAAGGTCTTCGCCAAGCAGGCCAGCTTCCCGTCGACCCCGTCGGCGTACGCGAGCCTGAAGCCGGCCGCGGACACCACGGCGTACTTCTCGAACGCGCCGCTCACCCAGATCTTCTCCGACTCGGCGAAGACCATCCCGACGCAGTACTTCGGCATCAAGGACCAGCCGATCAACTCGGCGATCACCGACGTCGGCATCCTCCAGGTCGAGCAGAAGGGCAAGTCGCCGTCCCAGGGCTGGGACGCGGCGTCCAAGGAGATCAAGGACGTGCTCGGCCAGTGACCAGCCCCAAGCAGGCTCTCGCGCACTCCGCGTCGAGCGCCGACGCCGCGCCCGGCAGTTCGCCGGGCGCGGCGCGGGACGCTCACGGTCGCGGTGCGCCGGCGGGCGCCGACTCCTGGCGCAGCCGGCTGTACCGCTGGGACATGAAGGCGTCGCCGTACGCGTTCGTGTCCCCGTTCTTCGTCCTGTTCGGGGCGTTCACGCTGGTCCCGCTGCTCTACACGGCCTGGTACTCGCTGCACGACGTGCAACTGTCGGCCCTCGACCACCAGACCTGGGCAGGCCTGGACAACTACAAGAACCTCTGGTCGTCGGAGTTCTTCTGGAACGCCCTGAAGAACACCCTGACCATCGGTGTCATCTCGACGGTGCCCCAGCTGCTGGCCGCGATCGGGCTCGCGCACCTGCTGAACTACCGGCTGCGGGGCTCGACCGTGTGGCGCGTGGTGATGCTGACGCCGTACGCCACCTCGGTGGCCGCGGCGACCCTGGTGTTCACGCTGCTGTACTCGTGGGACGGCGGCATGGTCAACTGGATCCTGCACTTCTTCGGAGTGGATCCGGTCAACTGGCGTGAGTCCGACTGGGGTTCGCAGTTCGCGGTCTCGTCGATCGTGATCTGGCGGTGGACCGGCTACAACGCGCTGATCTACCTGGCCGCCATGCAGGCGATCCCGGCCGACCTGTACGAGTCGGCGGCGATCGACGGCGCCAACCGCTGGCAGCAGTTCCGGCACGTGACGATCCCGCAGCTGCGGCCGACGATCCTGTTCACGGTGGTCGTCTCCACCATCGGCGCGACCCAGCTCTTCGGCGAGCCGCTGCTGTTCGGCGGGGTGAGCGGGTCCAAGGGCGGCTCCGAGCACCAGTACCAGACGCTCGGCCTGTACATGTACGACCAGGGCTGGATCATCGGCAACCTCGGCAAGGCGTCCGCGATCGCCTGGTCGATGTTCCTGATCCTGCTGGTCATCGCCGCGGTCAACCTGCTGCTCACCCGACGGCTGAGGAAGTCCCAATGACCACCACTGAACTCACCCCGCCCCGGAGGGCCGGCCGCCGCCGGGTGATGGGCGCCGGCAAGCAGCTGCACGCGGGTCCGGTGACGTACGTCGTGCTCACCGTCTTCGCGCTGGTCTCCCTCGCCCCGCTGGTGTGGACGGCGATCGCGGCCTCGCGCACCGCCGGGCGGCTCGCCCAGACCCCGCCGCCGCTGTGGTTCGGCGGCAACCTGTTCAAGAACCTCCAGGCCGCCTGGGACGAGGCGGGGCTCGGCACCGCGATGTTCAACTCGGTGATCGTGGCGGGCACGATCACGGTGAGCACGGTGCTGTTCTCCACGCTGGCCGGTTTCGCCTTCGCCAAGCTGCGGTTCCGCTTCTCCAGTCTGCTGTTGCTGCTGACCATCGGCACGATGATGATCCCGCCGCAGCTGGCCGTCGTACCGCTGTACCTGTGGATGTCGGACCTCGGCTGGTCGAACCAGCTGCAGACGGTGATCCTCCCGAGCCTCGTCACCGCCTTCGGCACGTTCTTCATGCGGCAGTACCTGGTGCAGGCGCTGCCGACCGAGCTGATCGAGGCGGCCCGGGTGGACGGGGCGAGCAGCGTCCGGGTCGTCTGGCACGTGGTCTTCCCGGCGGCGCGGCCGGCCATGGCCGTGCTCGGCCTGCTGACGTTCGTGTTCGCCTGGAACGACTTCCTGTGGCCGATCATCGCCCTGAACCAGCAGAACCCGACCGTGCAGGTGGCCCTGAACTCGCTCGGCACCGGATACGTCCCGGACCAGGCGGTGATCATGGCGGGCGCGCTGCTCGGCACGCTGCCGCTGCTGGTCGCCTTCCTGCTGTTCGGCAAGCAGATCGTGGGCGGGATCATGCAGGGCGCGATCAAGGGCTGACACCCCTGTGCACGGGGCCGGGCCACCGCCGCCCCGGCCCCTCCCCTACTACTACGCCAGGTCTCCTACGACCCCCAATGGGAGCGCTTCCATGCCTGAACCCGTTACCTCCGTGACCTTTCCGCCCGCTTTCCTCTGGGGCGCCGCGACGTCGGCGTACCAGATCGAGGGGGCGGTGCGGGAGGACGGCCGCACCCCCTCGATCTGGGACACCTTCAGCCATACGCCGGGGAGGACCGCCGGCGGGGAGACCGGTGACATCGCCGTCGACCACTACCACCGCTACCGCGACGACGTGGCGTTGATGGCGGAGCTGGGCCTGACCGCGTACCGCTTCTCGGTCTCCTGGTCCCGGGTGCAGCCGACGGGCCGGGGCCCGGCGGTCCAGGTGGGCCTGGACTTCTACCGCCGTCTGGTCGACGAACTGCTAGGGCACGGCATCAAGCCGGCCCTCACCCTCTACCACTGGGACCTGCCGCAGGAGCTGGAGGACGCGGGCGGCTGGCCGCAGCGGGACACCGCGTACCGGTTCGCCGAGTACGCCCAGCTGGTCGGCGAGGCGCTGGGCGACCGGGTGGAGCAGTGGATCACCCTCAACGAGCCCTGGTGCAGCGCGTTCCTCGGCTACGGCTCCGGTGTGCACGCCCCGGGCCGCACCGAGCCGGTGGCCTCCCTGCGCGCCGCCCATCACCTCAACCTGGCGCACGGCCTCGCGGCTTCGGCCCTGCGCTCGGTGATGCCGTCCCGCAACGAGATCGCGATCAGCCTCAACTCGTCCGTCGTGCGGCCGCTTTCCCAGGACCCCGCCGACGTCGCGGCCGCCCACAGGATCGACGACCTGGCGAACGGGATCTTCCACGGCCCGATGCTGCACGGCGCGTACCCGTCGTCGCTGCTGGAGGCGACGTCCTCCCTCACCGACTGGTCGTACGTCCTCGACGGCGACACGCGCGCGATCCACGCCCCGCTGGACGCGCTCGGCCTGAACTACTACACCCCGGCCCTGGTCTCGGCCGGGACCGGAACCGCCGAGGGTGCCCGGGCGGACGGTCACGGCGCCAGCGACCACTCCCCCTGGCCGGGCGCCGACGACGTGCGCTTCCACCAGACGCCGGGCGAGCGCACGGAGATGGGCTGGACGATCGATCCGACGGGCCTGTACGACCTGCTCATGCGCTACACCCGGGAGGCCCCGGGACTGCCCCTCCACATCACCGAGAACGGCGCGGCCTACGACGACAAGCCCGACCCCGACGGCCGCGTCCACGACCCCGAGCGCATCGCCTATCTGCACGGCCACCTCGCGGCGGTACGCCGGGCCATCGCCGACGGCGCCGATGTGCGCGGCTACTACCTGTGGTCCCTGATGGACAACTTCGAGTGGGCGTACGGCTACGGCAAGCGGTTCGGCGCGGTGTACGTGGACTACGCCACGCTGGAGCGGACACCGAAGTCGAGTGCCCGGTGGTACGCGCAGGCGGCGCGGACGGGGGTGTTGCCGGCGGTGGAGTCCGCTTCCTGAGCGACGGGGTGCGGCACGCCGTGGTGGCGGGCCGCACCCCGTCGCTCGTCGAGGCCCAGGTGGGCGAAGAGGACGTCCCGCACCGGGAGGATCGCCTCGGGGCAATGGCTCCGAGGACCGGGACGGCGTGGTGCCAGCCGTCCCGGGTGAGGGCTTCGGCCAGGACTCCCGAGGTCGATGCCCCGGTGCCGCCAGGTCACCGTCGCCCCGGCGGTCCACTCCAGACCATGACCTCGGCGACCCGCTCCGGGGCGCAGTCCCGGGTCAGCGCTCGTCGTCAACCTCGCCGCCCGCGATCAGAACGGGCCGCACGGGAGCGCCGTCCACCGGGACGGCCTTCGGGGTCAGGGTGAGCTTGATCCGCTGGGTCTGCGCCTGGCTGTACTTGTCGTTGGCGCTCGCGTCGACGACCCACAGCCTCACCTTGGTGTCCGCGCCCGCCTCGCGCGTGACCGCGACGGTGGCCTCGACCTCCACCGGCCCCAGCTCGAACCGGACGAGCCGCCCGTCGCCGTCCGCGAGGGCCGTCGTGAGCTGACCTCTCAACTCCCGGATCATGTCGGACAGTTCGATCACTGCGCCCCCTCGTGCACCGGATACCCGGATGCTACCGGGGGCGCGGCACCCCACCGTGGTGCCGCGCCCCCTGCCGGGGGTGGCGCGTCAGTTGAACGCGCCGAACGCCTTCGAGAAGGCGTCCTTGTCCTGGACGATCGAGCTGCAGGTGGGGTCGGCGGAGTTCTTCGCGCCGCCGGCGCACTGCTGGTCACGGGCCGCGGACCACATGGAGAGGCCGCCGAGGCCCTTGGACTTGGCGAAGTTCACCAGCTGGGTGGCGTCGTCCACCTTGAAGACCTCGGTGGAGACGTCGTTGACGCCGATCATCGGGGTGACCGCGACCGACTTCCAGGCGGCGGAGTCGGACAGCCCGAGGACGCTCTTGACCTGCGCCTGGGTGGCCGTCGCGGCCTGCTGGGCGTAGTCGCCCATGTCACCGTTGTACGAGGGGCCGTAGTCCATCGCCATGATGTTGACCGTGGAGGCCTTCACGCCGTTGGACTTGGCGTTGGACAGCAGGTTCACGCCGTCCTGGGTGAGGCCCTCGGGCATGACCGGGAGGGTGAAGGAGACGTCCAGGTCGGGGTGTTGTGCCTGGAGCTTGGCGATCGCCTTCGCCCGGAGCGTGTTGGCCGCCGTGTTGGGCAGTGCGCCGCCCTCGACGTCGAAGTCGACCTTGGTCAGCTTGAAGGCGTCGATCACCTTGCCGTAGGCCGCCGCGAGGGCGTCGGCGGAGGAGCAGGTGGTGGCCAGTTCGGAGCCGGAGGCGCCGCCGAAAGAGACCCGCACGTCGCCGCCCTTGGCGCGCAGGGAGCCGATCTGTGCGGCCACGGCGTCGCTGGTCAGGTCGGTCACACCGCCCCACTTGGGGGTGCAGCCGCCGCCGTCGGTGACGAAGGCGAGGTTGTAGTTCTTCACACCGGTCGCGTCGGCCGCGCCGACCAGGTCGAAGGCGGGGTAGAGGGAGGTGTCGACGTAGGGGGCGAAGCCCGCGGAGGCGGTGGTGCCGCTGCCTGTGGTCTTGGTGGGGGTCGGTGTGGGGGTGGCGGTCTTGGTGGGGGTGGGGGTGGGGGTGGTGCTCTTGGTGGGCGTAGCCGTCGGGGCCGGGGACGGGGACTGGGTGGGGCGGCCGCTCGGCTCGGGGGTGGCACCGCCGTCCGCGGAGCACTGGGCGTTGTCGATGAGACAGCCCGTGGGGGCGCCGCTGCCGTTGACGACGAAACCGATCGTCACGGACTTGCCGGGGGCGAGGCCCTCGGTGTCCCACTTCGCCGGCCGCACGGTGACGTGCGCACCGCTGACGCTCGACTCGCCGTTCCACAGGGAGCTGAGCCTGGCGCCCGCCGGGAGGTCGAACTCCAGCGTCCAGGTCTTCTCGGTCTGGTCGCTGTTGTTGGTGACGACGTACTGGGCGGTGTAGCCGGTCGACCAGTCGCTGGTCCTGGTGTACGCGGCGTTGACGCCGGCGGCGTGGGCGGTGCCGGTGAGCAGGACCGCGCCGCCACCGACCACGGCCGCGGCCACGACGCCGCCCATCGCCTTGTTCCTGCCACTGATCCTGCGCCGGTGCGTGGTCATGCGCGTGCCTGCCTTCGCTGTTCACGGGGGGTGGGGTGCGGCAGCACGCTAGCGATCTGTAATCGGACAAATGGCTCGTTCGGGACGGCGGTTGCAGACCTTAGGGTTCACTTAAGGAAGGGATCGGGGACGATTAATGGTCGAGACCACTCGGGACCGGTTTGCCCGATCGGCGTCTTCGCACCGACCCCCGGTGCCCCCGCCGGACCGGCTTGCGCCCGTCCAGCTGGATCCAGATCCGCACCTCGGTGCCGCCCAGCACCGAGGAGCCGATGCGGACGTCCCCGCCGGTGGACTCGGCGAGCCGGCGCACGATGTCGAGCCCGAGGCCGGTGGAACCGGCGGTGCCCGAGCCGCGGCCACGGGCCATCGCCGCCTCCGGGTCGGATATACCGGGGCCCGCGTCGGAGACCAGCACGATCACCGCGTCCTCGCTGTTGTGCACGTCGACCGCGAAGGCGGTGCCCTCGGCGGTGTGCCGGAAGACATTGCCGAGCAGGGCGTCGAGCGCGGCGGCCAGGTCGGCGCGGGCCACGGGTGTGCGCACCGGTCGCTCGACGCCGGCCACCCGCCATGTGCGGCCCTCGTCCTCGGCGAGCGCGGACCAGAACTCCATGCGCTCACGCACCACTTCGGCCACGTCGCACCCGGCGCCGGGCCCAGCCGCGACCGTCTGCGGCTTGGCCTCCCGGGCGGTGCGGATGATGGTGTCGACCTCGCGCTCCAGCTGGGCGACGGCGGCCCGGGTCTGCTCGGCGGCCGGTCCGGCACCCAGCGAGGCCGCGTTCAGCCGGAGCACGGTCAGCGGGGTGCGCAGCCGGTGCGAGAGGTCGGCGGCCAGCTCCCGCTCGTTGGCCAGGAGCTGCACGACCTGGTCGGCCATGGAGTTGAACGCGACGGCGGCGAGGCGCAGTTCGGTCGGGCCGTCCTCCGGCACCCGGGCGCCCAGTTTGCCCTCGCCCAGCTCGTGCGCCCCCTCGACCAGCCGCTGGGCGGGCCGCACCATGCGCACTCCGAGCCGGTCGGCGACCGCGACCGAGCCGACGATCAGCGCGAGTCCGACCGCCGCGAGCACCGCCCAGGCCGTGCCGACACCGTTGGTCACCTCGGACTCGGGGACGTAGACCTCGACGACCGCGATGTCGCCGGAGCCGAGGGCGACCGGCTGGAGCAGGGTGGAGCCGCCGCTCACGGAGGTCGTGGAGGCCCGGCCCAGTTTCCGCACCATCTGGATGTCGCGGCCGGCGGCGCGCTGCCGGCCGAGGTCGAGCGCGGGCCGGCCGCCGCCCGCGGGCAGGTGCACGGCCATCCCGGCGTCGGCGCCGGCCGAGGCCACGACCCGCTCCAGCTTGTCCCGGTCGGTGGTGATGGACAGCGCGGGCGCCACCGCGGCGGCCTCCCGCTCGGCGTTGGAGAAGGCCCGGTCGCGCGCCATCTCCTTGACGACCAGGCCGAGCGGCACGGCGAAGGCGACCACGACCATCGTGGTGACCGCCAGGCAGACCTTGACCAGGGCCCACCTCATCGCGCCGGCACCCCGTCCACCGGGGGTTCGAGCTTGACGCCGACGCCCCGCAGCGTATGCAGATACCGGGGCCGGGCGGCCGTCTCCCCCAATTTCCGGCGCAACCAGGACAGATGGACGTCGATGGTCTGGTCGTCGCCGTAGGACTGCTGCCAGACCTCGGCGAGGAGTTCCTTGCGCGGGACGACGACGCCGGGCCGCCCGGCGAGGAAGGCGAGCAGGTCGAACTCGCGCCGGGTGAGGTCGAGGCGGGCTCCGTCCAGATCGGCCTGGCGGCGCAGGGGGTCGACGGTCAGGCCGCCGACGCGGAGCACGGACGAGGGCGGGGCCTCGGCGCCGCCGGAGCGGGCCCTGCGGAGCACGGCCGCCATCCGCGCGGAGAGGTGCTCGACGGAGAACGGCTTGGTCAGGTAGTCGTCCGCACCGGCGTTGAGCAGCCGGACGATCTCCGTCTCGTCGTCCCGGGCGGTGGCGATGATGACGGGCACGTCGGTGATGCCGCGGAGCATCTTCAGCGCCTCGGAGCCGTCCAGGTCCGGCAGTCCGAGGTCGAGGATGACCACGTCGAAACGGAAATGGGCGACCTCGCGCAGCGCCTCCAGTGCCGTACCCACGCTGCGCACGGTGTGTGCGGCGTCGGTCAGATGCCGGATGAGCGCCGAGCGTACGAACTGGTCGTCCTCGACCACGAGCACACTTGCCATGCGCCGCACCGTACGCCATGCGGCCCGCGCCGGGCGGGTGCCTGTGGACAACTCGGGGCATGTGCGCACGGCGGTGTTCCTGGGGCAGTATGGCCGACGATGCGCAGAGGACTCGTACACGTACTGGCGTGGCTGCTCGCGACGGGAGCGGCGGTCACGCTGTCGTGGTGGGGTGTGCACACGGTGATGGCCGGGACGGCGTACGACCCGCCACGCGCCCTGCCGGTCACGGCCGCCGACGCCACGACGCAGGGCACCAAGGCCCTGGGCTCGCCGACGCACCGGCCGTCCCCGTCGAAGCGGCCGTCGACCGGCCCGGCGACGCCCGGCCCGACCCCCACACGGCGGCCGAGCCCCTCCGCCACCGCCTCGGCCTCCGCGTCCGGCCAGGTCAAGGCCTACGACACCGACGGCGGCCGGGCGGTGTTCGAACTGGGCGGGGCCGACGCCACTCTCGTGTCGGCGACGCCGGGAACCGGCTGGTCGATGCAGGTGTGGAAGACCGCGACCTGGATCCGGGTGGAGTTCAGCCGGGGCACGGACCGGGTGTCGGTGTTCTGCACCTGGCACGACGGGCCGCCGCACGTGGAGGTCGGGAACTACTGAGCACGTGCCCGGGTTCAGCGGTGGCGCGTCACTGGGCGCAGACCACGTAGACGGTGCCGGTGGCGGCGCCGCCGTTGACGCGCTGCCGGACGTCGCCCTTCCAGCCCACCGGCCTGCCGGCGGAGTTCGTGACCGGCTCGGTGCGTGCGACGTACATGCCGTTCGGCACGTCGACGCCGACGCCGCCGCCGGTGGCGGTGTAGCCGGACGGACAGCCGATCGTGGTGGAGCCGGTGAAGTACCTGGACCTGACGAGGGGACGGGTGACCGCGGCATCGGCCGAGGACGAGGTGTACGAGTCGAACGCGACCAGGACGAGAAGGGCCGCGGCGACCGCGCCCAGGGCGTAGGCGGTCCGGCGGACAGCAGCGCTCATGACCGTTTCCTTTCGGAGTGGTGGAGCACCAGATCAGCAGCGGACCGACAACGACACGCTGACGGCTCCTGAAATGTCGCGAGTTGTACCGAGAGGGACTGTTTGCGACAGACCCTGATCCGCGCGGCAACCGGTTCGGAGCGGGCCGCGGGACCTAGCGGAACACCGAGGGCGGTGGGGCCGGGGAGGCCGCCGCCGTATCGTCCGTCACCGGGAGCGCACCCCCCGCGAAGTCCGTGAGCGCCCTGCCGTGTTCGACCCGGCCCGGGTGCGGGTCGGAGGCGGCGCGACGGGTGAGTTCGGCGAGCGGGAGCGGGGCGTCGGAGGCGACCAGGACGGCGTTGCCGAAACGCTTGCCGCGCAGCACGGCGGCGTCCGCGATCAGCGCGAGTCCGGCGAACCGGGCGGCGGCGGTGGCGATCTGACCGCGCAGGTGGGCGAGCGGCGGGCCGTCGGCGAGGTTGGCGGCGTAGACACCGGACGGCTTCAGGGCCCGGCGGACCTCGTCCAGGAACTCGGTGGAGGTGAGGTGGGCGGGGGTACGGGCGCCGCTGAAGACGTCCGCGATGACCAGGTCGGCCCAGCCGTCCGGCACCTTGGCGAGACCGGCCCGGGCGTCGGCCGACCGGACCCGGATCCGGGCGTTCGGGTCCAACGGCAGCTCCCTGCGGACCAGTTGGACCAGGCTCGCGTCCCGCTCGACGACCTGCTGGGTGGACCGGGGCCGGGTGGCGGCGGCGTACCGGGCGAGGGTGAACGCTCCGCCGCCGAGATGCAGGACGTGCACGGGCCTGCCGGGCGGGGCGACCAGGTCGATGACATGGCCGAGGCGGCGCTGGTACTCGAAGGAGAGGTATGCGGGGTCGTCCAGGTCGACGTGGGACTGCGGCGCGCCGTCGACCAGCAGCGTCCAGGCGCGGCGGCGGTCGGGGTCGGGTACGAGCTGCGCGAGTCCGCCGTCGACCGCCTCCACGACGGCGGCCGGCCCGCGCCGCGTCTGCCGTGTGTTCCTGGACCCGCCCATCGGACCATTGTCGCAGGCCACCCGGGCCGGCGCCCACCGTCGGCCGGCCGGGCCGCCTCACCTGCGGCTGTCGGCCGCCTCGATCAGCCGGGCCGCCTCACCGAGCGCCCGGCGCAGCACCGTCGGATCGGTGGCGAGCTCGGCCTCGCCGGGCGGCAGCAGCCAGTCGGAGCCCTCGACCGGCGGCTCGGGGTTCAGCCTGAGCCCGCGCCCGTCGGTCTCCGTGCAGATGCTGCCCGGCACGTCCCAGCCGGCCGCCGTGCCGGCCGGGACCAGGAAGCCGAGGGTGGCGCAACCGCCGTCGTGCAGGACGGGCCCCACCGCCTCGCCGGAGCCGCGCCGCAGGATGTCGACCGCCTCGAGGCCCTGCCGCGCCGGTACCGTCACGAGGTCGCATCCTGCGGCGTCCTCGTCGTCCTCCTCGGCCGACGACGGCGACGTACAAGGTTCGTTGCTCTGGCTGGTCTCCATGCCGGCCTCCACCACACAGCCCTGTTGCGGTCCATGGAGTCCAACGCGTGAGCGCGTCAACGGCTACGGCACAAGTGCGCCGCAAAGGATGGCACTTCATGGCAGATCAGGGATGAGATATCCGGTTTGTAGCCAAACACTGCGTGGCGGGTCGTTCACAGCAGGTACGTTCATGCCCGCCGGAACCAGGGCGTCACTCGGACAACTCGTCCCGAATCCGCCCCGGATCCGGCACGGTTCGACGGTTCGCACGAGAGGACCCGGCCATGGCGTCGTCAACCGTGACCTCGTCACAGCCCGAACGGCCACCCCGGCCGAACCTCGCCTTCCGGCACCTGCGCGGCAGGCGCTCACCGGCCGAGTTCGCGGCGCTCGTACGGCGCGCCGCGCACGAGATCGGCGAGCGGGTGAGCTGTGACGCGCGGTACATCGGCAGGGTCGAGGCGGGCGAGATCCGCTGCCCGAACTACGCCTACGAACGGGTGTTCCTGCACATGTACCCCGGACGCACGCTCACCGACCTCGGCTTCGCACCCCGCTCGTCCGTCCGCGGCCGTGCGGCGCGCACGGCCGCGGAGGCGGCGGAGGAACTCGTTGCCGCGGAGGCGCCCGATGAGTCACGGCGGGCCTTCGAACCGTATGACACGCAGGACCCGTACGGCGCGCCAGAACCGTACGTGAAAGACCACCTGAACCACGAGGAGAGCGACGTGCTGCGTCGCGCATTCATGACCGGCGGCGGCGCCACGGTGGCCGCCGCCACGCTGAGCCCGATGGGGCTCACCACGGACGCCGCGGCCGCGGTCCGGCCCGCGCGCCGGCCCGGTGCCCCCGAGGCGGCCGCCCTGGAGGAGGCGGTCCGGCGCATCCGGCTGCTGGACGACCGGCACGGCGCGGACGGCCTGTACCGGCGCGCGGCCGCTCCGCTCCGCGCCGCCTACGCGCTGCTGGACGCCGGCGCGACCCGGCAGACCACCGCCGACCGGCTGCACTCGGGCGCCGGTGAACTCGCCATCTCCGTGGGCTGGCTGGCGCACGATTCCGGGCGCTTCGACGACGCACGCTCGCACTACGCGGAGGCGCTGGCCACGGCCCGCATGACCGGGGACCCGGCGCTGGAGGCCCACGCCTTCTGCAACACCGCGTTCCTGGCGCGGGACGCCGGCCGCCCCCGCGAGGCGGTCCGCGCGGCCCAGGCCGCCCAGCGCGCGGCCGCTCCGCTGGGGTCGGCGCGCCTGATGTCCCTGCTCGCCCTGCGGGAAGCCGGCGGCTGGGCGGGCCTCGCCGACCGCACCGGCTGTGAGCAGGCGCTCGTCCGGGCCCAGACCCTGTTCGCCCGGGGCCGCTCGGACACCGACCCCGAGTGGATGAGCTTCTACGGCGAGGCGGAGCTGGAGGGGCTGGAGGCCCAGTGCTGGTCCATGCTGGGCGACTGGCGGCGGGCGTCCCGGCACGCGTACCGCGCCGCCGAGCTGCAGGATCCTCATTTCACACGGAACATCGCGCTGTACACCGCCGAGCTGGCCGACGATCTCGCCCGCGAAGGCCGTCCCGACGAGGCGGCGCAGGCGGGGCTGCGGGTGCTGACGCTGCTGGACCAGGTCCAGTCCTCGCGCATCCAGACCATGTTGGCGGGGACGGCGCGGGTGCTGCTGCCCCACCGGCGGGCCTCGGGGGTGTCGGACTTCCTGGACCGGCACGCCTCGATGCCGAGGACCCCGAGAACGGGAAGGGCCTGACCGCGGTCGGCGGTCTGCGGGGGCGTGGGGGCAGTGGCGGTTCCCCGCGCCCCGGGGAGCCGCGTCCCGGCTATCCCGCCAGGTGCCCCAAGTCGTTCCAGCTCTCGATCGCCGGCTCTCCGTAGGCCCAGCCCAGCACCGACAGCGAGGTCGGGTTGAGGCGCAGGCGCGCGGCGAAGTCCAGGGGCAGGCCCAGCCAGCGGGCGCCTATGGAGCGGAGGATGTGGCCGTGGGCGAAGACCAGCACGTGACGGTCGGCGGACCGCGCCCACTCCACCACCTCGTCCGCGCGTGCGGTCACCTCGGCGATGCTCTCGCCCTCCGGCACCCCGTCCCGCCAGATCAGCCACCCCGGCCGCACGGCCTGGAGCTCGGCCGGCTTCATGCCCTCGTACGCGCCGTAGTCCCACTCCATGAGGGTGTCCCAGGCGGTGGCCCGGTCCCCGAAGCCGGCCAGTTCGCAGGTCTCACGCGCGCGTACCAGCGGGCTGGTGCGCACCTCCGCGCCCGGCAGTCCGTCCAGCGGCGCCCGGTGCAGTCGCTCGCCGAGCAGTTTGGCCCCCCGCCGGCCCTCCTCCAGCAGCGGTACGTCGGTCCTGCCGGTGTGCTTGCCGGACTGTGACCATTCCGTCTGTCCGTGCCGGGCCAGCAGGATGCGCGGTGCCATGGGGGACCTTTCCGGGAGCGGGACGCCACACAGACGTCACGAAAACAAGAAAAGAGGACTTCTCCATCATCGCTCACCCCCGCTCGGGGCAACCCGGCGGGCGATCTCGGCGTCTTTGTGGGCCGGAGCGCCCTCATGGGCGAGATACGCACGCCGTAAGGTGGCACGGTCGCCCTCCGGGCGGCGCCGCACAGCGACAAGGGGGAGGGCGATCGGATGCCGCAGACCGAGACACCGGGCACCGAAGGGGCCCCGCGTACCCGGCTGCGCTGGTGGACCGAGCTGCCGCTGATCCTCCTGGTCTACGGCTGCTACTCGGCCGGCCGCCTCCTCGCCCGCGGTGACGTGCACGGCGCCGTCGACCACGGCCTGGCGATCCTGCGCCTGGAGAAGGCCCTGCACCTCAACGCCGAGCACCCGCTCAACCGGCTGTTCACGCGCGAGCCCTGGCTCGGTGTGCCGGCGGACTTCTGGTACGCCTCGCTGCACTACCTGATCACGCCCGCCATCCTGGTCTGGCTGTTCCGCACCCGCGCCGAGCACTACCGGCGGGCCCGCACCTGGCTGATGACGTCCACGTTCATCGGCCTGATCGGCTTCACCCTGCTGCCCACCTGCCCGCCCCGGCTGCTCTCCGCCGGTCACGGCTTCGTGGACACCATGGCGCACTACAGCTCCTACGGCTGGTGGGGCGGCGAGGCGAGCGCACCGCGCGGCATGGGCGGGATGACCAACCAGTACGCGGCGATGCCGAGCCTGCACGTCGGCTGGGCGCTGTGGTGCGGTGTGATGCTGTGGCGCCACGGCGGCACCCGCCTCGCGAAGATCCTCGGCGTCGCCTACCCGCTGGGGACCGCGCTCGTGGTCATGGGCACCGCCAACCACTACTTCCTGGACGCGGTCGCCGGGGTCGCCGTGATGGGCGTCGGCCTGCTGCTGGCGCCGGGCCTGATGCGGGCTCTGGACCTGCTCCGGGCCCGCCTGTTCCCGCGCCGCACACCGGTCGCGCAGGCGACGGGTTCCCCGATTGTCAGTGCCGGGTGCCAGACTTCCGCGGGTGAGCGAATTCCACGGCAGCGCGAGTCGCAGCTCGACGCCGGGGCCGGACCGGACGTCTCCCCCAGCGACACGGGGGAAGGGGCTCCGGCACCGGCTCGCTGAGCTGCGCGGTCCCGACGTACCGGCCAAGGCCCTGGACGCGCGCGCCCTCGCGGCGCTCGCCGCGAACCCGGGGTGCGCGCGGCGGGCGATCCTGGACGGCGCCGGGGTGGACAAGGCGCGGCTGGCGAGCGCGCTGGGCGCGCCGTCGGGTTTCGGCCAGTCGCAGTTCGCGCTGACCCGGGGCAACGCGTTCGAGGCGCGGGTGAAGGCGGACGGCGGCGCGGAGTTGCTGCGGCTGGCCCACGCCCGCCTCGACCCGGGCGCCGATGCGCCGGCTGCGGCCGCCGTGCCCGACCTGACCGCGCACGGCCCCGAGGGGCGTACGGCCCGTACGGCGCTGGCGCTGCGGGAGGCCGCACGGGCGGGCGGCTGGACGCTGCTGGACCATCCGATGCTGGCGCTGGACGTGGCCGGATCGCTCGCCTTCCTGGAGCCGGACGCGGTGGTGGTGCACCCGGACGGCAGCTGGTCGGTGGTGGAGATCAAGTCCTTCCCGATGCTGGACGGTTCAGCGGACCCGGCGAAGGTCGGCGCGGCGGCCCGCCAGGCGGCGGCGTACGTGCTGGCCCTGGAGGAGCTGGCCGCCCGCCTCGATCCCGCCCCCGTCGTACGGCACCGAATCCTGCTCGTGTGCCCGAAGGACTTCTCCAACCTGCCCGCGGGCTGCGCCGTCGACGTCCGCAAGCAGCGCGCCGTCACCGCCCGCCAGCTGACCCGGCTCACCCGGATCGAGGAGCTCGCCGGGGCCCTGCCCGCGGGCACGTGTTTCGCGCCGGACCGGAGCGCCGAGGAGCTGACGGCGGCCGTGGAGGCGGTCCCGGCCACCTACGCCCCCGAGTGCCTGTCCGCGTGCGAGCTGGCCTTCCACTGCCGCGAACGCTCCCGCGAGCAGGGCGCCGTCACCCGCCTCGGCCGGCCGCTGCGCGCGGAGCTGGGCGGTCTGACCACGGTCGAGGACGTCCTCGCCGCGGCCCGCGGCGAGCTGGGCGACCCGGACGACCCGGCGGTCGCCGCCCTGCGCCGGGCGGCGGCCCTGCGCGCCGAGGCACTGGCGGAGGTGGGCACGTGTCGCTGATCGCCACCCTCGCCCGGCTGGAGGCCGTCAGCAGCGGCCGCGCCCGGCCCGCGGCGACCGTCCGGCACCGGCACCTGTCGGAGCGCCCGCTGGTGTTCGTGC
The DNA here is from genome assembly GCF_040652655.1 of Streptomyces sp. NPDC048191. Lineage (NCBI taxonomy): Bacteria > Bacillati > Actinomycetota > Actinomycetes > Kitasatosporales > Streptomycetaceae > Streptomyces > Streptomyces sp. NPDC048191. The sequence goes on from NZ_JBEZMO010000006.1 coordinate 340,384, forward strand.
CGCTCACCACCGCCGGTGAGGCCGGTGCCCCGCTCGGCGCGCTGGTCGGCACCGACCGGGACACCCCGCGCCTGCTGGTCGTACCCCAGCCCCGCGACCGCGACCTGCGGTTCTCCTTCCTCGCCGAGCTGGCCGACGTCGTCCTGCCGTACCTCGACTCCTACGCCGGGTCCGTGGAGGCGGCCGAGCGCACCGAGACCGACCCGGAGACCGGCAAGCGGGTCAAGGTCGAGGTGGAGCTGTGCGCGGACGCCCCCCAGCTGATCGTGCCGAGCCGCGCCGGCCTGGACTTCGTACGGCTCCTGGGCCGCTCGATGCGTTTTCGCCGTACCGCCGAGCAGGACCCGGAGGCGCCCCATCCGGCGCCGCCCAGGGTGCCGTTGCTCGGCCGCTGGCTGACCCACTACGGCGAGCGGTCCCGGGTGCCCGGCTCGTCCCTGCTCCTCGCCCTGACCGACGTGCTGTCCCGGCACTGGGCGACCGGCCAGTCCGGCCTGGAGGACCAGCACCTGGGCGCGCTGCTCGCCTGGATCGACCCGCCGCAGGACACGTCCGGCGCGGAGGCCGCCCGCCGGGCGGAACTCGCCAGGGACGCCGCCGGCCAGCTGCTGTGCCCGCCGGCCGGTCCGGCGACCGACCCGGCGTTCGACAACAAGCTGCTGGCCCCGGCGATCGAGCGCTACGACCGTGCGCGCACCGCCCTCGCCGCCGCCGAGGACGCCCTGGTCGCCGACGACCGGCTGGCCGCGCTCACCGCGGCCGAGCGGGGGATCCGCGACCTGGTGGACAGCCGCACGCGGCCCACCTGGGACGCGGTGTGGCGGGGGCTTGACCTGCTGCGGGCGCTGCCGGAGGGTGCGCACGTCGAGGAGCGCTGGACCCGCGACCGCTGGTCGTTCACCGGCCACCGGGACCGGGTGGTGGCGGGCGAGCCGCCGCAGCCGCGCCGCGACGACGCGGTGACGGCGGCGAACAAGCTGGCCACGCGCGAGCGCGAGCAGGCCCGGCTGGAGGCGCAGGAGGCGCTGGACGACCCGCTGGTGATGGCGGGGCGGCGGCTGGCCGGGGAGGCGTTCGCGGGCGAGGTGACCGATGTCGTCATGGCCTTCAGCGAGGGCAAGCGGCCGAGCCCGCGGCCCCTGGTGACGGTCCGCACGGACGACCGGCCGCACCTCGCGGAGCGCGCGAAGGTCTACCGCTCGCTGGGTGGCAGGCCGCAGTCGGCGGAGTTCGTCGGCCTGGAGGGCGAGGGCCTGCTGGTGCTGCGGATCGTGGACAAGATGGGCCGGGGCAGGGAACCCGAGCCCGGTTCGGTGCCGGAGAAGGGCGACCGGGTGTGCTTCACCCTCTTCGAGCACGAGCAGCGCGGCGGAGCGAAACTGCCCGACCCGGAGGAGACCCCGTGGACGCACGGTGGCCCGCCGGGTGAGCCCGCGCCGGAGGCCCCCGACACCGTGACCGAGGAGGACCTGCTGTGACGACGGTCGACTTCGACCCCTCGGCCGCTGCCGCCCGCGCCACCGACGCGATCCTCCACGACACGCTGCACGGCACCGAGCGGGGTGTGGTGGTGGACTCCCCGCCGGGCGCCGGCAAGTCCACGCTCGTGGTCCGCGCGGCCCTCGAACTGGCGGATGCCGGGCGCTCGTTGATGGTCGTGGCCCAGACGAACGCGCAGGTGGACGATCTCGTCCTGCGGCTCGCCGAGAAGAACCCGGACCTGCCGGTGGGCCGGCTGCACAGCAGCGACACCGACGCCTACGACAAGGCGCTGGACGACCTGCCGCAGGTCCGCACGTCGGCGAAGGCGGCCGACCTGAACGGACTGCCGGTGGTCCTCTCCACGGCCGCGAAGTGGGCGCACGTCAAGGTGGACGAGCCCTGGCGGCACGCGATCGTGGACGAGGCGTACCAGATGCGCTCGGACTCCCTGCTCGCCGTGGCCGGCCTGTTCGAGCGGGCGCTGTTCGTCGGCGACCCCGGCCAGCTGGACCCGTTCGCGATCGTCGGCAGCGAGCAGTGGGCGGGTCTGTCGTACGACCCCTCGGCCTCCGCGGTGACCACCCTCCTGGCCCACAACCCGGCACTCCCCCAGCACCGCCTGCCGGTCTCCTGGCGCCTGCCCGCGTCGGCCGCCCCGCTGGTCTCCGACGCGTTCTACCCGTACACCCCCTTCCGCAGCGGCACGGACCACGGCGACCGTCGCCTGACCTTCGCCGTGCCCTCGGACGGCTCCGGCCCGGACCGGGTGATCGACGAGGCGGCGGAATCCGGCTGGGGCCTGCTGGAGCTGCCCGCCCGGCACACCCCGCGCACCGACCCGGAGGCGGTACGGGCGGTGGCGACGGTCGTGCGCCGCCTGCTGGACAGAGGCGGCGCGGCGCTCTCCGAACGCTCGCAGGCCCCCGCTCCCCTCACCGCCGACCGGATCGCCGTCGGCACGGCCCACCGCGACCAGGCGGCGGCGGTCCGCGCGGCGCTGGCCGAGCTCGGCGCGGCGGACGTCACGGTCGACACCGCGAACCGTCTCCAGGGCCGGGAGTACGACGTCACGGTCGTCCTGCACCCGCTCTCCGGCCGCCCCGACGCCACCGCCTTCCACCTGGAGACCGGCCGCCTGTGCGTCCTGGCCTCCCGGCACCGCCACGCCTGCATCGTCGTCTGCCGCGAGGGCGTCGGCGCCCTCCTGGACGACTACCCGTCCACGGAACCGGTCCAGCTGGGCACGCTGGTGAAGTTCCCGGACGGCTGGGAGGCGAACCACGCGGTGCTGGCGCACCTGGCGGAACACCGAGTGAGCTGGCGACCATGACCAACGCCCCCGCACCCACCCGCCCGGCCTCCGCCACCGCCCCCACCCCAGGCGGAGTCCGGCACGCCACCGGAGGCGGCCGGTCACGAGGGCCCCTTGCGTTCGCGCGGGACAATGGACGGTGGCTCACCTGAAGGCGGAGCCCAGCGAAGCGTACGAGGAGGAGACGAGACATGGCGGAGCCCCAGCCGCGTCGTAACGAACCGCGGCTACGCCCCGCGCCCCTGCTCTTCGAACCCGCGGAGGCGGCCGGCGATCCCGAGCACTTCTTCGACCTGGAGTCGATAGAGGATCCGCGGGCGCTGCTGGCCCGGGCCACGGAGCTGACCCAGGCGTTCCGTGCGGCCGCCGACCGGGCCGTGGAGTTCCAGGCCATCGCGGCAGCCCAGCTCGCCGACCCGCGCCGGTTCGACCGGCTGACCCCGGCGGACATCGCCGAGCGCGCGGAGTGGACCGAGGACTACGCGAAGAAGATGGTCGAGTTCGGGCGGGGCCTGATGCGGGGGGACACCGAGGGACGCACGTCCCCCGACCCCGTGTGACCCGCGCCGCGACGGCCCGGCGGCGCGAGTAAGCGCGCGTGGCATATGCCGGGCGGGCAAGATACCCCTCACCCGACCCCGTTGTCCCGATTTTCGGCAACTCAGAAGAACGGCCCGCTCACACCCGGTACATCTGGATGTCATGAGCAGCGAACCGAACGTCACCCGAGTCACCTCCGACGGCGTCGACTGGCTCGCCTCGGCCGGCGCATATCCACGCGGCACGCGGGCCCTCCGGGAGGAGCGCCCGGGCGCCCCGGTGGTCCTGCCCTGCGGCACCGTCTTCGACGTGGTGAGCGCTCCGGCGATCTTCGGCCGCCGGATGCTGGACCGGCTGTGGGAGGACGGCCCGGGCTCCGGCCCGGTGGCGGTGTTCCGGGGCCGCGTGCTGCTCTTCTCCGCGCCGGGCACGGCCCAGCGGCTGCCCTCCCTGCTGGCCTGGGAGGAATGGGGCTCGAACCGTACCGAGGCGGTGCCGCCGCTGCTGTGCCACGGCACCGGCGACGCGGTGACCGTCCCGGCGCCGGTCGGCGGCGAGGCCCCCGGCGACGCACGCTGGCTGGTCGCCCCGGACCACCGGCACCCGTGGCTGCCGGGTCCCGAGGTCGTGCTCTGGGCGGCCGTACGGGCGGCCCGCGCGGCGGTGCGCATATCGATTTTTCCTCCCGCCGACCAGGGTGCTAAGGTCTACGACGTCAGCAGGCGCCGCTAGCTCAGTTGGTTAGAGCAGCTGACTCTTAATCAGCGGGTCCGGGGTTCGAGTCCCTGGCGGCGCACGATGGCGATGGCGAGACATGTCCGCACACAGCGCGGAGTGTCTCGCCATCGTTGTTTTTGCGCGGCTTCGCCGCGCGTTGTGGGGGCTTCGCCACCCACACCCCCCTCAGGTGGGTCCAGTGACCGTCCGCGGGAAAGTCACCGGTCCAGCGACCGTCGGCCGGGCGCCCGCCGGGCCGGCGGTCGTCGGCCGGAACCAGCCCGCCCGATGGCCATCGACCGGAGCCGACCGGCCTGATGGCCATCGACCGGAGCCGACCGTCCTGATGACCGTCGGCCGGAAAGCCGACCGGCCCAGCGACCCGTCACCCGGAAGCCGGCCCGCCGAGCGACCGTCGGCGGGAAGCCACCGGTGTGGTGATCGTCGACGGGAAGACTCAGCCGGCCCAGCAACCGTCAGCCGGAAACCGACAGGCCCAGTGACCGTCGACGGGAAGCCACCGACCCAGTACTCATCCGCGGGAAAACTCAGCCGGCCCACCAACCGCCAGCCGGAAACCGACAGACCCAGCGACCGCCAGCGGCAAGCCACCGACCCAGTACTCATCCGCGGGAAAACTCAGCCGGCCCACCAACCGCCAGCCGGAAACCGACAGACCCAGCGACCGCCAGCGGCAAGCC
>NZ_JBEZMO010000006.1:345232-364184 GCF_040652655.1 Streptomyces sp. NPDC048191
GCCACCGACCCAGTACTCATCCGCGGGAAGTGTCAGCCGTCGTGCACCTTCGGCGTGATCCTGACCGTCCATGCCCCCGAGGCCGTCTTCCCCTCGACCTCCACCTGCACGGCCTCGCGGGGCACGGTGAAGCTCTCGCCCAGGGCGACCGGGGCGTCGGCGAGGGGTGGGTAGACCGAGTTCTCCCAGCAGGCCTCGGTGTGCGGGTGGGCGTCGACGACCTCCACCGGGCCGCCGCCGGACTCCGCGCCGCTTCTGATCCGGTACACCAGAACCCCCTGCCGGCAGGCGGCCCGGTCGTTTCCGGCCGGGGCGCGCGCCTCGAAGGCCAGGGCGCTGTCGGGGCCGGTGCGCACCACCGCCAGCTTCACCCCGTGCCCGAGGCCGAAGGCGGGAGTGCCCGACGGGCCCTGCACCGGGACACCGGGTCCGGCCTCCAGCGGTTCCAGGGTCAGCCGGGTCGGCCGCGCGCCGCGCACGCACACCACCTGGCGTGGATCCAGCCAGCCCAGCCTCCACTTGTGCCACGCGAGCAGGTCGGGTGCGAGCCCGAACTGGCTGCCCATCAGGTCCCAGTCGCCGACGTAGGTGTCCCAGTCGCCCTTGCCGTCGACCGGACGGTGGTAGAGGTCGGGCAGGTCGAACACGTGACCCGTCTCGTGGGCGAGGACGAGATGGTCCGGCGGGTGCTTCTCGAAAACCGTGACGACCCGGCGGACGTCCGTGCCGTCCACGTGCACGGGCGTGTCGAGGTTCACGACCTTCGTGGCGTCCGAGTCGACGCCGGGCGCGTCCGGGTCGGCGACGAGGTACACGACCTGGTAGCGGGAGAAGTCGACCTCCTTGTCGGCCACGGCGAACGCGTCCCGCAGGTAGGCGGCCCGGTGCCCCGGGCTCCAGTCCCGCCTTATGGCGTACGCCGCGGACGGCCGGGGCATGCGCAGCCAGTGCTTCAGCGGGTGCGGTCGCAGGGTGAACCGGCCGTAGGAGGCCTGCGTGAAGTAGCGGCCGGTTTCCGGGAAGTGGTCGGCGGTCAGCTCCGCGGGGGTGGTGCGCGGGACGGCGTCCGGGAAGGAGAGGAAGACCAGCACGGCGTCGAGCGCGCCGATCGGGCGGGTGTAGTCCGGGTTCCAGGTGTCCACGCCCTCGGAGTGGTGGGCGTCGGTCCGGTGCAGGGCGCACGGTGCCGTGGAGAACGGCTCGGCCACCGACCGGCCGCTGAGGATCGACGTCGCGGCGAGCGCCGACAGCGTGGTGCACACGGCGGCGGTGCTGCGCAGCTTGGGCACGGGCGTGACCTCCGGACGCGGTTCTCAGGACCGCATCCAGATTGCTGGGGTTTGTCGCGTTATGCCCTGTTCATCTGCACCACAAGGGTGAGTGCGCCCCCGGACGCGCCCGCGCGCTCCGGCGCCCGACACCCCGAAACACTCACGGAACGTCACAACTGGTCGGGGGCCCCAAGAACCCCTCCACGCGCGGGCAGAAACGATCTGTCAGAAACTGTGCTCCATCCGGGACACTGGAGAGTGGCTGGAAGGGCCCGGGGCCAGCCTCTATGATCGGCACACTTTCCGGCACGGACAGAGATCGAGTGCACTGCGGGAGCGAGCGGTGAGCGGAACGTCCGAAGGGCCGACGCCCGCGGCAGACCTCGACCGGTCAGCCGTCACAGACAGTGACCACACCACCTACCACCGTGTCTTCGCGGCTGCCCCGCTCGCCATGGCCGTCGTGGACCGCGCGGGACTCGTCGCGAGCGCCAACGCGGCCTTCGGCGAGCTGCTCGGCACGGATCCGGACACACTGACCGGGCGGGTCGCCGCCGACCTCGTCGACCTCGCCTCGGACGCCCGCAGCTGGCACGCCTACCGCGAGGTGCTGCGCGGCCGGCAGGCGAAGCTGCGCTGCACCCGCCGGCTGAAGCACCCCGAAGGGCACTCGGTGTGGGTGCAGGTGACCGTGGCCCCGCTGGGCGGCGAGCCCGGCGTCCTGCTCTCGGTGGCCGACATCAGCGCGCGCCGTGAACTCCAGGCGCGCCTGCGGCACTTGCAGATGCACGACCCGGTGACCCGGCTGCCCAACCGCACGCTGTTCTTCGAGCGGCTGACGGCCGCGCTGGAGGCGGAGTCGTACGAGCAGAGCGGCACCGGGCGGATCGGCCTGTGCTACCTGGACCTCGACGGCTTCAAGGCGGTCAACGACACCCTCGGCCACCGGGTCGGCGACCGGCTGCTCGCCGCCGTCGCCGAGCGCCTGACCCGGGTGGCCGACGAGGCCGGCTACGCCCGTGCCGTCACCCCGCTGGTGGCCCGGCTCGGCGGCGACGAGTTCGCGCTGCTCGTGGAGGACTCCACCGGTACCGAACAGCTCGCCGATCTCGCCGAGTCGGCGCTGAAGGCCCTGGAGGAGCCGTTCGATCTGGCGGGTCAGCGGCTGTCGTTGACCGCGTCCATCGGCGTCGTCGAGCGGCACGCGGCGGGTACGACGGCCACGGGGCTGATGCAGGCGGCCGACACGACCCTGTACTGGGCGAAGGCCGACGGCAAGGCCCGCTGGACCCTGTTCGACCCCGAGCGCAACGCACACCGGATGACCCGTCAGGCCCTGTCCTCCACCTTGCGTCCCGCCATCGAACGCGGCGAGTTCGCCCTGGAGTACCAGCCGTTGGTGGGCATGGAGGACGGGCGTCTCTCCGGGGTCGAGGCGCTGATCCGCTGGAATCATCCTCAGTTCGGCACACTGACGCCGAATCGGTTCATCGGACTGGCCGAGGAGGACGGCTCGATCGTGCAGCTGGGCCGCTGGGCGCTGGGCACCGCCTGCCGCCAGGCCCGCCGCTGGCAGCTGGACCACCCGGAGGACCCGCCCATCTTCGTCAGCGTCAACGTGGCCGTACGGCAGGTGTGGGACTCGGACCTGGTGGCGGACGTGGCGGAGACCCTGGCCGAGACCGGGCTCGCCCCGCACCTGCTCCAGCTGGAGCTGACCGAGTCGGCGGTGATGGGTTCGGCGGGCCGGCCGCTCCAGGCGCTGCAGGCGCTCAGCGAGATGGGCGTGCGCATCGCCATCGACGACTTCGGCACCGGCTACTCGAACCTCGCCTACCTCAGCCGCCTGCCGGTCTCCACCCTCAAGCTGGACGGTTCCTTCGTGCGCGGCTTCCAGTACGAGGCCGACAAGAACCCCGCGATCGCCCCCAACCCCGCCGACGAGGTCATCGTGGAGGCGATGATCCAGCTCGCCCACCGGCTCGGCATCACCGTCACGGCCGAGTGCGTGGAGACCTCGGCCCAGGCCACCCGGCTGCGCCGCATCGGCTGCGACACCGGCCAGGGCTGGCTGTACTCCCGCCCGGTGCCGCCGGATCGTATCTCCGAGCTGCTCGGCGCGCAGAGCTACGTGGTCGGCAAGCCGTAGGCGTCCGCGATCAACTCGTAGGACCGCAGCCGGAGTTCGCCGCGGTGGGCGTGGGAGACGAGCATCAGCTCATCGGCGCCGGTGCGCTTGTGCAGGTCGTCCAGGCCGGAGCGGACCTCGTCGGCGGTGCCGTGCACGATGTTGGACGTCCAGGAGGTGATGAACTCCTCCTCCATCGGACTGAACTCGTGCCTCTCGGCCTCGTCCGGGTCGGGGAAGAGGCCGGGCCGGCCGGTGCGCAGCCGGAGCATGTTCAGGGCCACCGCCCGGGTCTGGCGCCGGGCCTCGCGCGCGTCGTCGGTGGCGAGGGTGGAGACGCCGATGAGGGCGTACGGCTCGTCCAGGACCGCGGAGGGGCGGAAGGTCTGCCGGTACAGGTCCAGCGCCGGGATGGTGTTCTGCGCGGAGAAGTGGTGCGCGAAGGCGAACGGCAGGCCCAGCAGACCGGCGAGGCGCGCGCTGAAGCCGGAGGAGCCGAGCAGCCAGACGGGCGGACGGTGCGGGGACTGGACGCCGCCGGGGCTGGTGGCCTGGACGGGGCCGGGGATGGCGTGGATACGGCGGTAGGGGTGTCCGTCGGGGAAGTCGTCGTCGAGGAAGCGGGTGAGCTCGGCGAGCTGCTGCGGGAAGTCGTCGGCGCCCTCGTCGAGGGTGTCGCTGCGGCGCAGCGCCGCGGCCGTGGCGCCGTCCGTGCCGGGGGCGCGGCCGAGGCCGAGGTCGATGCGGCCCGGTGCCATCGCCTCCAGCGTGCCGAACTGCTCGGCGATCACCAACGGGGCGTGGTTGGGCAGCATGACGCCGCCCGAGCCGAGCCGGATGCGGTCGGTGTGGGCGGCGAGGTGGGCGAGGATCACGGCGGGCGAGGAGGAGGCGACGCCGGGCATGGAGTGGTGCTCGGCGACCCAGTACCGGTGGAATCCGCGGGCCTCGGCGAACCGGGACAGCTCCACGCTGGTGCGCAGCGCGTCGGAGGCGGTACTGCCCGCGCCCACGGTCACCAGGTCCAGTACGGAGAGGGGGGCGGGGGCGGTCCCGTGCGTGGTGCCCCGGATCTCGTCTGCCTCGTCTGCCGACACGGTGTGGGCCTCCTGTTCATGGCGTGCGCTGTCCTGGCGACACCTAACAGGAGGCACTCTCCGTTTATTCCCGGCGGGGCTCAGACCTGCACGATCGGTTCCCGGGTGAACAGCGTCCCCAGCGACGGCGCGTTCACCCGCCGGTCGGCGAGCCGCAGCCCCTCCCACACCGACACCTGGTTCGCCGTGAGCACCGGCTTGGACAGCGCCTTCTCCAGCAGCGGCAGATGCGCCGCCGTGTGCAGGGCGGTGTCCGGCAGCAGCACCGCCTCCGCGTCGGGGACGTCCGCGGCGCGCGCCAGCGTCAGCACGTCCTCCTCGCCCCACGTGCCGACCTCCGCGGCGGTGATGATCCCCGAGGAGCGCGTACTGGTCACCTCCAGGCCGCCCGCCCGCAGGAACTCCGCGAACAGCGCGGCGATGTCCTCCGGATAGGTCGCCCCGACCGCGACCCGCCGCACCCCGAGCTCCCGGGCCGCGTGCACGAACGCGAACGACGTCGAGGACGCGGGCATCCCGGCCAGCCGGGCCAGTGTGCGCACCTGCTCCTGGGCGCCCTCCCAGCCGTGTACGAAGCCGCCGCTGGTGCATGCCCACACCACCGTCTCGGCGCCGGTCAGCCGCAGGCTCTCCATGCCCGCCGCCAGCCGCTCGGCGGAGCCCATCTCGCGCAGCGCCGCCACCCGGTGCGCGTCCTCACCGATGTCGGTGTGGACCACGTCCACCCGGATGTCGCTGCCCAGGAGCTGTTCGATGCGTGGATAGTCGTCCTCGGCGGAGTGGCCCGGGTAGAGGAATCCGAGTGCGGTCATGTCCAGCCTTCCTGCGTCTCTTCCGGCAGTACGGGAGGCCAGGCGCGCGCCGACTCGTCCAGCAGCGCCTGATAGGGCCCCACGGCCCGGGTACCCAGTCGGCGCAGCGCAGCCCACACGGTGACCTGGTTGGCGGACAGCACCGGGATGCGCAGCTCCGCCTCCAGCTGGGGGATCACGTCGTACGTCGGCAGATTGGTGCAGGAGATGAAGAGCGCGTCGGCGGTACCGGGGCGCACCGCCTGCCGGGCCATGGCGACGACGTCCCGGTAGGGCACCCGCCAGATGTGCCGGGTCAGCCCCATGAAGGCGCACCCGGTGACCTGCACCCCGGCCTCGGCGACGAACTCCTCCAGCGCCCGGGTCACGGAAACGGTGTACGGCGTGACCAGCGCGACCCGTCGTACGCCCAGCTCCTGAAGCGCCTCCAGCAGCGCGCCGGAGGTGGTCACGGAGGGCGGCGCGCCGGCCAGGCTCATCGCCGCGCACATCGCCCGCTCCCCGGCGATCCCGCCGACGAAACTGCCGGAGGTGCAGGCGTAGGCGACGACCTCGGGTGCGACGGCGGTCAGCGCGCGCACGGCGTCGCCGAGGGTCTCGTGCTCGCTCACCAGCCGGGCCAGGTCCAGGCTCACCTCGACCGGCACGAACGGGGTCCGGGTCAGATGCAGTGACACCTCGTCGGGCACCCAGCGCCACAGCTCGCGATCGAGGGCGAAGTCGAACGGGGCCACCACTCCGACCCCGCGCTGGGGGCGGGGTCCGCCGAGAAAGGAGACGTCCATGGCTGCCACCCTCACGCTGGGAGACGAGCGAGCAACGGATCGCGAGTACGCCCGTGTTGACGAAGGTAGGTTGGGGTGCGAGCGTGGTCAATCCGCGCATAATCCGTGCATGTCAGACGCCCGGAGCCGCCCCGTATGACGACCCTCCCCACCCTCCTCGTCCTGGACGCCGAGCCGCCGCCCCGGCTCGGCCGGCTCACCGGCCGCGCCCGGATCGTGCACACGGACGCCGCGCATCTGGCCGAGCGGCTGCCGCAGGCAGACGTCCTGCTGGTCTGGGACTTCGCCTCGCACGCGGTCCGCGAGGCCTGGCCCGGGGAGGGGCCCCGGCCGCGCTGGGTGCACACGGCGAGCGCCGGTGTGGACCACCTCATGGGCCCGGAGCTGGCCGCGTCCGACACGGTGGTTACGAACGCGCGCGGGATCTTCGACCAGCCGATCGCCGAGTACGTGGCGGCCCTGGTGCTGGCGGTGGCCAAGGACCTGCCGCGCACGCTGGAGCTCCAGCGGGAGCGGACCTGGCGGCACCGGGAGGGCCGGCGGGTGGCGGGTACGCGCGCGTGCGTGGTCGGCTCGGGGCCGATCGGCCGGGCGATCGTCCGCACCCTGAAGGCCCTCGGTGTGACGACGGCGCTGGTCGGACGGGTGCCGCGGACCGGCATCCACGGCCCGGCCGACCTGGACCGGCTGATCTCCCGCGCGGACTGGGTGATCGCGGCGGCCCCGCTCACCGAGGAGACGTACGGCATGTTCGACACCCACCGGTTCGGCGTGATGCAGCCCTCGGCGTTCTTCGTCAACGTGGGCCGCGGTCAGCTCGTCGACGAGGACGCCCTCGCCCGGGCGCTGACCCGGCGCTGGATCACGGGCGCGGCCCTGGACGTCTTCACCACCGAACCCCTCCCCCCGGACAGCCCGTTGTGGGGGCTGCCGGGCCTGATCGTCTCCCCGCACATGAGCGGCGACACGATCGGCTGGCGGGACGAACTGGGCACGCAGTTCGTGGAGTTGTACGAGCGGTGGTCGGCGGGCAGATCTCTGCTGAACGTGGTCGACAAGAAGCGCGGATACGTCCCCGGTCACTGACTCTCGGACTGCTTGGAGGGTGCATGCAGCTCACCGACCTCACCGCCGTACAGCTCCTCGACGGGTACCGCAAGGGCGAGTTCAGTCCCGTGGAGGCGACCGCACAGGCCCTGGAGCGGGCACGGCGCGTCCAGCCGGAGGTGAACGCGTTCGTGCGCCTCACCGAGGAGGACGCGCTCGCCCGGGCCCGGGAGTCGGAGGAGCGCTGGCGGCGCGGCGAACCGGAAGGGCTGCTGGACGGGGTGCCGGTGACGGTGAAGGACATCCTCCTCCTGCGCGGCCACCCGACGCTGCGCGGCTCCAGGACGATCCCGGAGGAGGGGAGTTGGGAGGAGGACGCGCCCTCGGTGGCCCGGCTGCGCGAACACGGCGCGGTGTTCCTGGGCAAGACGACCACCCCGGAGTTCGGCTGGAAGGGCGTGACGGACTCCCCGCTGTCCGGGATCACCCGCAACCCGCACGACCCCTCCCGCACCGCCGGCGGCTCCAGCGGGGGCAGCGCGGCGGCCGTGGCGCTCGGCGCGGGTCCGCTGTCACTGGGCACGGACGGCGGGGGCAGCATCCGCATCCCGGCCGCGTTCTGCGGCGTCTTCGGCCTGAAGCCGACGTACGGCAGGGTGCCCCTCTACCCGGCGAGCGCCTTCGGCACGCTGTCGCACGCGGGCCCGATGACCCGGGACGCGGCCGACGCGGCCCTGCTGCTCGACGTCATCGGCGTGCCGGACGCACGTGACTGGTCGGGGCTGCCGGCCGCCCCGGGCCCCTTCACGGAGGGCCTGAAGGCGGGCGTACGGGGGCTGCGGGTGGCGTACTCCCCATCCCTCGGCGGCCAGGTCGCGGTCCAGCCGGCGGTCGCGGCGGCGGTACGGCGCACGGTGGCCCGGCTCGCCGACCTCGGCGCGTACGTCGAGGAGACCGACCCCGACTTCAGCGACCCGGTGGAGGCCTTCCACACCCTGTGGTTCAGCGGAGCGGCCCGGCTCACCGAGCGCTTCTCCCCGCGCAAGCGGCAGCTGATGGACCCCGGCCTGCGGGAGATCTGTGTCCAGGGCGCCCGGTACAGCGCGCTGGACTATCTCGCCGCCGTCGACGTCCGCATGGACCTCGGCCGCCGCATGGGCCGCTTCCACGAGCGGTACGACCTGCTGGTCACCCCGACCCTGCCGGTCACGGCCTTCGAGGCGGGCGTGGAGGCGCCGAGAGGTGGCGCACACCGGCGCTGGACGGGCTGGACGCCGTTCACCTACCCGTTCAACCTCACCCAGCAGCCCGCGGCGACTGTCCCGGTGGGCACGGACGCCGACGGACTGCCCGTGGGGACGCAACTGGTCGCCGCGCGGCACCGGGACGACCTGGTGCTCCGGGCCGCGCACGCGCTGTACGAGAGCGGGCTGCCGCTCTCCGGGAGCGTCAGGCCCTGCGGAAACTGAGCGTCTCCCCCGCGGCCCCGCTGCGCCACAGGTCGTTGCAGGCCTCGGCCATCGCCTCCAGTCCCTCCACCACCTGGCCCCACACGATCCCCGGCACCCATCCCACGTCGCCGTTGAGGAGCAGGTTGTTGCGCTCGTAGAACAGGGCCAGGTCGACCACCGTGCTGCCGGGGCGGACCTCGCGGTCGTAGCCGTAGGCCCTGGTGCCCAGCTCGGCGCCGGCGAAGGTGAAGTAACAGAGGTCGCCGGGAATCGGGGTGACCGTCGGGTTCTCCAGTGGGGGTTCCGTGGAGGCGAAGGGCGGGAAGAGGGCGTAGATCTCGTTGCGCGCGTATTTGGCGTGGTAGACCTCACCCGCGAGCGGGAGCGCGTCCCATACCGCCGCGCAGGTCAGGGGCGCGCGGTCGGTCAGCAGTCGTGCCGTGCAGTGCACGTCCCGCTTGTCGAGCGAGACGGTGACGAATCGTTCGGCCATGAGACAAGGGTGCATAGCCCGGATGCGCTTGGGTAGCCGCGCCGCCATGGCTCCACCACTTGGGAACGACGTATACACGATACGGGCGGAACACAGACACACCCGGCGGTCCGTGCTCGGCGGCCTCGCCGCCCTCGGTGTGCTGGGCGCGGCAGGCTGCACTCGGGTGGCCGAGGCCTCCGGCAAGGAGGGCGGCGACCTGCTCCAGCGGCTGCGCGCCCAGGGCGTCGTCCGGCTCGGGATCGCCGGTGAGATCCCCTTCGGGTACATCGACAAGGACGGGCACCTCACCGGTGAGGCGCCGGAGCTGGCCAAGGTGATCTTCAAGCGGCTCGGGGTGGACAAGGTGCAGCCGGTCCCGACCGAGTTCGGCTCGCTGATCCCGGGGCTCAACTCACAGCAATTCGACGTCGTGGCGGCCGGGATGTACGTCAATCCGGACCGCTGCCAGCAGGTGATCTTCGCCGACCCCGACTACCAGATGCTCGATTCGTTCATCGTGCGCAAGGGCAACCCGCTGGGGCTGCGCTCCTACAAGGACATCGTCGCGAAGAAGGCGAAGTTCGCCACCGGTACCGGATACGCCGAGATCCAGTACGCGGTCGAGGCCGGGTACAAGCAGAGCGACATCCTCATCGTCCCGGACCAGGTCGCCGGCCTGAACGCCGTGGAGGCGGGCCGTGTCGACGTCTTCGCCGGTACGGCGCTCACCACGCGGGCCGTGGTGAGGAAGTCCGCCAAGGCCGAGGCCACCGCGCCCTTCGCGCCGCTGGTCAAGGGCAAACCGCACGTCGACGGGGGCGCCTTCGCGTTCCGGCCGACCGAGACCGCGCTGCGGGACGCCTTCAACGTCGAGCTGCACAAGCTGAAGAAGAGCGGCGAACTGTTCCGCATCCTCAGGCCGTTCGGCTTCACCAAGGCCGAGATGACCGACCTCACCGCGAAGGAGCTGTGCGGCGGATGACCTCGGGACTGTGGGAACTCGTACTGAAGGGCGTCTGGACCACCGTCCAGCTGCTGGTGTTCAGCGCCTTGCTGGCCACCGCGGTGTCCTTCGTCGTCGGCATCGCGCGCACCCACCGGCTGTGGATCGTGCGGTTCGTGGCCGGCTTCTACACCGAGGTGTTCCGCGGCACCTCGGCGCTGGTGATGATCTTCTGGGTGTTCTTCGTGCTGCCGGTCGCCTTCGGCTGGCAGCTGGTGCCCCTGTGGGCGGGCACGCTGGCGCTCGGCCTGACGTACGGCGCGTACGGCACGGAGATCGTGCGCGGCGCGCTGAACGCGGTGGACCCGGCGCAGAAGGAGGGCGGGATCGCGCTCAGCTTCACGCCCTGGCAGCGCCTCAGGCTGGTCCTGCTGCCGCAGGCGGTGCCGGAGATGATCCCGACCTTCTGCAATCTGCTGATCGAGCTACTCAAGGGCACCGCGCTGGTGTCGGTCATGGGCATGGGCGATCTGACGTTCAGCGCGAACCTGGTCCGGCTGGCGCTGCAGCAGAGCGCGGAGATCTACACGTACGTGCTGCTGATCTACTTCGCGATCGCCTTCGTCCTGACGCGGCTGATGCGCTCGTTGGAGAAGCGGCTGAAGGCCAGGGTCGGCAAGGACGCCGGGACGTTCTCGGCGGCGCGTGAACTCAAGCGCGCGCAGACGACCGGAGTGGGGGGTCGTGTCGCATGAAGTGGGACTGGAACGCCGTGAGCGGCTTCATGCCGCACTTCTGGGACGGTCTGCGGGTCACCCTGGAGGCCCTGGCCCTCGGTTCACTGCTGTCCTTCAGCCTGGGCCTGGTGTGGGCGCTGCTGATGCGGACGCCGAGCCGCTGGGTGCGCTGGCCGGTCGGGGTGGTCACCGAGTTCGTGCGCAACACCCCGCTGCTGGTGCAGCTGTTCTTCCTGTTCTACGTGCTGCCCGAGTGGAACGTCACGTTCTCCGCGCTGACCACCGGCGTCTTCGCGATCGGCCTGCACTACTCGACGTACACCATGCAGGTCTACCGGGCCGGCATCGAGGCGGTCCCGGCCGGCCAGTGGGAGGCGGCGACCGCGCTGAACCTGCCCCGGCGGCGCACCTGGACGGCGGTGATCCTGCCGCAGGCCGTCCGCCGGGTGGTCCCCGCGCTCGGCAACTACGTGATCGCCATGCTCAAGGACACGCCGATGCTGATGACGATCACCGTGCTGGAGATGCTCGGCCAGGCCCGGCTCTTCTCCCAGCAGCACTTCCAGTTCACCGAGCCGGTCACCGTGATCGGAGTGGCCTTCATCCTCATCTCCTACCTGGCCTCCCTTCTCCTGCGAGCCCTGGAGCGACGCCTTGTCCGTTGAGACCCGTCCGCAGCCGTCCCTCACCGACGCCGAGCCCACCGAGCTGATCCGCCTGGAGAACGTCACCAAGCGGTTCGGCGCGAACACCGTGCTCGACCGGCTCGACTTCTCCGTCGACGCCGGCCGGCACGTGACCCTGATCGGGCCCTCCGGGTCCGGCAAGACCACGATCCTCAGACTTCTGATGACCCTCACCAAACCGGACGAGGGCACGATCACCGTCGACGGCGAGCAGCTGTTCCCGGCGCCGGAGAAGCAGATCCGGGAGGTGCGCAAGAAGATCGGGATGGTGTTCCAGCAGTTCAACCTGTTCCCGAACATGAGCGTGCTGCGGAACATCACCGAGGCGCCGGTGCAGGTCCTCGGCATGTCCCGGGACGAGGCCGAGGAGCGGGCCCGGGAGCTGCTGGAGCTGGTGGGCCTGACCGACAAGTGCGACGCGAAGCCGACCCGGTTGTCCGGCGGTCAGCAGCAGCGGGTGGCGATCGCCCGGGCGCTGGCCATGCGGCCCAAGGTGCTGCTGCTGGACGAGGTCACCTCCGCGCTCGACCCGGAGCTGGTCGCGGGCGTCCTCGACCTGCTCAGGGACATCGCCCGCAGCACGGACATCACGATGCTCTGCGTGACCCACGAGATGGGTTTCGCCCGGGACATCTCCGACCAGGTGCTGATGTTCGACGGTGGCCGGGTGATCGAATCGGGTTCCCCGGAGAAGATCTTCACCGAGCCGGAGCAGGACCGCACCCGGGAATTCCTCAGCGCGGTCCTGTGACCACGGGGCGTGAATCGGGCAGATACCGAGGTCCGGCCGCTGGGTCATGACCTTGGCATATGCCAGAGGGCCTGCGCCGCAGTTGGGAGGGGCCTGGCGGGGACGACAATCTCGCCAACCCCCTCTCCCCGCACCGGGTTTGCCCGTTATCGTGGAAGCGATCCGCCGACCGGATCCGCGGCCCACACAGGCGAGCGCAGGGGGAAACACCGTGGCGCTGATGAACGAGCCGACCGCCCCGTACCACTCCGCCCAGGACGCGCTGCGCGTGCTGGAGACCGTGGCCCGCCACTCCGCCGGCGTCACCGACACCGAGCTGGCCCGCCGCACCGGCCTCGGCCCGGAGCGGCTCACCGCCCTGCTGCGCATGCTGCGCCGCGAGGGCTACGTCGAGCAGATCACCGGCGGCGCGTACGTCACCGGCGACACCCTGCGCCGGCTCACCTCCGCGCACGACAGGGAGCGGGCCGTGCGCGAGAAGCTCCAGCAGACCCTGGACCGGCTGCGCGACTCGGTCGGCGCGGCGGTCTACATGAGCCGGTACGTCGACGGCGAGGTCAAGGTCACCCAGTACGCGGCCGGGCCGTCCACCCCGGCGGTCAACGAGTGGGTCGACTTCCGCTACTCCGCCCACGCCACGGCGGTCGGCAAGAGCCTGCTGACCCAGCTCGACCACAACGCCCGCCGCGACCACCTCTCCCGGCACAAGATGGCCCGCCTCACCTCGCGCACCATCACCAGCGACAAGCTGCTGCTCTCCCGGCTGGAGTCCCAGCCGCCGACGGTGCCGGTCCTGGACCTCCAGGAGTACGCGATCGGCACGGTCTGCGCGGCGGTCCCGATCACCGCGGGCTCCGCGGTGGGCTGCCTGGCCCTGTCGCTTCCCGTGGAGCACGCGCACCGGCTGCGGCAGGCGGCGGACGCGCTGAACCGGAACGCGACGCCGGTGCTGCTGTCCCTGACCCTGTAGGTGGTCACGAGCACCCCTCGGGACCAGGTAGTATTTTCTTCGTCGCCAGCCGAGGAAGACGAAATCCGAGGTAGGCGAGAGTCATGCGCCGCTAGCTCAGTTGGTTAGAGCAGCTGACTCTTAATCAGCGGGTCCGGGGTTCGAGTCCCTGGCGGCGCACAGATGAAGGGCCCTTCGCGGAAGCGAGGGGCCCTTCGGCGTCCCCCTCCGTGAGCCTCCGGTAGGCCCCCTCCCCGGCCGGCCTCCACCACACCGGATCGGCGCAGGCGACCCCCTCCTTCCTGAGCCGCGCCCGGTGGATCTTGTTCGTGGCCGTCACCGGCATCCGCTTCACCACCCGCACGAAGCGGGGCGCCATCTTCGTGCCCAGGTCGGGCTGGGCCGCCAGGAACTCCGCGAAGCCCGCCGGATCGAAGGTGCCGGCCACGGTCGCCATCACCTGGTCCCCGGTCACCGGGTCCGGCACCCCGTAGACGGCGACGGCCACCGCGCCCTCGTACCGGGCGAGGATGTTCTCGATCACCGCGGCGGCCAGGTTCTCCCCGTCGACGCGGATCCTGTCATCGGTACGGCCCGCGAAGTACAGGTATCCCTCCGCGTCCCGGTAGAACAGATCACCGGTCCAGTAGGCGCCGCCCCGGCGCCGCTCGGCCTCGGCGGCCGGGTTCCGCCAGTACCCCTCGAACGGGTTGGGTCCCCGGTTCACCAGCTCCCCGATCGCCTCCTCCCCGTTGAGCAGCCGCCCCGCGGGGTCGAACACGGCCGGCGGGCACGCGCGCCCGGTGGCGGGGTCGAGCACCACGAGCCCCGGCCCGGCCGGTCCCACCGCGCCGCGGGGTGTGCCCGGTGCCCACTGGATCGCCGCGCCGCCCTCGGAGGAGCCGTACCCCTCCACCAGCCGCACCCCGAAGCGCCGCTCGAAGGCCGCCGCGTCCACCGCGCCGGCCTCCGTCCCGAAGCCGAGCCGCAGCGGGTTGTCCCGGTCGTCCGCCCGTTCCTCGGTGGCGAGGACGTACTGGACGGCCCGGCCGACGTAGGTGAAGTACGTGGCCCGGTAGCGGCGCACGTCGGGCAGGAACCCGGACGCCGAGAACCGCCGTCGCAGCGCGACCCCGGCGCCCGCGGTCAGCGCGGGCGCCCAGTCGGCGATCACCGCGTTGCCGTGGAACATCGGCATGCAGATGTAGTGCACGTCGTCCGGGCGCACCCCGAACTGCCGGACCAGCGCCTGCCCGGCCGCCGCCAGCCGGCCCTGGGAGCAGAGGGCCGCCTTGGGGGCGCCCGTCGAGCCGGAGGTGAAGTACAGCAGCAGCCGGTCGGCCGGGGCGGCGCGGGACGGGTCGGGCACGGCGTCCGCGTAGGGGGCGAGGAGGGTGGCGTACTCCTCGTCGTCCGTCACGAGGAGCCGTACCCCCGGCAGGTCCAGGCCCGCCAGCAGGGGCAGCCGGGCCCGCTCGGTGACCAGGAGCGGGCACTCGGTGTGCAGGATGTCCCGGGCCAGTTCGGGACCGCGGCGGGTGGGGTTGATCCCGGCGACGGCCGCTCGGGCGAGGGCGGCGGCACCGAGCCACAGCGGGAACTCCTCGGTGTTGTCGAGGAGTACGCCGACATGCGGGACGGAGCCCGGGGGCAGCAGGTCGGCCAGCAGGGCCGCCCGGGCGGCGGCGCCGGCGGCGACCTGGTGCTGGGTCAGCGTGCGCTCCTCGCACATGAGCCCCGGGCGGTGGTCGCCCCACCGCGCCGCGACCAGCTCGGCAACCGTGCGCGCCTCGGTCCTCATGGCAGCGCACGGTAGCTGACAGAGCGTCAGATGTGGAGAGGGGGTCGGGAACCCGTGCTACGGAAGCAGACCGGCCGACTCCGAGAACATCGCGTGCGCCAGGACGATGAAGCCGACGCAGAAGGTCATCGCCACCCCGAGGAAGGCCACCCCGAAACCGGTGCCGACGGCCAGCCTGGCGGGCGCCGGCGGGCGCGCGGTGGCCCGCTGGGGCTGCTCCGGCAGATAGCGCACGGTGACGAAGTCGCCTTCCACGACCGTCGCCGGGCCGTCCTCCTCCTCGAAGCGGACCGTGCGGCCCTCGTGGGTGGTGAACTCGTAGACGTGGTGCAGGGTCGTCCGCACGGACGTGTCCCCGCCGCCCCCGCTGGTCGTCGTGAACATCCGCAGACAGCGCCCCTCGGCGGTCAGACCGTGCGTCCAGGTCCTGCCGATCCGCCGGGCCCGGCGCAGCAGCAGGAAGGCGGCGTACCCGAGGCCGGCGATCATGAGGGTGGGTACGGCGTAGAAG
Organism: Streptomyces sp. NPDC048191; assembly: GCF_040652655.1. Lineage (NCBI taxonomy): Bacteria > Bacillati > Actinomycetota > Actinomycetes > Kitasatosporales > Streptomycetaceae > Streptomyces > Streptomyces sp. NPDC048191. The sequence continues at coordinate 360,677 of NZ_JBEZMO010000006.1, forward strand.
AAGAGCTCGAACATGAGGTTCCCCCGAGGTCCGGTCCGCCGGCCCGCTCGGCCGGCGTGCGAGGAACGTACCCGCCGGTAGGGGCGGCGGGCCTCAAGGGAACCTCAGTTTCCGGGCTGTGGCGGAACGGTCCTCAGAAGGTGACGTCCGAGCAGGCGTAGAACGCGTTGCCCGTGTCGGCGATCGTCCACACCGCGACGATGACGTGGTGCCCGCTCAGCCCGCTCGGCAGCGTGCCTCTGTGGCTGAGGGTGGCCGGCGGCCGCTGGCCGTTGTACGGGACCGTCAGGAACGGGGTGAGGTTGAGGTCCGAGCGGGACAGGGCGTGGTTCTGGTTCCAGCCCTGCCTGGTGACGTAGTACTTGAAGTCCGTCGTGGCGTGCATGGCGGTGAACTGCCAGCGGAACGTGTACGTCTGGCCGCCCGTCACCCTGGTGGTGGGCCACGCCCCGCCGGACGGGGTGGCCGGCGAGCTGAGCTGGGCGAACCGGCTCAGGCCGCCGTTGCATATCTGGCCGTCGGCGGGCCCCGCGGCCGGGAAGCCCTTGGGGCCCTCGACGCTCTGCGGCTCGTACTGGATGTCGCCGCAGCCCGTCACCGTGCCGTTGGCGCAGAGCTTCTGCCTGCTGACGGGGAGGTCGGTGTAGCCGTGCCCGCTGGCGCCGCCGGTGGAGAGCGCGAACGCTCCGGCGGTCACCACGCCGAGCACGACCGCGGACAACTTGGTCTTGGTGCGCATACTGCCGCTCCTGGAGAACGTGGGGAGTTCGGTGAGCTGTGCAGGTAGGTCTAGACCAAGTACCAGATTATTGCCGCTAGTTGAACATGTCCATACCAATCGCGGCTTGCCCTACGACGGCTCTCCCCGTCCCGAGCAGAAGGCGACCGTCAGGTCACGCACCAGCGCCTTCCGTTCGTAGTCGTCGAGTTCGACCAGGCCACGCGCGGTCAGTCTGGTCACCGTGTCCTCCACCGCGTCCACCACCGAGCTGAGCATGCCGGCCCGCTGCCGGGCGTCCAGCGCGGCCATCCGGCGCCGGTGCATCGCGGGGGCCACCTCCGGGGCGTACTCCACCCGGACCGGCTGCACCGAGAACACCTCCAGGCCGACCGGCGCGGTCTCCTCCGCCACCAGCCGGGACAGCGCGTCCCCGGCCGCCGTCACCCCGTCCGGCGACTCGCCCTGCGGCTCCACCGGCACCCGGGCCAGCGCCGCCTCCACGCACTCGCGCAGGTACGCCTCGTGGTCCTCGATGCCGAGCACCGCCCGCGCGGTGTCGCGCACCCGCCACACCACCAGTACGACCACCCTGAGCGCCAGTCCGTCGGGATCCGCCGCCGGCATCGCCTCGCTGCGCCAGTGCCGCAGCCGCACGTCGACCAGGCGGCGCGGAACCATCGGGTTCACCCAGAGCAGCCCGGTCCGCCGGACCGTCCCCCGGTAGCGGCCGAACAGACCGAGCACCCAGGCCCGCTCGCTGCGCCCCCGGACCAGCCCGCCGAAGCCGATGATCCCGAGCACCCCCGCTCCGGCGTACGCCACCCACTGCACCGGACCGAGACCCACACCCGCGGACCGGGGCAACCGCAGCACCGCCACCGCCACCGGTGAAAGCAGTCCCGCCCACCACGAGATCACCAGACACCCGAGGAGCCCGCACAGCCCGGCCAGCACCCCCACGGCGCCCGGCAGCACCCGCGCCGGACGTTCCATCAGCTCCGGGTCGACGTCCGGAAGGGGCCGGCCGCGCGCCGGCGGCCGGCCGGGAAGCCGCGACTGCTCGCCGATGCCGTGGCGGCCGGCCACCACCACGGGCTTGAGCGGCACCGTCACCGAGGTCGCCGGGTCGGGGGCGTCGCGGTAGAGCAGATGGACCGGGATCTCGGTGGTCGTCTCGTTGTGGATCAGCCGGTCCGGATCCCCGCCCGAGGCCACTGCGGCCTCCGGCTCCCCCTCGGAATCGGGCGGTGTGTGTGACGTCGTCGTACTCATGCCTGCCTCCAGCCTCCACGCCAGATGCGTCGTCGAAGGGGTTGTTCATGGGCGGTCGGGGACCGTCGTGGTCGGTGACCGGCGCCGGCCGGGCGGTCAGAGGCCGGTCACCCGGCCGGGGTCCACGTCCGCGAACAGCCGTCGCCAGGTCTCCGGCCCCGGATAGCCGTCCGCCGCGCCGCCGCGCCAGCCCTGGGTGCGCTGGAAGGCCTCGACGGCACGCCGGTCCGCCTCGCCCCAGCGCGGGCCGGGACCGCCGGTGTAGAAGCCGCCGAACCCCATCTCCACCAGCCGGCGGCCGATCTGCGTGACATAGGCGTTCTCCGCGCCGGGAAGGAAGTGGTGCCGGCCGGGGTAGCCGGGCACCCCGTGGGACATGGGCACCCCCTGTCCGGCCGGCCGGGCCGGTCCTGCCGCGCCCGCCTGGCGGACGCCCGCCTTGGCGTCGGCGGGCAGGCCCTTGTAGCGGTAGGGGACGTACTTGTCCACGTTGCTCCAATAGGGATAGGGCGTGGCCTGACTGCGGGTGTGCGGGGGTGTCTGCTCGTAGACCGTGTAGTAGGTGTGCGTGTAGTCCGTCCAGCCGCCGAAGATCACCACGTGGGAGCCTTTCTCGGGGTTGTCGGGGTTGTGGTAGAGCAGGATGTCCCCGGGCTTGAGCTGTTCCTTGGTGATCTTCACGCCGAACTGGTCGAGGCTGCCCGTCCACTCGTTGCTGGGCAGGCTCCAGGCCATGGACACATAGCCCGAACAGTCCTGCCGGTAACCGTCGGTCCAGTAGTCGTTCATGCTGTACGGCACCTGTGCGGCCACCCAGGTCTTGGCCCGGTTGATGATCTGGGTCCGGGTGGTCGCGGGGATCGGGGCGGTGTCGGGGCTCGTCGGCTGGCCGCCGGGGCCGTGCAGCGGGGCCTTCGCGCCCTGGGGGGTGTCGGGCTCGCCGCCGCCGGTCGCGTGGGGGCGCCCCTCGGCGGGGCGGCCCGGGGTGACGGCGACGGCCGGGGCAGCTGCGCCGAGGACGGCGGAGGCGGCGGCGACGACCACGATCCCGCGGGCCGCCGCGGGGCCGCCGGAGCGGCCGGACGGCGGGCGGGGGCTCACCCGTCGCCCTGCGACGCAACCGGGGCAGTCACAGTCGCTCGCCGGGGCGAAATCCTCGAACACGGGCGCCTTCATGCGATCTACCTCACATTCGGAGGGGATTTGTCCACAAGTGTGTACGTTGATCAGTTTCCCAACTCACCACAAGAGCGACACTTTGACGGTCCGAATGATGTACACGGCCCCTCCGACGGCCGCCCGGTCACCGCGGGGCCGCCAGGACGTGGTCCGGAGCACTCGCGAAGGTCGGGTAGAGTTCTCTTCGTCAGCAGGCGCCGCTAGCTCAGTTGGTTAGAGCAGCTGACTCTTAATCAGCGGGTCCGGGGTTCGAGTCCCTGGCGGCGCACAGACGACGATGGCGAGTGATGACCGCGGACAACGCGGTCATCACACGCCAACGTGGGTTTTTGGTTG